>CAYWIP010000036.1:0-25838 GCA_964458395.1 uncultured Ruminococcus sp.
AAGCAACAAATTACAAAAAAGCACCACCGCCACTGCGTTAAACAATAATTTACCACACTAACGAAAACACCATAAAATACGGAATAAATGAAAATTTCGGAAAAAATCTAAAAAAGGGCTTTTATTATTTGAATAAATATGTTATAATATGTAGAGTATGTTTTTTTACCCCAACCTGTTGTGTTTTTCTTGAAGTTTTTCCAAATCGGAGGATAATGTGAAAATAAAAATTATAGCGGTCTTACTGCTGTGCGCGCTGCTGTGCGGATGCTCCGCGGCGATTTCGGTGGAGAACCTGCTTACTCCGCCAAAGCTTCTGGCGGAGCAGAACGAGATATATCAGGAGCTTATAGACAGCGTCGGTCAGGGCGTTAAGCTGAAATACCCGAGAAGCGGCGAGTACCGTTCGGCGTTCGTGCTGCACAATATCGACGACGAGCCGGGCGACGAGGCTATGGTGTTTTACGAGAGCAAGAACGTCCAGTCGGGCGAGAGCGCGCTGCGGCTGAAGTTCCTCGACCGTATCAACGAAAGCTGGGAGGCTGTGTACGATATGTCCTGCGCGGGCGGCGAGGTCGACAGCATAAGCTTTGCGAACCTCGGCAGCACTAACCGCACGGACATAATCATCTGCTACACGCTGCTGAACGCTGCCGAAAAGGCGTTTACAGTGCTGAATTACGTTGATCAGGTACCCGTGGAGATACATTCCGCAGCGTATACTTGTATGGAGGTCGTCGACCTTAACGAGGACGGTCTGGACGAGCTTGTCACCGTGAACGTCAACAAGGCGACAATGATGTCCTCGGCGGCGATGTTCACAAACGGCGAAAACGGCTTTGAAAAGCTGTCGGAAACTCCGCTGTACGGCGGCACGGCGGATTACCTGAGAGTTACAAAGGGTCAGCTCGACGAGGATACGACGGCGCTGTTCCTAGACTATTCCAACGGAAGTCAGCAGTCGGGAACGAACGTGCTGTACTGCTACGGAAACCGCCTTGTCTGCCCCGACAGCGTGGGGCAAAATCCCGCGTCGGGCATAATCTCGCGGCAGGTCAACGACTATATGGCGGAGATATACTGCAATGATATCGACGGCGACGGCTTTATCGAGATCCCGTCAACCACGCCTCTGCCGGGCTACGAAACGCTCACGCGCCCCGAGCAGCTCTGCGCGGTGCAGTGGTATACGGTCAGGGACGATAACTTTATGCTCGAAAACAACAGCTATTTCTCGGGAAAATTCCGGTTCGCGCTGCTGCTGCCCAACCGGTGGTGGGGCGTTGTGACGGCTGTCGCGGATTTCGCGAATAACGAGATCATTTTTATATCGTATGACCCGAACACGGGACTTGAGGTCAACGAAAAGACGGAGCTTATGCGTATACGCGCCGTGCCCAAGGACGACCCCGAGGCGCTCGAACGGGCGAAATCGCTTAAGCTGCTCGGCGAAAGCACGGATACGGCGTTCTACTGTATCGAGACCGCGGGCTACAAAACGGGCAAGCTGGCGCTTACCGAGAGCGAGCTTAACGCAAGTTTTATCATATTGTAATTAAGGCAACATATTTAACACGCAGCGGCAAAAGCACCCAAGCCGAGAGCAACGCATCACACACAGCAGCAAAAGCGTCTGAGCCGAGAGCAACGTGTCACACACGCAGCGGCAAAAGTCGCAAGCAACGGTGACGACGGCGGGAGCGAAGCGACCAGAGGAGTTACCGTTGGCTAGCGAACGGAGCGAAGCGAAGTGAGTGGTGCGAGCTTTTGCCTTTTAAATAGGGGGTATTATGAAACGCATTTTAGTGGTAGAGGACGAAAACGATATCCGCGATTTTGTGGTGATAAATCTTCGGCGCGCGGGCTACGACGTTACGGACGTAGCGAGCGGCGAGGAGGCGTCGGCGGAGTATGAGCGTCAGGGAGGAAACTTCGACGTGGCGCTGCTGGATATAATGATGCCGGGAATGGACGGGTTCGCGCTGTGCAGGTGGATACGGGAGCAGAGCGGCGATATCGGGATAATAATGCTGTCGGCGAAATCGCAGGAAATGGACAAGGTGAACTGCCTGATGATAGGCGCGGACGATTACGTCACGAAGCCGTTTTCGCCGTCGGAGCTTGTGGCGAGAGTGGACGCGATATACCGCAGGGTGAGCATTAACAGAGCGCGCCGCGAGGAGCCTAAGGTGATAAGCTCGGGGCCGTTCACGCTGGACTATCAGAGCAGAATGCTGTACAGTCACGGAAAGCCCGTGGACTTAACGCAGATAGAATACCATATACTGGAATATCTGATGAAGAACCGCAACTCGCCCGTGGACAGGATCTCGATCCTGAAGCACATATGGGGCGATTCCTACGTCGGCGAGGACAAGGTGATAGACGTGAACATACGGCGGCTTCGCATGAAGATAGAGGAAGATCCGTCAACGCCGAAATACATTCAGACGGTGTGGGGCTTCGGGTATAAGTGGAACGGCTGATATATGGAAAATCTGAAAACATTGAAGTCGCGTATGGGCAAGCGCTCTATCGCGACCCGCTGGATGATGAATACGCTGTCCGTCGTGACGCTGCTTCTCGTCGTGGCGAACGTTTGCGTGTATTACTTCACCAAGCAGTACTACTACGGCTCGGCGGAGAGCTATGTCATCTCGGAGGCTAACGCTGCGGAAATGGTTCTGGTGCGGCTTTACGAGGATTTGTCCACCAACTTCTCGTCGGAGGTAAGGCATATTATCGAAAACTTCGACAAGAAAAACCAGATGGAGATGATGTCCATAAACCGCGCGGGCGAGGTAACGCTCTCGTCAAGCGGGTTCTCGCCCGACAAGACCTACAATATGCCCGACTACGAAGCCGCGCTCAAAAGCGAGGACGGAATGGGCGTGTTTCTGGGGCGCGACGGCGGCGAGAACATTCTCGCGGTGACGATAGTGCTTACAACGTCGAGCAGCAGCGTAAGCGCGCTTAGGTTCGTGACATCGCTTACGTTCGTGGACAATCAGCTTTCGGGGATAATGTTCACGGCGCTGATAATAAGCGCGGTCATACTGCTGATAGTGGTGCTGACGGGGCTGTATTTCGTGAAGTCGATATGCGTGCCGCTGGTGCAGATAAGCTCGACGGCGAAAAAGCTGGCAAAGGGCGACTTCTCGGAGCGCCTGCCGATAACCTCCAACGACGAGATAGGTCAGCTCTCGCGCGCGTTCAACGAAATGGCGGACGGTCTGGAAAACGCCGAGCAGATCAAGAACGACTTTATAAGCTCGGTGTCGCACGAGCTGCGCACTCCGCTCACCGCGATTAAGGGCTGGGGCGAAACGCTGAATTTAGGCTACGACCCCGAAACGTTCACAAAGGGAATGAAGGTCATTACGGGGGAAACCCAGCGGCTGGAGCGAATGGTCGAGGAGCTGCTTGACTTCTCGCGCATACAGAGCGGGCACTTTACGCTGCAGATGACGACGATAGACGTTATCGCGGAGCTTGAGGACGCTATGCTTATTTATATTGACAAGGCGAAAAAGGAGGGCATAACGCTCACCTACAACGAGCCGGAGTTTCTGTGCGCGGTCAACGGCGACAAGAACAGGCTTCGGCAGGTGTTCATAAACATAATAGACAATGCGCTGAAATACACCGAAACGGGCGGCTCGATTGATATTCTCGCGGAGAAGAACGACAGCTCGGTGGTGATATCGGTAGCGGATTCGGGCGTGGGTATCGCTCCCGAGGACCTGCCTAAGGTCAAGCAGAAGTTCTACAAGGCGAACAGCACCAAGCACGGCTCGGGGATAGGGCTTGCCGTGGCGGATGAGATAATCACCATGCACGGCGGGCTGCTCGAGGTGGAGAGCGAGCCGGGGTACGGCACAACGGTCACGATAACGCTGCCGCTCGCTCCCAAAAAGGAAAGGTCGGAAGATGAGTAAAAATTCGGAAAAGAAAGCGGACAAAAAGACGACGGTCGGCGGTCAGGCGCTGATCGAGGGGATAATGATGAAGGGCGTTTCCGTGGGCGCTATGGCGGTGCGGAAAAAGGACGGCACGATACAGGTGGACGAGTGGGAGCTTCCCGAAAAGAAGTGGTTCAACAAGGCGCCGATAGTCCGCGGCTGCTTCAATTTCGTGCAGACCCTCAAAGAGGGCTGGTCGTGCATGAACAAGTCCATGGAGATAAGCGGCATGATGGACGACGATGACGAGCCGCAGAGCAAGCTTGATATCTGGATAGAAAAGCATTTCGGCGACAAGGCATACGGCGTTATCGGGGGGATAATTTCGTTTCTGATGATCGTTGCCATGCTGTTTGTGTTCCTTTTCGTGCCGAGCTGGCTGTTCTCGTTTATCGAAAAGGCGGCGGGCGAAACGGACGTTTCGGGGTGGAAAGCGGCGTTCGAGGGCGTGCTGAAGCTGATCCTGTTCGTCGCGTATATGGCGGTGATCGCGCAGATGAAGGACATAAAGCGCACCTACGAATACCACGGCGCGGAGCATAAAACTATCGCGTGCTACGAGGCGGGAAAGCCGCTTACGGTCGAGAACATAAAGCCCATGGTGAGATTTCACCCGCGCTGCGGCACGAGTTTCATCATCATCACGCTGCTGGTGAGCATTCTGGTGTATTCGCTGATCCCGATAAACCCCGCGGAATGGTGGGCGATCGAGAACAACGCGCTCGCGGCGCTGCTCCGCGTACTGATAAAGCTGCCGCTGCTGCCCGTCGTGGTGGGAATTTCCTACGAGCTGATAAAGCTCGCGGGGAGGTATACGAACATATTCACGAAAATAATCAGCGCGCCGGGACTTTGGATGCAGCGGCTCACCACGCGCGAGCCGGACGATTCGCAGATCGAGGTCGCTATCGCGGCGGTAACGCCATGCCTGCCTAAAGAAGGCGAGGACGACAATTGGTGATACGGGATATTTTGCGTGAGACCGTCTGCGCGCTCGCCGGCAACGGAATCGAGAACGCGCGCTTCGAGGCGGAGCAGCTTCTTCAAAAGGCGGGGATAGAGCGGATAAAACTGCTCACAGAGCCGGGCGCGGAGGTTCCCGAAGAAACGGCGGACGCGGTTCATACAATGCTGGAGCGGCGGCTTTCGGGCTATCCGCTGCAATATATTCTCGGGGAGTGGGAGTTTTTCGGGCTGACGTTCCCCGTTGGCGAGGGCGTGCTTATTCCCCGTCAGGACACGGAGGTGCTCGCGGAGCTGGCGCGTGATTTCCTGCTTGAACGCTCCCCCGACGAGCGGAACGCTCTCGACTTGTGCGCGGGAAGCGGTTGTATCGGCGTTACCCTGGCGAAGCTTTGCGGCGCGGTGGTGAAGTGCGTCGAGCTTTCGGAGGACGCGTTCGTGTATCTGGAGCGCGGCATAGCGCTGAACGGCGCGGAAAAGCTTGTTACGGCGGTGCGCGGCGACGTTACGGACGGCGGGTTCGCGGAAAGGCTCGGCGGCGAATACGACGTTATTGTCTCAAATCCGCCGTACCTTACCGAAACGGATATGCGCAATTTGCAGACCGAGGTCGCGTTCGAGCCGAAAACGGCTTTATACGGCGGCAGGGACGGTCTGGACTTCTACCGCAAAATGTTAAAAATATGGACGAAACGTCTTAAACACGGCGGAATGTTCGCGGTGGAGATAGGGATAAATCAGGAGCGCGGCGTTATGGAGATATTCGCGGAGAACGGTCTCGACGCCGGGTGCGTAAAGGATACGCGCGGAATATACCGCGTTGTTTACGGCATAAAATAATTATTTGGAGGATACGGCAATGGCAATGGACAAGAAAAAGGAGAAGGCGCAGTTAAAGCCCGTGGAGCGCATAGTCGACCCGGAGGAGAAGAAAAAGGCGCTCAACACCGCGATAGCGCAGATCACAAAGGCTTTCGGCGAGGGCTCGATAATGTTTATGGGCGAGGGTCACAAAATGAATGTCGAGCACACCTCAACCGGCTCGCTTATGCTTGATCTGGCGCTCGGTATCGGCGGTCTGCCAAAGGGGCGCATTATCGAGGTGTACGGCGCGGAAAGCTCGGGCAAGACCACGCTGTGTCTGCACGCCGTTGCCGAAGCGCAGAAAGCGGGCGGAACGGCGGCGTTTATCGACGTTGAGCACGCGCTCGATCCCGTTTACGCGAGAAAGCTCGGCGTTGACGTGGACAATCTGCTTGTGTCACAGCCCGATACGGGCGAACAGGCGCTGGAGATAATCGACACGCTGGTGCGTTCGGGAGCGCTGGATATCGTAATTCTCGACTCGGTCGCGGCTATGTCGACGCGCTCCGAGATCGAGGGCGAAATGGGTGACGCGCACGTCGGCGTTCAGGCGAGACTGATGTCGCAGGCTATGAGAAAGCTCACCGCCGCGATAAGCAAGACCAACTGCGTGGCGATATTCATAAATCAGGTGCGCGAGAAGATCGGCGTGCTGTACGGAAATCCCGAGACCACTCCCGGCGGACGAGCGCTTAAATTCTACGCGTCCGTGCGCATAAGCGTTTCCCGCGGCGAGCCTATCAAGGACGGCTCGGTTATCCTCGGAAACCGCACCAAGTGCAAGGTCGTAAAGAACAAGGTAGCGCCCCCGTTCAAAACCGCGGAGTTCGATATGATGTTCGGCGAGGGTATCTCCAAGCTCGGCGAGATAATCGACTGCGCCGTGGAGTTCGGCATAATCAGGAAAAGCGGCTCGTGGTTCAGCTATGAGGATATGAAGATAGGTCAGGGCAAGGACAAGGTCAAGGACTACTTAAAAAATAACCCCGACATATGCGCCGAGGTCGAAAAGAAAGTCCGCGAGGAATTTGAGAAGCAGGCGGCAGCTCCCGAGGAGGGCGCGAACGGCGCGGACGGCGGGAAAAAGGACGGCGAAACCGCCGATACCGCCGAAGCGGCGGATACCAAAAAGCCCGCCAAGAAAACCAGAACCTCAAAGAAATCCAAAAAGGTCGAGGAGCCGGAGGAGGTTCCCGAGGAGCGCGAAGAGCCCGAGGAGGATTTCCCCGCCGACGATTCGTTCGACGACGATTTCGCGGAGTTTTCGGCGGAGGACTTTGAATAATGCTTGTTACGGAGCTTTCGGAGTACAAGGGCGATACCTGGGAGATAGAGCTTGACGGCGCGAAAAAGGTGTTCGTAAACGCTTCCGTCGTCGATGAGTTCAACGTGAAAAAGGGGCAGACGCTAACCGCCGCCGCGCTCGGGCAGATAACGGGCGCGGACGTTCTGCGAAAGGCGAAAAAGCGCGCGCTTTACCTTATCGGCGAACGCGAGATGTGCCGCGGGGAGCTGCTGAAAAAGCTCACGAAAACCTACGGTGAAGAGATAGCCGAGGAGGCGGCGGAGTACGTCTGCGGACTCGGCTACGTCAACGACGAGGAGTACGCGCCCAAGCTCGCCGAGTACCTTATAAAGCGCAAGCGGTGGGGCGTCCGGCGCGTGCGTTACGAGATGATAATGCGCGGTCTGGACAGGGAGCTTGTCGAGAACACCCTCGCGGACGTTCCCGAGGAGGAGCTTGACGAGGAACTGACAGCGCTTATTGAGCGGCGCTACATAAACAAGATCGCCGATTACGACGACCGCCGCAGAACTATCGCGGCTCTCGCGCGGCGCGGCTACGGCTTCGGCGAGATAAAGCGCTGTATCGATGCCGTTCTCAGCAGTATTGAGGACGATTTCGATGATTACAATGAATTTGACGAGGAATAACAATGGGTAAGGAAAAGGATAATATGAGGCGCGTAAAGGTCGCGGTGGTGTCGCTCGGCTGCGCGAAAAATCAGGTGGACGCGGAGCAGATGATGGCGCGGCTCGCCGCCGAGGGATACGCGTTCGTGGAGGAGCCGGGAGTGTCGGATATCGTTCTGCTGAACACCTGCGGCTTCATCACCGCCGCCAAGGAAGAGGCTATCGAGTGGCTCAACGAGCTGATAACGCTCAAGGAAGAGGGCACGATAAAGTACATAGTCGTGACGGGCTGTCTGTCCGAGCGCTACCGCGAGGAGTTTGTGCGCGAGTACCCCGAGGTGGACGCGGTGGTCGGTATCGCCGAGTACGAGAATATCGCGGATATTTTCGCCGAGATGATAAACGGTCACGTCTGCCGCTTCGGAGTTAAGGAGCGGCACACTATGGAGGGTCGGAGAATACTGTCTACCCTGCCCCACTACGCATATATGCGTATCGCGGACGGCTGCGACAATTGCTGCACCTACTGCGCGATACCGCAGATTCGCGGACGGTTCAGAAGCCGTCCTATGGAAAATATTGTCAGCGAGGCGAAAAGTCTTGCCGCGGACGGCGTTAAGGAGCTTGTTATTATCGCGCAGGACGTTACGCGGTACGGGCTTGATCTGTACGGCAAACTCGCGCTGCCGGAGCTTCTGGACAAGCTCTGCGAAATCGACGGCTTCAAGTGGATACGATTGCTGTACTGCTATCCCGAGCGGATAACGGACGAGCTTATAGACTGCATAAAGCGTCAAGACAAGATAGTGAAGTATCTCGATATTCCGCTTCAGCACTGCGACGGCGAGCTGCTGAAAAAGATGAACCGCCGCGGCGACGAAAATTCCCTCCGCGAGCTTATTGCCAAGCTTCGCCGCGAGATACCGGGAATAACGCTCCGCACAACGTTCATTACGGGCTTTCCCGGGGAAACCGAGGAGCAGTTCAATCGGCTCGGCGAATTCGCCGCAGATATGCGCTTTGAGCGAATGGGGTGCTTCGCGTACTCCGAGGAGGAGAACACTCCCGCCGCCGCAATGCCCGATCAGGTGGACGAGGAAGTCCGCGAGCACCGCAAGGAGATACTTGAGGAACAGCAGGACACGCGCGTCGCGGAGCTGTACGAAAGTATGATCGGCGACGAGGTCGAGGTCGTGGTAGAGGGCTTCGACCGCTATCTGGAGCATTTCTTTGGGCGCTCGGCAATGTTCGCGCCCGAGATCGACGGAATGATCTACTTCTCCGCGCCAAAGGGCAAGGGGCTGCCCGTCGGGGAGTTCGTGAAGATACGCATTACGGACGTGCTGGACAACAATCTTATCGGGGAATTGCTGTGACAAAAAAAGGCGCTAAGCCTTGTGTGGACTTAACGCCTTAAAAAAATATGGTCGAGCCGATCAATCCTGCAGGCTGGCATTAATACGTTCAATTTCCTGCTCGATCACTTTCGCTGCAGCTTCTTTGTCACCCGCTTCCAAAAGCTCTTTAAGACGCTTGAATGTGATCAGATCCTTGCGCAAATTATCCTTGAATTGAATATCGGTTTGTCCCATTTTTTCACCCCCTTATAATCTGTATCTACATTATAACACGGATTTGAAAAGATGTCAAGCCCGTATTTTATCACATTTTTGAAAGGATTTTACGATAATGAAAAAACTATTCTGCATAATTTCTGTACTGGTTTGCGTTCTGACCCTTTCCGGCTGCGCAAACAGCGCCGAACTTCCGCACGTTACCCTTGTAAAGTACTGCGCCGATTACAATGATTATCCCAAAATCGTTTCAGATAACAGCAAGCAAGTACACTCGATAATCGTTTACACGGACGACGGGAAGATATTCTCCGCGGAGTTTGAGGGCAGCGGATATCAGGACGACCCCGCGTGGATAAGCCCCGATTCGGACGATTGGTACGAGCGTTTGACGGAGCTTGCCGAGGGCGAGCCGAGCGGCAGCGTTCCCGAGGAGGAACAGTCGTTGATACGCGATAACTACAAAAATTTTTCGGAGTGGACGGCGCTCAAAATGACGGACTGCGGCACGATATACGACTATATGGACGTAACAGAGTTGTATGTCGTTTTCGAGGACGGCGGCGAAACGCGCGTTGAAAAGCTCGCGAAACTCAGCAGCCAACCGAATTGCCGCGACAGCGCCGCCGCAAGAAAGTTCGCGAGGGCGCTTCTCGGTTCGCCGTTTCCGAGCGATGATTAAAACGAGGTGATAAAGTGAATTTAGCAAATAAGCTGACTATGTTCCGAGTGATAATAGTGCCGTTTTTCGTGTTCTTTATGAGCGCGGAGTTCGTGCCGCTGCGCTTTTTGTGGGCGCTGATACTGTTCGCGCTGGCGAGCGTTACGGATATGCTCGATGGCAAGATCGCGCGGAAGTATAATATGGTGACGGATTTCGGAAAGTTCCTCGACCCGCTTGCCGACAAGATACTGGTCGCGGCAGCGCTTATCTGCTTCGTGGAGCTGGGGTGGACGTATGCCTGGGTCGCGTTCGTGATTTTGGCGCGCGAGTTTATCGTGTCGGGGATAAGGCTCGTTGCGGCGACCTCCGAGAAGAAAAAGGTCATTCCCGCGAACATCTGGGGCAAGCTGAAAACGGCGGTCACTATGGTCGCCATGGCGGTTATGCTGATACTCGGCGCGCTTATGGACGACTTCGGATTATTGGCGGGATTCCCCGCGCAGATAGTCCGCGACGTGCTGATGTATCTGTCGGCGCTGCTGACGGTGATCTCGGGCGTGGTCTACTGCTATGACAGCAGAGAATTTATAGATCCAAACAAATAAGGAGATTTTACATTATGAGCATGAGCAAGAAAGTGATCGATCAGGACAGGAACGACCGTGTTCCGGACAGGAATCAGATGTTAATGGCGCAGCTTCTTTTCACGGAGAAGCCCGACACGGCGGACGCGGACGCGCTCAAAGCGGCGCTGGAGAGCATTGTCGGAGCAACGGAGAATATCAGCGACAAGCCCGATATGCCGATGTTCTCCGTGCCGAGATACAAGGCGGTGTTCAAGGACGCGCCGCAGGGAATGCCCGTTCTGGCGGATTACCTAGCGCCGAGGGAGTTCAGCGCCGAAAATATCGATGAGATACAGCGCAGCCAATTCTGGGATTACAAGGACGGCGCGGCGAAGATCGACGGCTTCAAATGGTGCGTGGACGTGTTCGCGATGATGGCGGCGGGTCTGCAATACAAGGAGCAGGCGGAGCTGTTCCTCGCGCAGGTGGACGCGGCGCTGCAATGCTATCCGACCTGCGAAGCGATCTACGTTATTCACAGCGGAAAGCTCACCGCGCCCGAGGATTTCGAGGAATGCAAGCAGTACGACCTCTCGGGGCGGTTCATACGGCTGGCGGTGAACGCGCGGTTCTTCACGATAAACGGCACGGCGGACGATATGATCGTGGATACTATCGGGTTTTACGCGTTCGGCGGCGCGGACGTTCAGGTGCATTTTCACGGCATGGATCCCAATCACGTCGTGAATTACGTCTACAATATCGCGAGCTATCAGTTTGACAACGAGTTCCCGATAAAGAGCGGAGATACCGTCGACAGCATTGACGAGAACGGCGTTATGCAGTGGGAGCCGCAATGGAAGTCGCAGTACGAGGACTCGCTGATACAGCCCGTCCGCACCGTGCTGGACATAAACTGCGGGGAGTTCGCCGCGGGAACGCGCAACGGCTGATAATCAAAAAGGAATGACGTCCAAAGCCATTCCTTTTTTATCGCCTAATTTTGATCTGCTTTACCGGAGCTTTTCAGAAAATCATTTATGTCCCCCAAAAACTTTCTGCCATAGCGCTCCGCCTTGAACGTGCCGATACCCGGTATCCGCAAAAGCTCGTCGTAATTTTTCGGCAGCCTTGCGCACAAGCTCCACAGCACTGCGTCCGAGAACACCACATACGGCGGCACCCCGAGCGACGCGGCAAGCTTTCTGCGCGTCTCCCGAAGCTGCTCGAACAGCTCGGGATTTTGGTGCTCCTCGGACTGCTTCACGGAGGGATTCTCGAAGGGTGCGAACGTCTTCGCCGCCTTTTTCGGAACGAGCATGGTCAGCGCGCGCTTCGACTTTATGAACTCGTCCGCCTTCGGGGTCAGCACGCATATCGAGTATTCTCCGCAGACCTCAAAATACTCCTCGCCCTCCAGAAACGTGATAATGTCGCGCACTCGAACGCTCGGCACGCCGCTCATTATCCCATAGGTCGACAGCGTGTCGTAGCCCTCGTCGAGTATGCGCTTCTCCCTGCTGCCAGTTAATATTTTGCACAGCAAAGCCTTTCCGACGGCTCTGTGGCGCTGCTTTAATCTGTAAATGCACGAAAGTATCTTCTGCGCGTCAACGGTAATGTCAATTGTTTCCATATCGCCCGTGCAGTTTGAGCAGTTTCCGCAGCGCGCGGGAGCGTTCTCGCCGAAATACCGCAGTATGTACGCGCGCAGACAGCCCGACGTGCCGACGTAGCCCTGCATTTTGCGCAGCCGTATGAGGTCGCGCTCCTCCAGCTCCTCGACCTCCTTTTGCGAACGCACCGCGTCGTCGTGGCTCACGCTTATCATAAACTTGGCAAGCTCCACGTCGCCGTAGCTGTACAGCATAATGCACCGCGCGTCGCCGCCGTCGCGCCCCGCTCTGCCCGCCTCCTGATAGTAGCTCTCGATATCCTTGGGCATATTGTAATGTACCACAAGCGACACATTTGACTTGTCAATTCCCATTCCGAACGCGTTTGTCGCCACCATAACGTCCACGCGGTCGAACAGGAAATCGTCCTGAGCCGTCTGCCGCTGCTCCGCGCTGAAGCCCGCGTGGTACTGTCCCGCGCGGAATCCGTTGCGGTTGAGCATGGCGCAGACGTTCTCGACGTTCTTACGGGTGGCGCAGTAAACGATAGTGCTGCCCGGAGCCCGGGTGGTACCCGGAGCCCGGGTGCTGCCCGGAGCCCGGGTGCTGCCCGTAGTTCCGCCCTTGAGAATTTTCAGCAGCTCGCTGTCCTTGTCCTCGGGCTTGCGAACCTCAAAGCTTAAATTAGGGCGGTCAAATCCCGTAGTTATCGTGAACGGATCTTTAAGACCGAGCATTTCGACGATATCGCGCTTGACGTACTCGGTCGCGGTCGCCGTGAACGCGGCGGTTATCGGGCGCTCCTTTAACGAATCGACGAAGCCCGCAATTTTAAGATAGCTCGGACGGAAATCCTGACCCCAATGCGATACGCAATGCGCCTCGTCAACGGCGACGAGCGGTATCGTCAGCCCTTCGCACAGCCGCAGGAAGCCCTCCGTTTCAAGGCGCTCGGGAGCGACGTACAGCAGCTTGTACTCCCCCGCGGCGGCTCTGCGGAATACCTCGTACGAGCTTGCGCCGTCCTGGGAGCTGTTGATACACGCGGCGGCTATGCCGTTCTGGACGAGCGCGTCCACCTGATCGCGCATAAGCGATATCAGCGGCGAAATTACAAGCGTCGTGCCGTTCATCATCAGCGCGGGGATCTGAAAGCACATCGACTTCCCCGCGCCCGTGGGCATTACTCCCAGCACGTCGCGTCCGCCGAGAATGTTGTCGATAAGCTGCTCCTGCCCCTCGCGGAACGCATTGTGTCCGAAATATTTCCTTAAAACTTCTGATTTTGTCATCATTTTTCAGCTCCGCTTGGACTGCTGCCCTGTTTGTCGACGAAAGACTTAATGCCTGTTTTATTGGGGTCGCCTAAAGACTTGTTGGCTTGCTCCCCTAAAGGTCGACGAAAGCGGTGTTTATTTAAAAGCGCTCCGCGCACCGCTCACTCCGTTCGCTAGCCGAGTGACATTGCAGACTTTCCGCTCCGTTCGCTGCGCTCTCTGCGCTGCAAGTCTGCAACGTCACTCGCTTGCGCTCCGCTTTGACTGCTCCCCTGTTTGTCGCCAAAAGACTTTTTGACTGCTCCCCTGTAGGTTGACCTTAATTAAATCCTACGCAAAACGCAGAGAACTTCGGCTTCGCCGAAGTTTAGCGCGTACCGAAAAGCCTGTCACCGCCGTCGCCGATACCGGGAACGATATACAAGTCCTCGTTAAGCCCGTCGTCGATAGCGCCGCAGATGATCTCGACCTCGGGGTGCGCCTCGTGAAGCGCCTTGATCCCCTCGGGGCAGGTCAGCACGCACATAAACTTGATGTTCTTCGCGCCCGCGTTCTTGACGATATCCACGGTCTTGACAGCCGAAACGCCCGTCGCGAGCATAAGATCGAGAATGATGACCTCGCGGTTCGCGATATCGAACGGCAGCTTGCAGTAATAATCCGCGGCGGTGTTGCCGTTGAGCTTGTCGCGGTAAATTCCCACATGACCCACCTTGGCGGTAGGCACGAGCGCCAGAGCGCCGTCCACCATTCCCAGACCCGCGCGCATTATCGGCACGAAAGCCAGCTTGCGCCCGCTGATTATTTTCGCGTCCGCCAGCTCGTTCAGCGGGGTCTGTATCTGAACGTCCTTGAGCGGCAGATCGCGCGTCGCCTCGTAGCACATAAACATCGCGATCTCGTGGACAAGCTCGCGGAAATCCTTGGAACCCGTATTCTTATCGCGTATCAGCGAAACCTTGTGCTGCACCAGCGGGTGGTCGCAGACGATTACATTGTCAAATTTTGCCATTTATTTGCCCTCCAGCTTCATCATTTTATCGACGCGGACAGCGTGCCGTCCGCCCTCGAATTCGGTACTCAGAAACACGTCGGCGATACCGCACGCAACTCCGCCGCCGACAACGCGTCCGCCCATACACAGCACGTTCGCGTCGTTGTGCAGCCGCGTGAACTTCGCCATATACTCGTCCGTGCAAAGCGCCGCGCGTATGCCCTTGATCTTATTGGCGCTCATGGAAATGCCTATTCCCGTGCCGCAGATAAGTATCGCCCTTTCGCACTCGCCGCCCGTCACCTTAGCGCAGACCGCTTCGGCAATGTCGGGGTAATCCACAGTCTCGCCGCCGCAGCCGCAGTCAATAAGCTCGACCCCCTGCTCCGTGAGATGTTTCACCAGCTCGCATTTCAGCGCGTAGCCGCCGTGATCCGAACCAATAGCTATCATAATAAAACCGCCCTCTTTTACTTAAAGTTTAACTTAATTATACACCATTTTCCCGCGCGGGTCAATAGCATACGGAATTTTTGCCGCCGTTCACCCGAAACTTATTCGTCAATTTCAATCATCCTTTTATATACTCCCGACGAACTTTCATCTATCATAACCGCGCCCGCGCATTTCTTATAAAATTCAACGGCGGACTTTGCAGGCCATCCTATAATGGCATACGCGTATCCAAGCTCCTGCATAGACCCCAGAGACCTCAGCAACAACGCCTTTCCCACGCCCTTTTTTCTTTCACTGTCCAGCACTGCCATAGGACCGAAAAAATTCTTCGCCGTCGCTTCATAGCACGCAAAACCGATTATTTTCTTTTCCTTAGTCGCTATATAACAGGTTATGGGATTATTGCAAAAGGCGGCGCTTACTTCATCCGAATAGTCATCCTTCGCGCATATTTTGGAAAATTCAATTATCCTGCTCCTATCGGGCGCCAACGCTTTTTTGATCCTGATTCCCTCCTCCGACAGTCTTTCTTCCAAAGCATAAGAAAAAGGAATATCATATAATTTTACCAGCATATCCGCCATAACGTTACCTCCGCATATTCAAGGTCAACGCGCATCAAAATTTTGATCCGCCTTATCCCTCACCGGCTGTCCGCACTTCGCCTGCGGCAGTTTCACACACGTGTCAACAGCGTAGAAAAATTTTTCTCGCATATCATATCTCGTCGTTATAATACCGCGTGATAAGCTCCGTCATATTCCCTGCGACTTTTTTGTCGAAACGCATTTCCTCGTGCTCCCACATATATATCGCGTTCTCCTCTGGAGCTCCGTCCGCTCCGACGCGGTAACAATAATAATCGCCGCAGCCGTTCCCCGCGAAGAAGATGAGCCTGTCCACGCCCTTGATACCCTCTTCCTCGTAAAACGACAGCATATCCTTGTTAATGCCGAGCTGTTCAATGATCTCTTCCGCCGACAAAAGCAGCCACTTATCGCCGTTAAGCTCACGGAGCAGCGCCCTCAGCTCCTTTGGCAGCGGATAGCCGAACGCCTTTTCGACGCGGTCTATCCCGCTCTCGGGGCAGGGCGGCTGAATTTTCACAAAGTCGTTCCCTTTCGATACCTTTAAGATCAATTCTTTGTACATATTGCCCAACCTCTTTTACAGCACCAATGCCTTTTTAGGGCAAAACGCCGAGCATTTGCCGCAGCACACGCACTTGTCATAGTCTATTTCGGGAGCGTTAAAATCCTTTTGGCTCAACGCTCCGACCGGACAAACCTTTACGGCGGGGCATTTGTGATTCTGAGGACAGTTGTCAACAATTATCTTTAATTTCTTCTCCATAATTTTTCTCCCTTCAGATTGACCGGATTTCGACGCGGCAAAATTCAATTTGCCTTATCCCTCGCCAGCCGTTCCCGCTCCGCCTGCGGCAGTCTTAGATAGCTCGGCATAAGCGCCGCCGCGGCGATCCCGGGCTTGCCCTCGGCGGCAAGGCACACTCCGCTTCCGCGCTGAAACCGCAGCGTTATCGGGGCAAGCTCGTACCTCTTCTCCGTGAACGCGTGCGTCAGTTCCGCGCCGTCGCCCGCGAGAATAACGCGTTCGCTGAGCGCCGAAAGTTCCTCCGAAAGCTCCGCGAGCGTGATCGCCCTGTCCTCGCAAAGCCGCGTTATTACGCCGTTCTCGGACTTGAACAGCGCGTTGTACACCTGCTTGCACCGCGCGTCCATACACGCGCAGATAATTCCGTCGATCTGCACAAAATTGTACGCGACAGCCTCCAGCGTCGACACGGGAACGCACGGCAAGTCCGCGCCGAAGCACATTCCCTTGACGCAGGAAATGCCGATACGAAGCCCCGTGAACGACCCGGGACCCGTCGTCACGGCTATTCTGTCCACCTCGGACAGCGTTATTTTCGCGCTCTCGAGCATTGACTTCACCATTGGAAGCAGCGTTTCGGAGTGCGTGTGACGCGTGTTCAGAAACTGCTCGGCGACTATCTTCCCGTCCCCGTACAGCGCGCAGCCCGCCGTTATCGCGGACGAATCTATTCCCAGTATCATACTTTCACCGCCTGATCATTTTTGTGCATTTTCACCAAAACATTCACCTGTTATGGTGATTTTCCGCCCGTTCTCCGAGAGCTTTTCTATGCGGATTTTTACAACATTTTCCAGCTCGTCCTCCAGACCGGGAACATTCTCGCTCCACTCGGCGGCGATTATCCCGCCCCTGTCGAGATAGTCGAAGAACCCGACCGCGTACAAGTCGTCGTACCCCGAAATGCGGTAGAGATCGAAATGAAAGATAGGCACGCGCCCCGGGTACTCGTGGACGAGCGCGAATGTCGGGCTTGTGACCTCCTCGTCCGTGCCGAAGAACTCCGCCAGTCCCTTTGTGAACGCGGTCTTCCCCGCGCCCATTTCACCCTCGTACAGTATCACGTCGCCGACTTTAAGGCGCTTCGCCACGTCAAGGGCGGCGGCGCGTGTTTCCTCTTCGCTGTTAGTAATGAACGTCATCAGAACAGCCCCGTAATTACGCCGCTGCCGTCAACGTCGATATTCTCCGCCGCGGGAACCTTGGGCAGACCCGGCATGGTCATAATGTCGCCCGTGTACGCAACGACGAAGCCCGCGCCCGCGCTCGCGCGAACATCGCTCACGGTTATGGTGAAGTTCTCGGGCTTGCCGAGCTTCGAGGGGTCGTCGGAGAGCGAATACTGCGTTTTCGCCACGCATACGGGCACTCTGTCGAGATTCAAGTCCTCTATCTCTTTGATAGCCTTTTCCGCTTTGGCGGTGTAAACTACGCCGTCAGCGCGGTATATTTCCTTGGCAATGATTTCCAGCTTTTCCTTTATCGGAAGCTTCTCGTCGTACAGCGGCTTGAAATCGGTCTGACAGCCGGCGCATTTTTCAATAGTCGCGCATACCTTTTCCGCGAGATCGACGCCGCCCTCGCCGCCTTTCGCGAACACGTCCGAGAACGCGACCTCAACGCCCTTATCCTCGCAGTATTCGCGGACGACGGCGATCTCCGCGTCGGTGTCCGTGCCGAAATGATTTATCGCGACAACGACGGGAACGCCGAATTTATGCATATTCTCGATATGCACGCCGAGGTTGACGATACCCTTTTTCAGCGCGTCAACGTTCTCCTTTGTAAGCTCGGGCTTGGGAACGCCGCCGTTGTACTTCAGCGCTCTGATAGTCGCGACGAGCACCACGCAGTCGGGCTTCAGACCCGCAAAGCGGCACTTGATGTCGAAGAACTTCTCCGCGCCGAGGTCGCTGCCGAAGCCCGCTTCGGTTATCGTGTAGTCGGAGAGCTTCATAGCCAGCTTTGTCGCGCGGACGGAGTTGCACCCGTGCGCTATGTTCGCGAACGGACCGCCGTGGATTATCGCGGGATTGTTCTCGAGCGTCTGCACGAGGTTCGGGTTTATCGCGTCCCTGAGAAGCGCGGTCATAGCGCCGACTGCCTTGAGGTCGCGCGCGAACACGGGCTTGCCGTCGTTCGTGAACGCAACGAGAATATTCCCGAGACGGCGCTTCAGATCCTCGAGATCGCTTGCGAGACAGAGTATCGCCATAATTTCACTTGCGACGGTGATCTGAAAGCTGTCCCCTCTCGGAATACCGTCCGGTTTTCCGCCGAGACCGATGACGCAGCTGCGGAGCGCACGGTCGTTCATATCGAGACAGCGCTTTAACAGTATCCGCTTAACGCTGATGTTCAGCTCATTCCCCTGCTGGAGATGATTGTCGAGCATAGCCGCAAGCAGATTGTTCGCGGCGGTTATCGCGTGCATATCGCCCGTGAAGTGCAGGTTGATGTCCTCCATGGGAACGACCTGCGAATATCCGCCGCCCGCGGCTCCGCCCTTAACGCCGAACACGGGACCGAGCGACGGCTCGCGAAGCGCCAGACACGCCCTCTTCCCTATCCTGTTCATGCCCTCGCAAAGACCTACCGAAGTGGTAGTCTTTCCCTCGCCCGCGGGCGTGGGATTTATCGCGGTCACGAGAATCAGCTTGCCATCCGCGTTCTTCGCCGTCCTGTCGAACAGCTTCTGCGAGAGCTTCGCCTTGTAGTGCCCGTAAGGTTCAAGCTCGTCCTCGGTCACGCCGAGCTTCTGCGCGATCTCACCAATTTTCAGCATTTTTGCCTGCTGTGCAATTTCAATATCACTAAGCATTGTGGTTCCTCCTGTTTTCTTCCCTGTTTGTCGCCAAAAGACTTTATGCCTGCTACCCTATATGTCGACGATAGCGGTGTTTATTTAAATGCGCTCCGCGCACCGGTCGCGCTTCGCGCGCCCTAGCCTGCCGATAACTCCTCCGCTCACTTCGTTCGCTCCGTCGTCATCGGCGCTTGCGCTCCGCTTTGACTGCTTCCCTATATGTTGCTTTTTAGCTTAGAGCCTTTGTCGCGTATTTTGTTTGTTGTTCTTGGCTATACGGCTTTTGCCGTATGTTTTGTATGCTGCTCTTATCGTCAGCTCAGCTTGATCTGGTCGATATCGTCCTCGGAAACGATACCCGCAGCCGGTATCGTCTTTATCCTGAACCGCTCGATATCCTCCACGTCAACGTTTTGTGCGATCTGCACAGACGCTAATTCCGCCTTTGTCAGGCGCATTACCTGAACTCCCTGCGTGTCGCGCGCCGACTTCGCGAGAACCAGCGCGGTGTTGAACATAATCACCTTGCCCGCGGTCGATTTCAGAATAAAGTCCTCCTCGCCATCGACAACGAACATTCCCACAAGCTCCGAAAGGTCGGAATAGGCGTTGAGAAGCTTCTTCCTCTGCGTTTTTGTGGAATATGACGAAAGCGGTATTTTCGCGCACTTTCCGTTCTTAAAAAATATCACGAGAGTTTCGGTGAATTTCTCCGTGACCGCCATAAATACGGGCAGCTCCCCGTCGTCCATGCCGAGCTTCGCGGGAACGAAATCGCCCATTACGCTCGCCTTTATCTCGGGGAAATCCGCGCAGCGCGACTTGTAGCACCGGAATTTATTGGTAAAGAACAGCAGCTCCGAATTGCTCGAGACCTCCGCCGAGAACACGATCTCGTCCTGCTCCTTCAGCTTCTGCTCGCCCGACATTCTCAGCGACTTGGGCGTTATCTGCTTGAAGTAGCCCTCGCGCGTGAAAAACACGTTCACGGGGTAGCCCTCGGGCTGCTCCTCCTCGATCTCCACGTCCTCCGCGACATCGTACAGGAACATCGTGCGGCGCGGCTGAGCGTACTTCTCGCTGACCTCCTTCAGCTCCGAGATTATCACCTTGTCGATCTTCTTCGGGGAATTGAGTATCTCCTCCATTTCGGCGATATCCGCGGTGAGCTGCTCCGTCTCCTCGGTGCGTTTGAGGATATACTCGCGGTTGATGTGGCGGAGCTTTATCTCCGCGACATACTCCGCCTGCGGCTCGTCTATCCCAAATCCCACCATAAGATTGGGAACGACCTCCGCCTCCTCCTCGGTCTCGCGGATAAGCCGGATCGCGTAGTCGATATCGAGCAGTATCTTCTTCAAACCGAGCAGCAAATGCAGCTTCTCCTTTTTCTTGTTGAGGTCGAAGTAAATGCGGCGCTTGACGCACTGTCTGCGGAACTCCGTCCACTCGCTGAGGATCTCGTAAACGCCCATTACGCGCGGAGTTCCCGCTATCAGCACGTTGAAGTTGCAGTTGAAATTCTCTTGTAACGGCGTGAGCTTGTACAGCTTCTGCATGACCGCGTCGGGGTCGTACCCCTTTTTCAGGTCGAACGCGAGCCGCAGACCGCTCAGATCCGTTTCGTCGCGGCAGTCGGAAATTTCGCGGATCTTGCCGTCCTTGACCAGCTCGACCACCTTGTCGATTATCGCCTCGACCGTGGTCGTGGGAGGTATCTCCGTGACCTCGATACAACGCGCGTCCTTGTCGAAATTATACTTGGCGCGAACCTTGACCGCTCCCAGACCCGTTCTGTAGATCTTTTCCATTTCGGCTTCGTCGTAAACGATATACCCGCCGCCCGGGAAATCGGGACCTTTCAGCGTTGAAAGCGCGTTGTGGTCGGGATTTTTTATCAGCGACACCGCCGTTTCACAAACCTCCGCGAGATTGAACGAGCAGATATTGCTCGCCATAGATACCGCCAGCCCGAAATTGGAATTCACCAGCACGGACGGAAACCGCACCGGGAACAGCGTCGGCTCGACGGTGGTGTTGTCGTAGTTGGGGATCATATCCACCGCGTCCTTGTCGATATCCGCGAACAGCTCCGCGCTTATCGAATCGAGCTTCGCCTCGGTATAACGCGCGGCGGCATACGCCATATCGCGCGAATACGCCTTGCCGAAGTTGCCCTTGCTGTCGACGTACGGGTGCAGAAGCGCCTCGTTGCCGCGCGCAAGGCGCACCATGGTTTCGTAGATCGCCGCGTCGCCGTGAGGGTTCAGCTTCATGGTCTGCCCGACTATATTCGCGGACTTGGTGCGTCCGCCGTTCAGCAAGCCCATTTTATACATCGTATACAACAGCTTGCGGTGCGAGGGCTTGAAGCCGTCTATCTCGGGGAGCGCTCTCGACACGATAACGCTCATCGCGTACGGCATATAGTTCTCCTCCAGCGTCGTGACGATATCCGTCTCCACGACCTGCCCCGAGCCTTCTATATAAGCGCCCGTTGATTTCGGCTCGCTCTTTTTAGGTGTTTTCTTCTTCAATTTTATCTCCTTATTGAAAGCTACGCAATTTCGGCGAGCCGTGCTCCGCTTTGGTCGCTTCGCTCCCGCCGCTCTGCACGTTCGCTCGAAAACGGCTCTCTTCGCTTCGCTCCGTTCGCCTTTGCTCCGCTCACTGCACCCCTGTTTGTCGCCAAAGACTTTATGCCTGCACCCCTAAAGGTCGACGATAGCGGGTTTATTTGAAAGCGCTGCGTGTTTTACTTGTTGCCCTTGGCTTAGAGCCTTTGCTGCGCTGACTGTTTGTTGACGATAGCGGGTTTGATCACATAAAATCGGCTGCCTCTAAATACTTGCTGCCGTTCTCGCGGATAAACTCCTTGCGCCCGTCGAGGTCGTTGCCGAGAAGCACATCAAACATCGTGCGCGTTTTTTCCGCGTCGGTCGGCGTGACCTTGATAAGCCGCCGCGTGTCGGGGTTCATGGTCGTGAGCGACATCATGTCCGGGTCGTTCTCGCCGAGACCTTTCGAGCGCTGAATCGTGTACTTCTTCTCGCCTATCATCTCGAGAATACGCGTTTTTTCGGGTTCGGTATACGCGAAATAGGTCTTGTCCTTGGTGTTGATCTCGTACAGCGGAGATTCCGCGATATAGACGTAACCGCGCTCTATCAGCGTCGGGCAAAGCTCCTGAATCATCGTCAGAATAAGCGTGCGTATCTGAAAGCCGTCGTAGTCGGCATCGGTACAGATTACCACTTTATTCCAGCGCAGATTGTCCAGATTGAACGAATTGAGGTTCTTGTTCGCCTTGGACTTGACCTCCACGCCGCACCCCAGCACCTTTATGAGGTTGGTGATTATCTCGCTCTTGAATATCTTGTCGTAGCTTGCTTTCAGGCAGTTGAGAATTTTTCCGCGCACGGGAATGACCGCCTGGAACTCCGCGTCGCGCGCCAGCTTTACCGAGCCGAGCGCGGAATCTCCCTCCACGATATACACCTCGCGCCGCGAAACGTCCTTGCTGCGGCAGTCGACGAACTTGTCTATGCGGTTGGTGAGATCTATCTTCGCGGTGAGGTTGGCGATCGAGGACGAGCGCACCTTTTCGGCGTTCTCGCGCGAACGCTTGTTGACGAGAACGCGCTCGGCGATCTTGACAGCCTCGTCGGGGTTCTCCAGGAAATACACCTCGAGCTGGTGCTTGAGCCAGTCGGTCATAGCGTCCTTGATGAACGCGTTCGTGACCGCCTTTTTCGTCTGGTTGGCGTAGCTTGCCTGCGTGGAAAAGTTAGACGATATAAATATCAGACAGTCCGCGATATCATCCCATTTAATGGACTTCTCGCCCTTGTTGTACTTGTTGTTGTTTTTCAGATACGCGTCTATCTGCGAAAGAAACGCGCGCTTCATCGCGTCGTCGGGAGAGCCGCCGTGCTCCAGCCACGAGGAGTTGTGGTAATGCTCGATAAAGTGCATTTCCTTGCTGAACGTGAACGCGACGTTCATTTTCAGCTTGTACTCCTCCTTGTCCTCGCGGTCCTTGCCCTGCCGCTGAGTCTGCCAGTACTGCGGTGTGGTCAGGGATTTATCGCCCGCGACCTCTTTAAGGTAGTCGAAAATTCCGTCCGCGTAGCAGAAAATTTTCTCGTCGAACGTGCCGTCGTCGTTTTCGATACGGCGAACGAACTCCACGCCGCCGTTTACGACCGCCTGTCTGCGGAGCATATCGTCGAGGTACTCGCCGCCGACGTCGATCTCGGTGAACACCTCCAGATCGGGCTTCCAGTGTATCTTCGTGCCCGTTCCCGTACACTTGGACTTGACGAAGCCCTTTTCGTTCTCCGTGACGTTGAAGCCCTTTTCAAAGCGGAGCGAGTACTTCCAGGTTCCGTTTCGGCTCTCGACCTCCATATATTCGGACGCGAACTGCGTCGCGCACAAGCCCAGACCGTTCAGCCCGAGCGCGAATGAATAGTTCTCGCCGCTGTTGTTGTCGTACTTTCCGCCCGCGTACAGCGTGCAGAACGCAAGCTCCCAGTTGTACTTGTCCTCGGTCTTGTTGAAGTCGATCGGGATACCGCGCCCGAAATCCTCGACGGTTATGGACTTGTCCGCGTGGAGCGTGATGTTTATGCGCTTTCCGAAGCCCTCGCGCGCCTCGTCTATCGAGTTCGAGATTATCTCGAAAACGGAATGGCGGCAGCCCTCTATGCTGTCCGAGCCAAAAATTACGGCGGGGCGCAGTCTGACCTGATCGGGTCCCTTCAGCGCTTTTAAGTCGGTCTGATTAGTTTCTTTTGCCATTTTTTACTTCACCTTATCTTTAAATTTACCAATACAGTTTAATTATACCATATATTGTTGCAAAAATCAAGAGCATATACAAAAAATATTGATTCGGCGTATACAAAAAAATATTGATTCGGCGGCTTAACCGAAATAAGCCGCCGAACCTGATCACTCCACTACCACATTATACTTCCTCAGCCACGCTTCTATCTGGAGGAAATACGCGTATATCTGCGGCACGGTCATAAGCTGTCCGTACCAGTTTTTGGTGAAGCTCGCGCCGTCCGTGCCGAGCATTCTGCGGAGTTCGTCCGCGTTTACAAGCTCGGTCAGACGGCAGTCTCCGCTGTCTAGCAGCGACCTTAATTTCCCGCTCAGCAGCGCCATATAGTTGGGATTGTGGGTCTTGGGATAGGGCGATTTCTTGCGCCAGAGAACGTCCTCGGGGAGAACCCCCTCCATTGCGTAGCGTACCAAGCCCTTCTCGCGTCCGCGGTAGTTCTTGAACGCGGCGGGGATATTGTACGCGTACTCCACCAGCCGATAGTCGCAGAACGGCACGCGGACTTCAAGACCGTGCGCCATGCTCATTCTGTCCTTGCGGTCGAGCAGCGTCGCCATAAAATACTCGAGATTCAGCACGAACATCTCGCGCATACGCGTGTCGTCGGCGTTCTCGCCGTCGAGGTAGTCCACGTCCTCCAGACAGCGGTCGTAAGCCTTGCGGACAAACGCTTCCGCTTCCCTGCCCGACATAGGCTTTTTCATCAGCGCGCCGCGCTCGGGAACGCTCGTCGCCCACGGGAAGCCGTTGTAATGCAGCACCTCGGGCTTGTGATACCACGGATAGCCGCCGAAGATCTCATACAACCATACTTGTTAACATACATATATTCCTCTTAAATCATATAAGCATTCAGCTACCTGTGATATAATGAAAATGCACTTTTAGGGTGCATTTTTTGTTATTTTATAACGTATAACGTTGATTTTCAACAAATCGCAGACAAATCTCCTTAGAAGTGCTAAAATTATCGAAAGGAGTGTACTGCAATGATCAAGATTACATTATCCCGCAAGCTGGGCGAGCTTCGGGTAACGCAGTCGGAGCTTGCTTCGGTGACGGGGGTCAGATCGAACACTATTAACGATCTGTACCACAACGTCGCCGAACGAGTTACCCTTGAACACCTTGACAAGATCTGCGAGGCGCTGGACTGTGATTTGTCGGAAATTGTGGAGTTTATCCCCAACAAGATGCACACGGTCGACAAATGTAAAGGCAAAAGCGTTTACAGACATAACGGGTGAAACGTTCCCGGGCGGAGGTATCTGCCCGGGAATGCTTGTATTCACTTAATTACACAATTGCAAAATCACTCCCTTTTTAAGAAGTAACTTCAACATCTTCGGTATCGTCCAAGTAGCTCCACATAAAGCCGTTGGAGAATGGTATTTTAATTAGCCCATCCAAGACATACAGATTTCCGTTTTCCATGTGTACGCTGCTTGTGGTGATGTGCTCTTTCACGTCTGGGAATGCCGCCTTATATCCGGCGCTTAACTGCAGCTTAAAAACAATGACGCTGTTGACCTTAGGCAGGTTCTTTTCCTTTTTGCGAGTGTTCACCGTCTGCCATTTAATGATAGTCTGTTTCATATTCGCTCTCCTTATTATGTAGTTGATTCAATTATACCATATCATTACCAAAAAATCAATCTGCTGTCGGTATTAGTACTAAAGCCGACAGCTTTACTTTTGAAAAAAAAAATTCCCTCTCGGAACGAATCCGAGAGGGAAAATAATCAAATAATTTTGTTTTATGTCGGGTTCAAAACATTACATTCATTTGTTGTGTTAATTCGCCAAAAAAACGATCCGATCATTGTACAATCTGCCAAAAATTAATTAGTCAAAAGTATAGTTTCTTCCAATTACCCGTGAAGTGTGTTATACTGATTTTCGGGCGGAGAAATCCGCTACTTTGACCCCTTGTGG
>CAYWIP010000037.1:0-24624 GCA_964458395.1 uncultured Ruminococcus sp.
ATTCCTCGGGTAATGTGAGGATAAAAATGAGCAGAAGGCGCAGGATCCCGCTTAATAAAAACAGTACTATAGGGAAATGATATTATGACTACGATTGTTTCCGCCGAGGAAATGGAAAAGCAGCGCGGCTTTATGCGCAGAGTGTCGGAGCTGAACTCGAAGAGAGAGCAGCCGCCCGTGGCTCACGTCCACACGTTCGGCTGTCAGCAGAACGTCAGCGACGGTGAGAAGATAAAGGGAATGTTGGCGGAAATGGGCTGCGGATTTTCCGATTCGCCCGAGGGCGCTGATATAATTATATTCAATACGTGCGCGGTGCGCGAGAACGCCGAGGACAGGGTGTTCGGAAATCTCGGGGCGCTCAAGCACGAAAAGCGCCGCAACCCCGACGTTATTATCGGGGTGTGCGGATGTATGGTGCAGCAGGAGCATATCGTAAACAAGATAAAGCGGAGCTTTCCGCACGTCGATCTGGTGTTCGGGACGAACGCTCTTCATACGCTGCCCGAGTTGATTTACAGGCAGCTTACGGAGCGTAAGCGCGAGTTTTGCGTTCCCGGGGGCGACGGCGTTATCGCCGAGGGCTTGCCGCTGCGACGCGAGAGCGCGCTTAGGGCGAGTATTCCGATAATGTACGGCTGCAATAATTTCTGTACATACTGCATTGTGCCGTATGTGCGCGGACGGGAGCGTTCGCGGAGGCTGGAGGATATTCTCGCCGAGACGAGGGCGGCGGTTCGGAACGGCGCAAAGGAGCTTCTGCTGCTCGGTCAGAACGTCAACTCCTACGGCAAGGAGCTTGGCACGGATTTCCCCGGGCTGCTCCGCGCGGTGAACGCGATAGACGGCGAGTTCCGTATCTGCTATATGTCGAGCCACCCAAAGGACGCGACAAAGGAGCTTATAGATACTATAGCCGAATGTGAAAAGGTAACAAGGCACTTTCATCTGCCGGTGCAGTCGGGGAGCAGCAGGGTTCTGGGGCTTATGAACCGTCACTACACGCGTGAGGATTATCTGAAAATCGCGGAGTATATCCGCGAAAAGATCCCCGGCGCGGCGCTCACCTCGGATATTATCGTGGGATTCCCCGGAGAGACCCGGGAGGATTTCGAGGAAACGCTTTCGCTGATACGCGAGGTGAAGTTCGATTCGCTGTACACGTTTATTTACAGCCCGCGCAAGGGAACGAAAGCCGCCTCAATGCCCGATCCCGTTTCCGCGGAGGAAAAGGGAGAGTGGTTCAGGGAGCTGCTGGAGGTTCAGGGCGCGATAGGGCGCGGATTGTACGAAAAGTACGTCGGGCAGACGCTCCGTGTGCTTTGCGAGGGAGAGGGGCGGACAGACCCGGATCTGCTCACGGGAAAGACCCCTCAGGACGTAATTGTGGATTTTGACGGAGATAAGGAGCTTATCGGCGAATTTGTCAACGTTAAGATAGAACGGGCGTGCCAATGGGCGCTCACGGGAAAACTAATTGATTAAAGGAGAATTATTATGACTGTTATTGAAGCGGCAAGAGAGCTTGGAAAGGTAGTTCAGGCGGACGAGAGATATATCGAGTATATCAACACGAAGAACGCGAACGACGCGGACGAGGAGCTTCAGAACCTTATCGGCGAGTTTAACCTCATCAGACAGAATCTGGCGATGGAGTCGGACAAGCCCGAGGGTGAGATCAACAACGAAAAGGTAAAGGAGCTTACCGCGAAAATGCATTCGGCGTACGACGCGGTTATGTCCAACGAGAATATGGCGGCGTTCACCATGGCGAAGCAGGGCATGGACAAGCTGATGAGCGAGATCAACACGATACTCACCTATTCGGTGGAGGGCGCGGATCCGGCGACCTGCCCGAGCGAACCGCCCGCCGCGGACTGCACGGGAAGCTGCTCGACCTGCGGCGGCTGCGGCTGATTTAAGTTAAGGTCTTATTTGTGAGGTGAGTGAAGTGTCGGACAACAAGCCCGAAAAGGCGGAGAAGCCCGCAAAAGCGGAAAAGGTCTCGCCAATGCTAAAGCAGTACCTTGACATCAAGGAGAAATATGGCACGTATATACTGTTTTTCCGTCTGGGCGATTTTTACGAGATGTTCTTTGAGGACGCTGTAACCGTGTCGCGCGAGCTGGAGCTTACGCTGACCTCGCGCGCCGGCTCGCCTATGTGCGGAGTGCCGTACCACAGCGCGGAGACGTATATAAAGCAGCTTATCGACAAGGGATTCCGCGTGGCTATCTGCGAGCAGCTCACCGACCCTCACGCCTCAAAGGGGCTTGTCGAGCGCGGAGTTATCCGTCTGGTAACGGCGGGTACGGTCATCGAGGCTTCAATGCTCAGCGAGGACAGGAACAACTATATCACTTCGATATGCGAGGAGAACGGAGTTATAGGTCTGGCTTTCGCGGATATCTCGACGGGCGAGGTACACGTTTTTGAAAAGAGCGGCGGCAACCGTCAGCAGGAGGTCATTGCCGAGCTTTCGCGGTACAATCCCGTGGAACTGCTTATAAACAGCAGCTTTCTCGATTTAAAGGAAGTAAGCGCGTTCGTTACGCGGAATCTGAAAAAATGCGCGTGTGAAATGGTCGAGGACAAATCCTACGACAACTCCGATTTAAACGTAATAACCGCGCAGTTTGAGAACAAGAGCGGCGTGGACGAGCTGGGAATAGCTTCAATGCCCATGGCGCAGAAAGCTCTGTGCGCGCTGTTCCGCTATATCGGAGACGCGCAGAGGGCGACCGTTAAGCGCTTTGTCGGCATAACCACGCATACGGGCAGCGAGTATATGGACTTGGGGCTGGCGGCGCAGCGTAATCTTGAAATAACCCGCACGATGCGTTCGAGCGAGCGGCGCGGCTCGCTGCTGTGGGTTCTCGACAAGACCGTCACGGCTGTCGGCAGGCGGCGGCTGCAAAGCTGGGCGGACAGACCGCTCATATCGCATACAAAGATACTCGCGCGGCTGGACGCGGTCGAGGAGCTTACCAAAAACTCGGCGGCGCTCGGGGATGTCCGCGCGGCGCTGAAAGGCGTGTTCGATTTGGAGCGGCTGATGTCGCGCGTTATGTACAAGTCCGCGTCACCGAGGGATATCCGCGCGCTGGGGCAGACGTGCGAAAAGCTTCCGCTGCTGAAGCAGGAGCTGTCGGGTCTGAACGCGAAGCTGCTCGCGGAGCTTAACGGCAATATAAGCGAGCTGACGGAGATAGCAGCGCTTGTCGGCAACGCGATAGTCGACGAGCCTCCGCAGAGCCTGAAGGACGGCGGAGTTATCCGCGACGGCTTCAACGAGGAGATAGACAGGCTGCGAGGGATATCGGGCGGCGGCGAGGATATCCTCCGCGAAATGGAGCGGCGCGAACGCGAGGCTACGGGAATACGCACGCTGAAGGTCGGCTACAACCGCGTTTTCGGCTATTACATAGAGGTGTCGAAGAGCTTTGTCGGGCAGGTTCCCGCTCACTATCACCGCAAGCAGACGCTCACGAACGGCGAGCGCTATATTACCGACGAGCTGAAAAAGGTCGAGGGCGAGATACTCGGCGCGAACGAGCGTATTCTCGCGCTGGAGCAGGCGGTGTTCGGCGAGATACGGGAGTTTATAGCGACAAAGCTGGAGCTGATACAAAAGACCGCCGTCGCGGTTTCGGAGGTAGACGCGCTTTGCTCGTTTGCGCAGGTGTCGCTCGAGAACAGCTTCGTCAAGCCCGAGATAACAATGGAGGGCGTTATCGACATAAAGGACGGTCGTCACCCGGTCGTCGAGAAGATACTGACAGATCATCCGTTTACGCCAAACGACGTTTATCTCGACCAATCGGACAACAGACTGCTCGTCATCACGGGACCGAATATGTCGGGTAAATCCACGTTTATGCGCCAGACCGCGATAATCGTGCTTATGGCGCAGATGGGCTGCTTTGTTCCCGCGCGGTACGCGAGGATCGGCGTTGTCGATAAGATCTTCACGCGCGTGGGTGCGTCCGACGATCTTACGGCGGGGCAGTCCACGTTTATGGTGGAGATGAACGAGGTCGCGGATATTCTCAAAAACGCGACCAAGAACAGCCTTGTTATACTTGACGAGATAGGGCGCGGCACTTCGACGTTCGACGGTATTTCGATAGCGAAGTCGGTCGCGGAGCATATCTCGCAGAAGATCGGCTGCAAGACCTTATTCGCGACGCATTACCACGAGCTTATCACCATGGAAAAGGACTACAAGGGTGTAAGGAATTTCAGCGTTGCGGTAACTAAGCGCGGCGACGATATCAAGTTTTTGCACAAGATAGTTCCGGGCGGCACGGACGACAGCTACGGAATCGAGGTCGCGAAGCTGGCGGGGCTGCCGAATAAGGTAATCGAACGCGCCAAAGAGGAGCTTAAAGATCTGGAGGTCAGCGGAAAGGTTCGGCTCGCGGAGGCTATCGAGCGCAGCCGTGACGAGCAGTTCAGCTTTACCGCCGTAAATGAGCAGAACGTCATAGCAAGGCTCCGCGCGGCGGATATAAACACGATGAGCCCCATGGACGCGCTGATGTTCGTTAAGGAATTGAAAGATACACTTAATTAGAGTGTAAAAAAGCAGCATTTCAGATAAACACCGCTTTCGTCGACATTAAGGGTTGCAGTCAAAAAGTCTTTTGGCAACAAACAGGGAAGCAGTCGAAGCGGAGCGCAAGCGCCGATGACGACGGAGCGGAGGAGCGAAGCGAGGGAGCGGAGGAGTTATCGGCAGCTAGGGCGGCGAAGCCGCCCGGTGCGCAGAGCGCTTTCAAATAAGGGGATAAAATGGCGAAAATAAATCAGCTTGACAAAAGCGTATATGAGTTGATCGCGGCGGGCGAGGTAATAGAGCGCCCGTCGTCGGTGATAAAGGAGCTTGCGGAGAACGCGATAGACGCGGGCGCGCGGAGTATTTCCGTGGAAATAAAGCGCGGCGGAATAGCGTATATGCGCGTTACTGACGACGGCTGCGGCATTTCTTACGAGGATATGCCGCTTGCTTTTCTGCGCCACGCGACGAGCAAGGTGTACACTCAAGAGGATCTCGAGAATATAAACACGCTCGGCTTCCGCGGTGAGGCGCTGGCTTCGGTGGCGGCTGTGTCGCGGATAGAAGCGATAAGCAAGCGCCCTGTGGATAAGCTCGGAACGTCGTACAAGATCGAGGGCGTTACCCCGTCGGAGTATGACAGGATAGGCTGCGCGGACGGCACTACGATAATAATCCGCGACCTGTTCTACAACACGCCCGCGCGGCTGAAATTTCTCAAAAAGGATGTCACCGAGGGGAATTACTGCGCGAACGTTATCGAAAAGTTAGCCTTATCTCACCCGAACATCTCGTTCAGATTTATCCGCGACGGAAAGCAGACTATGCTTACGTCGGGCGACGGGGAGTATTACAGCGCCATTTACGCGGTTTTTGGCAAGCAGTTCGCGGCGGGAATGATCCCCGTTGATAACATCTACCGCGATATCGGAGTGACGGGTTACGTCAGTTCGCCGCTGTTCACGAGGGCGAACCGCACCATGCAGCACTTTTTCGTCAACGGTCGGAGCGTGAAAAGTCCGCTCTGCTGCGCGGCGATCGAGGAGGCTTTCCGCAACAGCATAATGGTCGGGAAGTTTCCGTCCTGCGTGCTGTGCGTAAATCTCGACCCGTCGCTGCTCGACGCGAATATTTCCCCGGCAAAGACCGAGGTGCGGTTCTCGAACGAGAAATCGGTGTTCGACGCTATCTATTTTGCGGTCAAGAACGGTCTGCTCGGTTACGATCAGAGCCGTGAGATACAATTACCCAACGTTTCGGAAAATAAATCGCCGGACTATGATGAAGCCGTTTCCACGGTGACGATACCGTCGGGTAACGTGGAGGTCTCCGCCGTTCCCGAAAAGAAGCCCGATCCCGAGAGCTTTTACCGCAGAGTGGTGCCGTTTGAGTTCCCGAAACCCGAGAACGTTCAGCCCGCCGAGCAGGAGGTATTGCCCGAGGTGCTGCCGCCGCTTATGCGGAGCGAATTGAAGCCGAATATTTCCGAGGAAAAGGTTCAGGAGGAGCTGCCGGGATTCGCGTTTCTGTCGAGCAAGTCGTTCGAGAAACGAGAAGAGCCGATCCGGTCCGTTCAGGCAGCGCCGCAAGCTCCCGCTGAGGAGGAGATCCCCGTTGAGAATATACGCGTTATCGGCGAGTTATTCAAGACGTATATCCTTTGCGAGAGCGGCGAGAGCCTTATACTTATCGACAAGCACGCCGCTCACGAGCGCATAAACTTCGAGCGCTTCAAAAAGGGCGTGAATATCCACGGGCAGCTTCTGATAGAGCCGTGCGGGGTCACGCTTTCGCCCGAGGAATACGAGGCGGTCAGCAGCTTTAAACAGCGTCTGGAGAACACGGGAATACTGTTAAAGCTCGGGGAGGACGGGAAAGTTCTCGTCGAGGGAATGCCGCAGTCGCTCGAGAGTGCCGACCCCGCGGAGCTGCTGCAAAGCATAGCGGACATTCTCGTACAGGGGAACGACAACGCGGAGGGCGCGCTGTTCGACGACGTTCTGCACACCATGGCTTGCAAGGCGAGCATACGCGCAAACGAGGATCAGGACGTGTCGGAGCTTGCGTATCTCGCGAATATGGTTTTAAAGGATAACAATATCCGCTACTGTCCGCACGGACGTCCCGTAATGACGCAGATTTCCAAGCGGCAGATCGAGAAATATTTCGGGAGAATAGTATAATGCACTCGCTTACGGAAAAATACAAGCCGATTTTATGCACCCCGTTCGGTCGGGAGGGCTATCGCGAGGCAGCGCCGTGCGCGGCTCTGTCGCCATATATACGCTGCTTCTGGGCGGAACGGCAGACCGAGCGCGATCTGCTGGTTATCCCCGACACATGTATGGACATTATTTTCAGAATAGACGGTACGGAGAACAGCGGCTTTTTCTGCACGATTGACGAGAATTCGTTCTACTCGGCGAACGGCGGCTCGGAGCTTTTCGGGGTGCGCTTCTACGCGTGGACGGCGCACTTGTTCGCCGAGCGCGATTTCACGGGCAGCAAGAACCTTGCGTTCCCGACGGAGGAATTTTTTGGCAAACTCGGCGCGGAGCTTGCGCCGTATATCGCCGAAGCAAAAACGTTCGGGGAACGCGTTTCCTTCGCCGAAAAAGCGCTTATAAAGCGGCTCGACGGCATACGCGCGGACAATAATTTACTTAACGCAATAGATTTTATTATAGACACTCACGGCTCGATCGGAATAGCGGAGCTGTGTGCCCACACAACGCTTTCGGCGCGGACGCTTGAGCGCCTGTTCGCCGCCGCTATGGGGATATCCCCGAAAGCGTTCTCGTCGCTGGTGAGGTATCAGCTTCTCTGGCAGGAGATGACAGCACGTTCCGATTTCAATATTCTCGACGCGGTGGAGAAGTACGGCTATACAGATCAGCCGCACCTGCTCAACGACTTTCGCCGCCGTCACCTTATGAATCCAAAGCAGGCGATAGATTACGCGAAAAGTCGCATATAATGTCGTTTTTTTACAAGAAATTTCTCCGGATATGAGGTATACTAATATCAGCCATACGGCTGATTTCAGTATAAAGGAGTTTGATCAATGAGTAATTTCGGAGAATTTCTCGAAACGGTTGAGGAAAGCAACCGCGGTTTTGTTTCGGAGCTGAATGAGTTCCTTTCGGAGCGCGGCTGCGAGTGTAAGATCAAAACGGCTAAAAGCGGCTTTGTCGTGTCGTATCTGCGCGGAGATAACAACAAAACTCTGCTTAATTTCGTTATGCGCAAAAGCGGAACGCAGGCGAGGATCTACGCGGCACATTCGGGGGAGTACGGAGATTTCCTTGATACGCTTCCCGAAAAGGTGAAGAGCAAGACAAAAACGTCAACCGACTGCCGCAAGCTCAACGGTACGGGCGACGACCCGCACTGTACGGGCGGCTACGAGTTCACAATGGACGGCGAGGTTTACAGAAAGTGCCGCAACAACGCGTTTCTGATACCGCTGTCGGAGGAAAACAACAGGTTCATAAGGAAATTTTTGGAAAGGGAGTTGAGCGTTTGAGCGAAATACAGTCAAGGTGCGGAATATTATGCGAGAGCTGCGAGTTCGTGCAGTCAATGGGCTGCAAGGGCTGCGTTAATGTGAAAAATCCGTTTCACGGTGAATGTTCCGTCAAAAACTGCTGTGAGGGCAGGGAGAATGTTCACTGCGGAGAATGCGAGGAGTTTCCGTGCGAGACGCTGAAAAAAATGGCGTTCGACATTCAATACGGCGACGGAGATGACAGGCGGCTGCGCGTTTGCGCGAAATGGGCGGGTATAGATTACCCGAAAAAATGACGGTGCAAAGGAGAATGTGTTATGATACAATCGAGATGCGGAATTTTGTGCGGCGAGTGCGAATATAGGGAGAGCATGGGCTGCAAGGGCTGTACGAACATTGAAAACCCGTTCTGGGGGGAATGTCCCGTAAAGGCAAGCTGCGAGAGCAAGGGGCACGAGCACTGCGGACAATGCGCGGAGTTCCCGTGCAGGCTGGCGAACGATATGGCATACGACAAGGAGCAGGGCGACGACGGCAAGCGCCTTGAGCAGTGCAGGAAGTGGGCGGGCCTGTGAATTACATGAGCACGCTTCTGGCGGTCGGGGACATTGCGGCGAGCAAGCGCTTTTATCACGACATTCTCGGAATGAACGTGATATCCGACTTTGGCGCAAATGTTACGCTTACGGGCGGAATATCGCTCCAGACTCTGGAAACGTGGAAAGAGTTTATCGGCGGCAAAAACGTAATTCCGCGCAATAACGCGGCTGAGCTGTATTTTGAGGAAACGGATATCAACGCTTTTCTAAAGCGCCTGCGCAGCTTCGATATAGAATATGTTCACGATGTCAAAGAGCACGGCTGGGGACAGAGGGTAGTCAGATTTTACGACCCGGACGGTCATATTATCGAGGTCGGAGAAGCTATGGAAACGGTCGTAAAGCGGTTTCGGGATTCGGGTATGACCGACGGACAGGTCGCGGAAAGAATGGACGTGCCGCTCGAATACGTCCGCGGATTTCCGGATTGACGGCAAAGGAGGATGTATGTCATCTAAGACAGAATTTGTGGAATACGTCGCTGAGCAATGCCGCGGCGCGGGCGAGATAACCTGTAAGAAGATGTTCGGCGAGTACGGGTTATACTGTAACGGAAAAATTTTCGCGCTTGTGTGCGGAGATCAGTTTTTCGTGAAGATCACCGACGGGGTAAAGGAGCGTTATCCCGATCTTCCCGAAAAGCCGCCTTACGACGGCGCGAAAAATTATTTTCTCGTGGAGGACGTCGATAACGCCGGGTTCCTGACGGAGCTGGTCACGGCTACATATAACGCGCTCCCCGAGCCTAAGCCGAAGAAACCGAAAACGCCGAAAAAGTGATCTCCGTTCTTGACAAAAATTGTAAAATATATTATAATCTGAGTATAAATTCCGCTTAGGAGGTCTTAATTATGCCATACGATTTTAAAAAGGAATTCAAAGCGCTTTATCAGCCGAAAACCGCTCCCGAAATTATCACCGTGCCGCCGATAACCTATGCCGCTGTGCGCGGCGAGGGCGACCCCAACGAGGAGGGCGGCGCGTACAAGAACGCCGTTTCGGCGCTGTACGGGATATTGTATACCATTAAGATGAGCAAGCGCGGCGATTGTGTTATCAATGGCTATTTCGATTTCGTGGTGCCGCCGCTCGAGGGCTTCTGGGATAATGTGGACTACGCGCATAAGGAGCGCTTTCGGTGGATCTCCGTGCTTCGGCTGCCCGATTTCGTTACCGCAGAGGTGTTCGAGTGGGCAAAGGCGGAAGCGGCTCGGAAAAAGAAGCCGGACTGCTCCGCCGCAGAGCTGCTGACGGTTGACGAGGGTTTATGCGTTCAATGTATGCATATCGGCAGCTACGACGACGAGCCGCAGACCGTCGCCGCAATGGACGCGTTTCTCGCCGAAAACGGTTATGTAAATGACATCACCGGGGAGCGGCTTCACCATGAGATATACATCAGCGACCCGAACAAATGCGCTCCCGAAAAGCGCAAAACTGTAATACGTCACCCGATACGCATTATAAAACGGTGAGGAAATTTCAGATGAAAAAAGAATTCGACAAGTTCCACGAGGAGTTCGGAGGGCAGGAGCTTTTCGGCTTTTCATGGCTTGAATATACGGCGGCGGTGCCGTCGCCGCTTGTGGTGGTCACGGGCTATAAATCTAACGGCAAGCCCAACGCGACAATGATGTCGTGGTGTACGTTCACGGGCGCGGAGGGCGGATATCACTGCATATTCTCGAGCGTTCACAAGTCGGGGCATATGTACCGATCGTTGAAGGAAACGGGCTGCTGCGCGGTGAACTTCCCGTCTGCGGATATCCTCGACAAATGTATGGACACGATCAGGAACAACGGCTTCGACACGGACGAGATAACCGCGTCGGGGCTGACCGCCGAGCCGTCTCCAAGAGTGAACGCGCCGCGCATAAAGGAATGTTTTCTGAATATGGACTGCGAGCTTGAGTGGGAGCGCGACCTTACCGAAGAGGGAACACACGCGGTGGTCTGCTTAAAGGTCACGGGGATAAGTATGGACGAGCGTCACTATAACAATAACGACCTCGGAAGATACGGTGAAACGGGCTATCTGTACAATATCCGCGCCCAGAGGAATCCCGAAACGGGAGAGAGATCGCCGATGGGCGCGGGAGTTTTAAACAAAATTGCGGAGCTTTCGTAAAGGAAATTTGTTGATATGGACAAAATAATCGTAGTATGCGGACCGACCGCCTCGGGAAAGACTGCGCTGGCGGTGGAGCTTGCCAAGCGCTATGACGGGGAGGTGATCTCTGCGGACAGTATGCAGATCTACACCGATATGGACGTCGCGAGCGCAAAGGCTACTCCCGGGGAGCAGCAGGGGATACCTCACCATCTGCTCGGATTTCTCGAGCCGACGGAGAGCTTTTCGGTCGCGGACTACGTCAAGCTTTGCGGCGAGTGCGTCCGGGATATTTTCGGACGCGGGAAAACTCCGATAATATGCGGCGGCACGGGGTTGTATATAAGCTCGTTCGTGGATAATCTCACGTTCGACGACAGCGGGCAGGACATCGCTTTCCGCGAAGAAATGCGCAAATTCGCCGGGGAAAACGGAAACGCGGCGCTGCTCGAAAAGCTGCGCGAGGTCGACCCCGAAACCGCCGCAGCGCTCCACGAGAACAACGTCGGGCGCATTATCCGCGCGCTGGAGGTCTACAAGACCACGGGGCATACGATCTCGCAGGCAAAGGCTGTGTCAAGGCGGAACCCGTCGCCGTATAAGTTTATAATGTTAACTATCGACTTTGAGAACCGTGAAATGCTCAGGGAGCGCATAAACAGGCGTGTCGACACAATGCTGGAGAACGGTCTTGTCGAGGAGGCGCGCCAATGCTTCGGGCAGCCCGACCGCCCGACCGCCGCGCAGGCTATCGGCTGCAAGGAACTGTATCCGTACTTTCGCGGAGAGCGGACTCTGGGCGAGTGCATTGAGGAATTAAAACTGCGGACGCGTCAGTACGCCAAGCGGCAGATGACGTGGTTTCGTCGGGATGAACGAATTCAACATATAATCGTTGGTGAAAACGACGGATTTTCGGATATTGTTGAAAAAGCGATAAAAATTATTGAAAGTGAAAATATATCTGAAAATTGACATATTCTGGTAATAAATACATATTATGGAATAAAGTGGGCTTTTTTACGAAAAAATTTATGAAAAAATTTAAAAAATCCTAAAAAAACAGTAGCTTTTTTTAGAAAAGTATGTTATACTAGAACTATATAGTTGGGGCATTAGGAAAAAGCTGGAAATTTCCGCTTATCCAATACAGATAGAAAAGGTGATAAAAAATGGCTAAAGAAATCAATTTACAAGACGTTTTCCTCAACCAGGCAAGAAAGGACAAGATTCCCGTAACGATCTACATTACCAACGGATTTCAGTTCAAGGGAATCGTAAAGGGGTTCGACAATTATACCGTTATCCTGGATACGGACGGAAAACAGAATCTGATATATAAACACGCGATATCGACTATCACGCCGTTCAAGCCCGTGTCTATTCTCGATGCTTACGAGAAGTCCGAGGAGGAATAAATGAACTCGGGCTGGACTACGGTCATTATCGCGACCTTGTCCGTGTTCATTATCCTTGTCGCGGTGGGGCAGATATTCTTCGCGGGCGGCGAGGAGCTCGCCACGGAGAACGCGCTGGTCTACGATATCGAGGAGGAGATCCCGTTTGAGGGAGTGTATCTGCGTGATGAAACGCTGATCTACAGCAGCGGCACGGGGATACTCAGCTACGAGCAGGAGGACGGCTCCAAGGTCGGGAAAAGCTCGGTGATCGCTCGGCGCTACAAAAGCGACAACGACGCGTCTTATCTGAGGGAGATCGGTCTGCTGGAAAGGCAGATAGCGGTGCTCGAGAGCGCCGAAAGGCTTATCGGCACGGATAATTCCCAGTTGGAGGCTATTTCCGTTCAGATCAACGAGAGCCATTCGGATATGATCGCTGACATTATAAACGGCGATCTCACTGCTGCCGCCGATAAGCAGAACGATTTGCTTGAGGCAATGTGCAAGCGGGAGATAACGCTTAAGGAGTCGGACGGCTACACGGCGAAAAAGCAGTCGCTGAATGATCGGATAAGCAGGCTGAACGCGCTTATTTCGGGCGGCGTACAAGAAGTGGTTGCGGGCGGCGCGGGCTATTTTGTCAGCGAGGTCGACGGCTACGAGGGCGAGTTCGGCTATTCGAGCGCCGAAAGCCTTACCGAGGAGAAAATAGCCGGGATAGTTGCCGCTCCCGAGAAACCGCACGACGGAAAGGCGATCGGCAAGCTGATCGCTGATTATCACTGGCGTGTCGCGGCGGTGATCGATACCGAGAATATGTTCGGGGTCTATGAGGGCAGCGAGGTCACGCTAAGAGTGGGCTCGGGCTCGTATCTTATCGATGCGGACGTTGTTTCCGTGAAGAACTGCGGCGACAATAAGGCAATATATGTCTTTGAATGTGACAAGCTTAACTCGGCGGTAACGACGGGACGGACTGCGCATTTCAAGCTGCTTGTGAACAGCTACGGAGGCTTGCGCGTTTCGAGAAAGGCGCTGCGCTACAACGATAAGGACGAGCGCGGGGTGTTCATAGAGCGCGGACAGAATCTGCTGTTCAAGAAGGTCAAGGTTGTCTATTGGGGCGAGGATTACGTTATCTGCACACAGGAGCAGGACGACGATTATCTGAAGCTCTACGACAAGATAGTTACCGAGGGTAAAGATTTGTACGATGGAAAAGTTATCGGATAACACTCAGACGACCTTTGAGGATATTCGCGGGAATTACCTCAGGATCTGTGAGAATATAGAGAAGTCCGGGCGCAGCGTCCGGCTGATGGCGGTGACTAAGACCGTCGATCCGGCGCGGATAAATTACGCGATCGGGCTGGGAATTTCACTGTTGGGCGAAAACAGGGTTCAGGAGTATCTGGACAAGCGGGACAGCTACAAGCCCGCAGAGGTTCACTTTATCGGCGGACTTCAGACAAACAAGGTGAAGTACATTATTGACAAGGTATCAATGATACATTCCGTGGACAGTCTGCGGCTGGCGGAGGAGATAGACCGCCGCGCGGCTCAGCACGGGATAATTATGGATATACTCGCCGAGATAAACATCGGCGGGGAGGAGACCAAAGGGGGCGTTCCGGCGGACGGTGCAAGCGTGTTCTGCTCGGAGGTCAGCGGTTTCCCGAACATCAGGCTGAGAGGTCTGATGACGATTCCGCCCGCAGGCTGTGACGAGAGCGTCTTTGCGGATATGCAGGAGCTTTTTGAACGGATCAAGGTCGAGAACGCGCATAACAGAGAAAATTCGGCGTTTGACACCCTCTCGATGGGAATGTCGGGAGATTACGAGGCGGCAATAAGGCATGGGGCCACAATTGTCCGGATAGGCTCAGGGCTGTTCGGGTACAGAAAATATTTATAATTGGGAGGAAATTAACAATGGCAAACTTTTTGAAGAGCATCTTCGGCACGGGGGACGATAACGAGGGCTTTATGGACTACGAGGATGGATATGATACCTCTTCCTCGGCTGTTACGGACGAGGAGGCGTATTCTTCGGGATATTCCGATTATTCGGGTTCTTATGGAAGCAACAGCAGTTCCAAGGTCATCAATATGCACAGCTCGTCCGGCGCGCCCAAGCTGTTCATTATGAAGCCCGCGAAGTACGAGGATGTTATGAACGGCGCGGTAGATATGCTGCGCGAGGGAACGATTATCTTTCTGAACCTCAACGGTATCGATCAGGAGATCGGCACAAGAATAGTTGATTTTATGACGGGTGTCGCGGCGGCGTTCGAGGGAAGGATCAAGAAGGTCGACACCTGCTGCTATGCGGTGGCGCCCAAGAATGTTGACTGGATCAACAATATTGACGAGTGATAAGTGGCGGTACAAATTTCAAACGATGAAGAGCGTTTTCTGTGTGCGCATATTTCCGATCTGGCGGTGCTGAGCCGCAAGACGGGAGTGCCGCGTTTTTCCCGTTTCCTTAACGAGCGGGAGGCGATAGTGGCAGGCTATGGCGCGGCGCAGGCAGGAGGCTCGAAACCGTTTTTTTACGGAGGATATGACGGCGCAGCGAGAACGGTCTGCGGCTTCTTTGAGGGGACATACGCCGAGGAGCTGCCGCACGAGGAGCTGTTTCCCGTGTGCGCCGTCACGTTTTCTTTTCGCAAGATCGACAAGCTTTCGCACCGCGATTTCCTCGGAGCTATTCTCGCGGCGGGGCTTGAGCGCAGCGTTGTGGGCGATATTCTGACAGCCGAGGACTATGCGGTCGTGTTTTGCCTTGATACGGCAGTGGAAACGATCGCGGGTCTGGTGAAGATCGGGCGGGTAGGAGTGCGCTCGGAGCGCGGTATTACAAAGGAGCTTCCGAGGGCTGAATTTGAGAGGATAGACGCTTCGATAGCGTCGCTGAGATTGGATTGCGTTGTGGGCGCGTGTACTAATGCTTCAAGGGAGAAATCCGCGTTGCTGATAAGATCCGGACAGGTTAGTGCGGATTTTTCGGTGTGTCTTAATGTAAGCGCCATGGTAAAAGAAAATACGGTTATTTCAATACGCGGCTTTGGCAGGTTCCGCTTGTCGGAAATTGTCGGGGAAACCAAAAAGGGAAGGCTTCGTGTTGTTATACATAAATACATATAGGGAACGCCGAAGGACGTTCTTGTAGTGCTGTATTTATAGGAATGGCGAATTTTAACGCCGCTATTCCTATAAATAAGAGCACATACGCTTTTGGATATGGACCGGGCAGGGGATCCTGCGGGAAATTGGAAGGGAAGAGAAAATGAACGCAAAGGAAATCGTAACAAAGAAATTTGAAAAAGCGGCTTTTAACGGATATAAGCCCGACGACGTAGATGAGTATCTCAAGGAAGTTTCCGACGAGTTCGCGCAGCTTCAGAAGGATAAAAGCGAGCTTGAACGCAAGCTTGAGGTTCTGGCGGATAAGATACGCGAATACCGCGACGATGAGGACGCGCTCAGAGATGCGCTGCTCGTAGCGCAGAAGCAGGGTAACGCGATCGTTGCTGAGTCCAAGGCTTCCGCCGAAAAGCTCACCAAGGAGACCAACGAAACCGTTACAAAGCAGCTTGCCGACGCGAAGACGAAGTCCGAGAGGCTTGTCAACGACGCGGACGAATATTCCAAGAAAACACGCGCGGACGCGGACGCCGCTGCCGCGAAGATAATCGGAGACGCCAATAACAAGGCTGCCGAGATAAAGGCTGCAATGGACAGGCAGCAGGAGATCCAGGAGAATATTCTCCAGCAGACCAGAAAAGAGGTTCTCGAGTACAGAACCAAGCTGATTGCCGGCTACAAGGAGCATATGGCGCTTATCGAGGCTCTGCCCGAAAAGTGCGAGAACGATTATATAAAGAGGACTGTCGAGGAAGTCGAGAAGCGCGAGGCTGAGCGCAAGAAGCAGGCGGCTCAGGCTGCCGCAAAGGCTGCGGCTCAGAAGCCCAAGCCCGCTGCTCCGAAGCCCGCAGCAAAGCCTGCCGAGAAGCCCGCTGAAAAGGCGCCGGAAAAGCCCGCGGAGAAGCCTGCCGAAAAGGCGGCGGAGAGACCCGCCGAGAGCAATGAAAAGCCCGAGCATGACCTTCCGTTTTTCAAGAAGACGGGCGAGGAAACTCGTCATGACAAGCTTCAGTTCGGCAAGAACAATAAATAAAAATATATAAACAAAACCAAGGAGAAGCATTATGTCAGTGGATCTTAATAATACGGTAAATCTGCCGCAGACCGAATTCCCCATGCGCGGCAATCTGCCCAAGAGAGAGCCGGAGATGTTGGCGAAATGGGAGAGCGAACGCCTTTACTACGCGCTTGCGGAAAAGAATAAGGGGAAAAAGCCTTACACGCTGCACGACGGTCCTCCTTACGCGAACGGAAACATTCACCTCGGCACCGCGCTCAACAAGGTGCTTAAGGATATTATCGTAAAATATAAGGCTATGACCGGTTACAACGCGAATTATGTGCCCGGCTGGGACTGTCACGGTCTGCCTATCGAGCTTAAGGCGATAAAGCAGCTCGGAGTTGACAGCGGCGCTGTCGATCCCGTGGAGCTGCGTAAGAGCTGCCGTCAGTTCGCACTGTCCTGCCTTGACGACCAGAAAGCGCAGTTCAAGCGTCTGGGAGTCTGGGGCGATTTCGACGACCCGTACCTCACCATAAAGCCCGCGTTCGAGGCTAAGCAGGTCGAGGTTTTCGGCGAAATGTACAAAAAGGGCTACATCTACAAGGGATTGAAGCCCGTTTATTGGTGCGCGGACTGCAACACCGCGCTCGCCGAGGCAGAGATCGAGTATCAGGACGATCCGTGCTTCTCCATTTACGTTAAGTTCCCGCTGGTCGACGACAAGGGAAAATTACAGGATCTGGGAATTGACCTCAAAAAGGCGTATGTCGTTATCTGGACGACCACGACGTGGACGCTCCCGGGCAACCTCGCTATTTGTTTAGGTCCGAATTACGAGTACACGTTCGTTAAGGTCGAGGACGAGGAGAGCAAGTCAAACGGCGAGTATCTGCTTATGGCGAGAGAGCTTGTCGATACCGTAATGAGCGCTGTCGGAATAAAGAAGTACAGCACGGTCGGCAGCTTCAAGGGCAGCGATCTGGAGCTTATCGAGACCGATCACCCGTTTTTGCCGAGACGTTCTCCCGTTATCGTGGGAAATCACGTTACGCTTGACAGCGGCACGGGCTGCGTTCATACCGCGCCGGGTTTCGGCGTGGAGGACTTTGAGGTATGCATGAAGCCCGAGTACAAGGGAATGTTCAGCATTATCGTTCCCGTTGACGCAAAGGGCGTGCTCACCGACGAGGCGGGGGAATTCGCGGGTCTGAAGACCGCGGACGCGAACAAGGCTATCGCTCAGCGTCTGGAGAACGACAATACTTTATTGGCAATGCAGAAGATCGTTCACCCGTATCCGCACTGCTGGCGCTGTCACGAGCCGATAATCTACCGCGCGACCGATCAGTGGTTCTGCAACGTGGATATGTTCAAGCCCGAGACCATCAAGGCTATCGAGCAGGTTCAGTGGATCCCCGAGTGGGGCGAGGAGCGTATCAAGAATATGGTGAATATGCGCTCCGACTGGTGCATTTCCCGTCAGAGAAGATGGGGCGTGCCTATTCCCATGCTTTACTGCGAGGACTGCGGAAAGACTATTATTAACGATACGACCATAAAGGCGATCTCCGATCTGTTCAGGGCGGAAAGCTCCGACGCGTGGTACGCAAAGGACGCGGCTGAGTTTATCCCCGCGGACGTTAAGTGCGAGTGCGGCTGCGGTAAATTCCGCAAGGAAATGGACATTTTCGACGTATGGTTTGATTCGGGCTGCACGCACGCGGCTGTTCTCAAAGAGCGTCCCGAGCTTTCGTGGCCCGCGGATATGTATCTGGAGGGCTGCGATCAGTACCGCGGCTGGTTTCAGTCGAGTCTGCTCACCTCCGTCGCGACGACGGGGCAGGCGCCGTACAAGGCGGTCTGCACACACGGTTGGGTAGTTGACGGAAACGGTCAGCAGATGCACAAGTCCAAGGGCAATCAGATCTTCCCCGAGGAGGTCATCAAGGACTTCGGCGCGGACGTTCTGCGCCTGTGGGTCGCTTCGCTCGACTATCACGCGGATATCCGTGTTTCCAAGGATATGTTGAAGCAGCTTTCCGAGAGCTACCGCAAGATACGCAATACCGCGCGCTATATTCTCGGCAATCTCGGCGACGCTAACGGTTTCGACCCGAATACCGAAATGGTAGATTTTGACAAGCTCCGCGAGCTTGACAAGTGGGCGCTGACGCGGCTCGACGAGGTGATCGAAAAGGTCAAGGCTTCGTATGAGGCGTTCGACTACTACCTCGCGTATCACGCGCTGATAAGCTTCTGCGTTGTGGATATGTCGAATTTCTATCTCGATATCGTAAAGGACACATTGTACTGCGAGGCAAAGGATTCTCCCGCGAGAAAGTCCGTGCAGACCGCGATGTACGTTATCCTCGATTCGCTGGTTCGTCTGATCGCGCCGATTTTGTGCTACACCGCCGACGAGATCTGGCAGTTTATGCCGCACAGGAAGGACGACGATCTGCGCTCGGTAATTTTCAATCAGATGCCCGAAAAGACGGGAGTTACCGCCGACGAGGAGAAGTGGGCGAAGATCCACGCTGTCCGCGACGACGTTCTGGCGGCTCTGGAGCTGAAGCGTGCCGATAAGGTTATCGGAAAGTCGCTGGAGGCTATGGTGGAGATATTCACTGCCGACGAGACCGTAAAGTCGCTCGAGGGCGAGCTTGCCGACGCTTGTATCGTATCGGGAGTTAAGGTGAACACAATCGGCGAGGGCGAATACAAGGGCGCTTCCTGCTCGGTAACGGTAACGAAGAAGTCGGGCTGCGCGTGTGAGCGCTGCTGGAAGTTCGACGATACCGTCGGCTCGGACAGCAAATACCCGAATCTCTGCAAGCGCTGCGCTGACGTTATCAGAACTCATTTTGAATAAGCAATAACCGGTCGGGGAGGGGATATTTTCCCTTCCCGACTTTTGCGTTATAAAACGGAAATGCCTTAATTTAGCACGAAAAGGGGAATCTTACTTGCAATACATCTGGCTGTTGATAGCGGCTCTGCTGGTCGGGGTTGACAGGATAACCAAAAATCTTATTGCCGCGAACATGGAGCTGAATGACACTATTCATATCATCAAATTCGGAAACACCGAGGTGCTGAACATCTATTACTGCCTTAATGACGGCGCGGCTTTCAGCAAGCTGAAAGGGCAGAGGTGGGTGCTTATCGTCTTTACCTCCGCGGTCATTCTTTTTCTGCTGTATATGATGATCTTCAGAAAGGTAAAGCGTCCCGTTTACGTCGCGGCTGTCGGGCTTATCCTGAGCGGCGGAGTGGGCAATCTTATCGACCGCATTTTCAACGACGGGCTTGTCGTGGATTTTATCGACTTTCGGCTGATAAATTTCCCGATATTCAACGTCGCGGATATCTGCGCGGTGTGCGGCGCGGGGCTGCTTATGTTCGCCGTAGTCCGCGACGAGATCAGGGCGAAAAAGAAGAAAAAGGCGGAATTGGCAGCCACCGAGGACAACGATGGAGACGATAGTATTTAACGCGGCGGGCGGCTTCCGTCTGGATAAGTTGATTTCCGACAGCACAGAGCTTTCACGCAGTGCGGCGGTGAAGCTTATAGAGCAGGGTCTTGTCACCGTGAACGGCAAGCCGTGCGGAAAAAAGGACGTTCTTCCCGAGGGCGCGGAGGTCGTTATATCGCTCCCCGAGCCGAAAAGCGCCGATATCCTCCCCGAGGATATCCCGCTTGAAATAGTCTATGAGGACGCGGATTTATTGGTCGTGAACAAGCCTAAGGGTATGGTCGTTCACCCTGCGGCGGGGCATTACTCGGGAACGCTTGTGAACGCGTTGATGTATCACTGCGGCAGCAGTCTGTCGGGGATAAACGGAGAGATTCGTCCCGGGATAGTTCACCGTATCGACAAGGACACGAGCGGGCTGCTTATGATCGCGAAGAACGATTTCGCGCACCTCGGGCTGTCGGAGCAGATAAAGGCGCATACGTTCACGCGCGAATACAGCGCGGTCGTGACGGGTTCAATAAAGGAAAACGGCACGGTGAACGCGCCGATAGGTCGCCACAAGACCGACCGCAAGCGAATGTGCGTTACCCCCGACAACTCGCGCGAAGCTGTAACGCATTACAGCGTGATACGAAATTACGCGGGATATACGCACCTCACGGTTTGGCTCGAAACGGGGCGGACGCACCAGATACGCGTGCATATGAGCTACATCGGACACCCCGTCGCGGGCGACGAGGTCTACGGAAACGGCAAGCCGAGGTGGCTCGGCGGTCAGTGTCTGCACGCGAAAAAGATCGGGTTCGTTCACCCGAGAACGGGTGAGTATATGGAGTTCGATTCGGAGCTTCCCGAATATTTCACGAAATTTCTGAAAAGCATAGAATAGAGGGCTTGATTATGAGCGACAGCGTTGGAACGATAAAGATAGACAAAAAGGAAACCACCGTTGATCTTGGCGGTCTTTCGCCCGAAAAGGTGACAGAGCTGCGCGTTTATTCCGACGACAAAAAAGCCGATCTTTCCATGCTCGGCGGTTTTCCGAATGTTCGATCGCTTTTTGTAAACGGCGATTTTGCCAACGTTGACGGCATTTCGCAATTGAAGGAGCTGACCGCTTTGACATTGCGAATTCCAGCGGCTGTCGATATTTCGGGAGTACGCGCGCCGAAGCTGAAAAGTCTGTCTGCGTATCAGCAGATAAACGAGGGCTTTTTCGGGCTGCTCACGGAAAATATAGAGTATCTGGAGCTTATGGAAATGCGTAAACTCGCCGATCTGTCGTTTGTTGAAAGGGAGGCGGGGCTGAAAAAGCTTTATCTGATGTCGCTGCCGGCTGTGGAAAAGCTGCCCGATTTCGGGAAAATGCCGAATTTGTACGGACTTAAGGTTTACGAGCTCCACAAGCTGAACGACATAGAGAGCCTTACGCGCTCGAACATCAAGTATCTGGCGCTGACTATTTCGGCGGACAAGCTGACGGGAACGAAATTAGCCGACGTGCTTCTCCGTATGGAAAAGCTCGAGGGTGCTGATATGAGTCTCGACAGGAGCAGCGTCAGGCGTGAGACCGTTCTTGAAAACGCGTTAAAAAAGGTGGGCAAGGCGGAGCTTTTAAATATAGATATGGGTATGGCAAATTGGAGGCTTTTGTAAATATAATCGGAGGTTTGGAATGGATTTCGGCAAGGTAATTTATATGACCGACCTCGACGGCACTCTGCTGACGGACGATAAGCGCATACTCGACCGCGATATGGCGGCGATAGAGCGTTTCCGAAAGGGCGGCGGAATGTTCACGACGGCGACGGGGCGCGGCTGGGCTATGGCAAGGCGCATAGTCGAGGACGTGCTTCATCTGGACGTACCGTCGGTGCTGTTTAACGGCGCGGGAGTGTACGACTTCAGGCAGGACAGGTTCCTGTGGCAGTGCGAGATAGGCGCTCAGGCGCGGGAGTATATCCGCAGGATAAACGATATGTTCCCGGGAAAGCTCGGGTTTGAGGTGCTGCATAAGCACACGGTTTTCGTGCCTTTTCTGAACGAAACGGAGCGCGAGCACCTTGAAATGGAGAGCGTTACTCCCGACCGCAGACCGCTTGACGATATCCCCGAGGGCGGCTGGCTGAAATTCGTTATCGCGGCGCCTCCCGATGAGCTTGATGAGGTGGAAAGGACGGTTCGGAGCGGCGGATTTGAGGACGCGCAGTGGGTGCGTTCCGCGCCGCATTATTTCGAGTGTCTGCCGAGGGGAGTCGACAAGTCGCGCGGCTTCGCGGAGCTGATACGTCTGCTTCACGCGGAGGACAGATTCTCGGTGGCTTCGGGCGACTATATGAACGACACGGCGATGATCCAAAAGGCGGATCTGGGGGTTGCGGTCGCGAGCGCTCAGCCGAGCGTAAGGGCGGCGGCGGATCTTATCGTCTGCGACAACAACAGCGGCGCTATCGCCGAGGTTATAGACTATATCGAGAAGCTATGAGGTGACTATGTTTGATTTTCTGAAGCAGCTCGGCAAGGCGTTCACGGACGGAATGGGGCTGGGCGCTCAGCCGAATAACGCGGACAAGGCGGATAAAGCGAGCGCGGAAAGCCCGAAAAGCACGTCGGGCGCGGCAAATTGGGACAGCGCTGCAAATTCGGCGCTGTCGGGAATTTCGGTCAGCCCGTCTGAGGGCGGAAATAACGCGCTGCCGCGAGAGGATAATACCGCGCAGACCGCTCCCGATAAGCCCGTACCGTTCGGCTACAAGTGCTCGTGGCTGTGTATCAAGGCGGATTCGCCCGAAGAGGTCATTGAAAAAGTCGGCTTGAAAAATCCGCGCGTGTGCAATTGGAACAACGGCGTTTACGGAGAGAGCGGCGTATTTGTTTCGTCCGTGCTGGACGGCTATATTCTTGTTGTGAATTGGGGAATGGATGTTCTCGACACAAACCCCGCGCGTCTCGACGAGCTGGCGAAGAAGTTCCCCGAGCTGCAATTTTTCAGCACTCATCGCGTAGTTGAATATCACGCTTGGGTAAAGTACGTTGGCGGCGAGATGATACGCGGCTACGGATTTTGCGGCGGAAACGGCGAGGTGCTGCTGAACAAAGGCAAAATCACTCCCGAGGAAACGGAGCTGGGGCTTGAAAATCTTATCCCCGAAAGCGAGGCGGATTGGGATAATTACGACCTCCCCGACGAACAGCACGTCCTCGACATTGCCGCCTCGTGGGGAATCGACACGCTTTTCCACAGAAAGACATATCCCGAATCGACGGGATTTTTATGTGATGTATAATAATTCGCGAAAGGAGCAAGAAAATGGGATTTTTAGATGAACTGTTCAGCGAAAGCAAGTACCTTAACAAGGATAAGCAGCCGAAAGAGGATACCGCAAAGGCGGACAAGCCCGCCGCGGCAAAGACGGTCGAAATAAAAACCGCCGAGCCTGCGCCCGTCCGTCCCGCAACGGGTACGGAGCCGGATTTTCCCGTGCCGTTCGGCTACAAGTGCAACTGGCTCTGCGTTAAGTCGGACTCCCCGATCGACGTTATCCAAAAGCTCGGCTTGAAGAATTACGAGCCGTCGAACTGGGACAAGGGCATTGAAATGGCGTACAACGGCTATCGGTTCGTTTCGCCCGTGCTGAACGGGTACGTTCTGGTTGTAAACTACGGAATGGACATTCTTACGCTCGCGCCCGACCTGCTGGACAAGAGCGCGAAGAAATTCCCCGAGCTGCAATATTTCTCAACGCACCGCGTTTCGGAGTATCACGCGTGGGTGAAGTACGTTGACGGCGAAATGGTTCGCGGCTACGGCTGGTGCGGCTGCGACGGCGAGATAATCATGAACAGGGGAGCTCTCACTCCCGAGGAGCTGCGGCTTGGTTTCACAAATCTGATATCGAACGCCGCGGAGGATCCCGACAAGGTTCAGGTGCCGACCGAGGATCATGTTATCGAGATCGCGGCGGCATGGGGCATCGACCCGGGCTTTTCGGGAAGCAGTTATCCGAAAGCGCTGGGCTACATCTGCAAGTAAGCAGCAAATAAAAACGATGCGCAGGCAATGCTGTCCGGATAGCTTATGCGGCTTACGACGAGCTTGACGAGAATTTCACGTTTACCGATTGGCATAATAATTGACCGCAGGTGGAACAAGGAGAGATCGAAGCTCTTAAATGTCGGAAACCGAGCTTTTAACTTGAAAAGTAATATAGTATCGGTTTTGGATATTTTACTACTTGACCCGCAGTATATATTGGTAGTATTATATCATCAGCAATGAGAGCTTTTGTTTTTAAACAGGAGGAAACTATGGACGAAAAACTTGTAAGGCAGCTTGAAATAACTGCCACAAAGATCAGAATGGGCGTAATAGAGGGCACTCATTCCGCTAAGGCGGGACACCCGGGCGGTTCGCTGTCTATCGCGGACTTGCTGGCGTACCTGTATATGCACCGACTTCACGTCGATCCCACAGACCCGGATATGCCGACCCGCGACCGTCTGGTACTGTCAAAGGGACATTCCGCGCCGGGACTGTACGCGGCTCTGGCACAGCGCGGATTTTTCCCCGAGGAGGAGCTGAAAACGCTGCGTCATATCGGCGCGCGCTTGCAGGGTCATCCCGTCCGTGGAAAGATACCCGGCGTGGATATGAGCACCGGCTCGCTCGGACAGGGCATTTCTGCGGCTTGCGGAATGGCGCTTTCGGGGAAGATTTCCTGCGACACTTACAAGGTCTATGCCATTCTCGGCGACGGCGAGCTTGAGGAGGGCGAGGTCTGGGAGGCGGCTATGTTCGCGGCGCACTATCAGCTCGACAA
>CAYWIP010000038.1:0-24533 GCA_964458395.1 uncultured Ruminococcus sp.
TTGCAGGTCTTTAATATTATTGTACATCGCCGCCTTAAATTTCAGCTAAAGACAACCTTAAGTTTGTCTTAAGATTTCGGATACCAAGCCTTTAAAGTTTGTATATTTGTACAACACAATTTCACTCAAATCAAATAGAAGAAACTAAAACGATTTTCAATCAAAACAGTATCCTGCTATTGATTGTAAACCAAAAAAACAGTCGCCTCAGAAATCCTCGGTTTTCGTTACTTTTCGTCAACACTTTCATCACCCTTCTATATTATGCCACATTAAAATGAAAAAGCCCGGCCTTCGCCGGACTTTTCCTACAGACTGACCGCCTTATACGTTATGCATAAGGCGGTTATTTTCAGTCAAATAATTTTGCAAGTCTGAAATCCACTGTTTTGGAAAACGGATTGTACACGATATCCGTGCCGCCCTCAACAGTGAAAAAGTATTCGTTCTTATAATACAGCGGAACGAACGCCGCCTTATCAACAAGAACCTGTTCGGCTTTTTTGTACAGCTCCGCGCTGTCCGATAAATCCGCGGCTTCCTCCGCTTGCTTCAGGAGCGCGTCAAATCCGCGGTCGGAGAAGCCGGTACGGTTGTCGGCTGCGGAGGAGCTGAATTGCTCCAGATATGCGGACGGACTGTTGTATTTGCCCGAAAGCTCCATTACCGCAATATCATAATCTCCGCTGTTCAATCTGTCGCGGAACTCATTTTCGGGAAGATTTTCGACCACGCAGTAGAACCCGAATTCACGCTGCCATTCCTGCATTATATACGACACTGCGGTTTCCGCCGCGGAATCCTGCACAATAATTTTCGTTCCCGTAAACCTGCTCAGATCAAGCGACGGCTTTGCCTTTTTGAAAAGACCCTGCGCGGCGTTAGCGTCATAGTCCGAGAGCTTGCATCCGCCTATAAGCTCGCGGTAGCTTTTGTCGATCATCGACACCTGCTCCGGAACAAGCCCCTCCGCCGCCTTAAACTCGGGAATAGCGGACATTATAGTTTCACGGTCAACAAGCAGCGAAAGCGCATTACAGAAATCGCTGTTCTTAAACAGCTCCGACTGCCTGTTGAACGTCAGACCGCAAGTAATGCTGCAGAATTCCTCACAGCCGAAATCGCCCTTAATAAGCGCCCTGTCGTCGTTCGACACCGCAAGGCAGCTTATACCTCCCTCAAGCAGATTGTTGATAAATTCTTCCTCGTCGTCAATATAAATGCTCACGCTTGACGGACAGATCTCGCGCGCCTCAGCGTTCTTAGTGTTTCTGTTTAAGATGATATTATTTGAATCCAGATCCGAATACGGGTCATAAAGCCACCGCCTTACATAAAACGCGCCGTTTGACGGGGTACATTCCGCCGAAAGCCCGTATTTTCCTTGTGAATTCAGGAAAAATTCCTCATTGCACGGCATAGCGGGCGGCTCGGTAAGCATAGTCAGGAAACGCGCGTTAGGGTATTCCAGAGTTATCTCCAGCTCAAAATCCCCCTTTGCCTTAACTCCGAGCATAGAGCTGTCGGTGATCTTTCCCGTATGCAGCAGCTTGGAATTCTTTATGCAGTAAAAATCCTCCGCCCTCGAAGAACGCGTTTCCGGCAGAAACAGCCTTGTAAATCCGAAAACGAAATCCTTCGCGGTACATTGCCTTTCAAACTCGTCATTGTCAATCCAGTATATATCCTGTCTGAGCTTGAAATCATAAGTCAACCCGTCCTCCGAAACCACAAAATCCGAAGCCGCGCCCTCCTTGACCGAGCCGTCCTTACCCAGCGTCAGCAGCCCCATAAACACATTTTCGATTATCAGATCGGAATTAGGTTCGTCCGCCTGCTGCGGGTCAAGAGTAACCGGGTTCGAGGAAATATCATAAGCGTATGAATAATCGCAGCCGTCGTCATCCTTCTTGCCGCAGCCCGCCGCCGCGATAAGCATAAGGCACGCCGCAAATACCGCAGCAGATTTTTTCAAAAAATTTATGTCAATCGCTCCCTTGCGCGTAAATTCTATATTTATTGTAGCATATATCAACCCGAAAATCAACCGAAAAAATATTACAAATTTATTACAATTTTGTTCTCCTTTCGCCAATAAAAAAATCCCTAGGTTATTCTGTTTTCAACAGGCCGCAATCCGCAAGCGATTTGCGCATACATTATCTCCAAAATATCGCAGCACTGTTTTTCGGTTTTCTCCGTATTGCTTCCCATTTCAGCGATGATCAAATCACATTCGTTCAAAGCCTCATTATACTGTTCTTCCGTAAGTTCGCCTTTTTTCAAAGCCTCGTCCAGCTCGTCCCGATCATCAATCAATACATCTCCATAAGGAGTAAGCTTTACATCAAGGTATTTGTCGATATACGCAGCCACTCCGTCCGGATCATATTCGACACGTTCGATAACGTCAACATACATCGCGGAAACAGAATACGTGTATAGCTTACCCATAACGACCTTTTCAACAGGAAGAAACATAGCCGTTATAAGCCGTCTTTGACCGTTCGGAACAAGCTGAAGCAGACCATACCTTTTCCGCATACCGCAGTCCTGCCCGCTTTCGGAAAGTCCCAATAACAATACTCTCCGTCCGTAAGCCTTATCATACCGACAAGCCCGTGAAATCTCTCACATTCCAAGCGCGTCTGATAATACGGAAAATATTGAAAACCCCATTTCAGATCCCTGTCCAAGCGCTTTCTTTTCAACTCAAATCCCCCGACCGTAAACCCGTCCATATGCAGGCGGTTAAGGCTTATATTCGATAACCATATTTTCTTGAAGCGTCAGCTTCATATCGATCAGCCGCTGATTATCACTTCCGCGGAACGGAAGCGACAATGTTTTACGCTCCTCAATAAAACGCCCGTCAACCAACACGTCGATAATGGACAAAAGCTTTCCGACATAGTACTCACTCTTCTCCATGTTCCACAGTTCTTTCATCGTCCAGCCGGTGTAGCACCACAGGTCATATCCATTCTCCTTAAAGCGCCTGCCAAGCTCATAAAGCGCCTTAGCCTGCGAAAACGGCTCGCCGCCCGAAAACGTAACGCCCTTATTCAGCGGATCCTCAACGCACTCCCGAAAAAGCTCGTCCGTATCGACGATCTTACCGCCGTTAAAATCGTGTGTCTGCGGATTATGACAGCCGGGGCAGTTATGCGGACACCCCTGCACAAAAACCGTATACCGAAATCCGGGTCCGTCAACGATCGACTCGGAAACCGTCCCCGAAATGCGTATATCCATAAACCTTCCCCCCAAAACAGCCGCGAAACGGCACGGCGAAATTCCCCGTGCGCCGCCCCGCGAACCGCAAAATAAACAGCCGCCGAAAAGCGGCTGTAAAAATTATTTTTTAGAAAATCTTCTCGGACGCTCAATGCGGTCAAGCTGAATTTCGTCCGCGCGGCGATGACACATAGGGCACTCGTCGTCGATTATCCCGGTAAATCCGCAGCACGGGTCGCGGTCTATCGGGTGATTGATAGCGCCATAGCCTATTCCCTGCTCCTTCATATACCGAACCACCTGCTCAAACGCGTCAAGGTTCTTAAGCGGATCGCCGTCCAACTCAACGTAGCTGATATGCCCGCCGTTGGTAAGCGCGTGATAAGGCGCTTCAATGCTGATTTTCTTAAACGCGCTTATCGGATAATAAACGGGAACATGGAACGAATTTGTGTAGAAATCCTTATCGGTTATTCCGGGGATCTCCCCGTAGCGCCGCTTGTCGATAGCGATAAACCGCCCCGAAAGTCCCTCCGCGGGAGTCGCCAGCAAGGTAAAGTTAAGTCCCGTCTTAGCCGACTGCGCTTCGGTTTTTTCGCGCATATGGGTGATTATCTCATAGCCGAGCTTCTGCGCCTCCTCGCTCTCTCCGTGATGAACGCCGATAAGCGACACCAGACACTCCGCCAATCCGATAAAGCCCGTCGAAAGCGAGCCGTGCTTCAGGATCTCGCCGATGTTGTCGTTCTCGGAAAGCTTCTCCGAGTCGATCCAGACGCCCTGCCCCATGAGGAACGGATAATTTCTGACGAACTTGCGGCACTGTATATGAAAGCGCTGCAAAAGCTGATCGAACACGATCTCCATCATCGTGTCAAGCGACTTGTAGAACTTGTCGATATCGTGGTTTGCCTCGATCCCGAGCCGCGGCAGATTTATCGTGGTAAAGCTGAGGTTTCCCCTGCCCGTAACGATCTCGCGCGACTTATCGTAGTTGTTTCCGATAACGCGCGTGCGGCAGCCCATATAGGCGATCTCGGTGTTGTAGTCGCCCTCCTTGTAGTACTGCAGATTGAACGGCGCGTCAATAAAGCTGAAATTCGGGAACATTCTCTTAGCCGAAACGCGCATAGCCAGCTTGAACAGATCGTAGTTCGGCTCGCCCTCGTTGTAGTTCACGCCCTCTTTAACCTTAAAGATGTGAATCGGGAATATCGGCGTTTCCCCGTTGCCCAGACCGCTCTCGGTCGCAAGCATAACGTTGCGTGTTACCATTCTTCCCTCCGGCGAGGTATCCGTACCGTAGTTTATCGAGGAGAACGGATTCTGCGCGCCCGCACGGGAGTTCATAGTGTTGAGATTGTGAATAAGCGCCTCCATAGCCTGATAGGTCGCGCGCTCGGTCTCCGCCTCGGCGAGCTTCTCCGCCTCATCCTGAAGCCCGGTGAACTTATCGCCGAACTCGGGCGCGAGTATCTCCCACTCCTTAGCCTTATAGTCGTAGTTGTCCTGTAATTTCGGGTAAAGCCCGAATTCCGCCTCGACCTTTTCCTCGGCAGCCCTGAGCTTGCCGCGAATCTCGTCGTAGTCCGTGTTGAACGTATACAAAAGCGCCTTTGCGAGATTTGTCAGATACATTCTCTTAAAGGTTTTCTTGACGCCCTCCGCCATAGCGTAGTCGAAATTCGGCACGGACTGTCCGCCATGCTGGTCGTTCTGATTGGACTGAATGGCAATGCACGCAAGCGCGGCATAACTCGCTATATCGTTCGGCTCACGCAAAAAGCCGTGACCCGTAGAAAATCCGCCGTGAAACAGCTTGAGCAGATCTATCTGACAGCAGGTCGTGGTAAGCGTAAAAAAGTCCAGATCGTGTATATGAATATCGCCGTTGATATGAGCGTTCGAGTGAACCGGGTCGAGCACATACATCTCGTTGAACTGCTTAGCGCCCTCGCTGCCGTATTTCAGCATAGTACCCATAGCGGTGTCGCCGTCGATATTCGCGTTCTCGCGCTTGATATCACAGTCTGCCGCCGATGAAAACGTCAGATTTTCGTAAATCTTCATCAGCGTCGAATTCATCTCGCGCTGTCTTGTGCGGTCGGCGCGGTAGAGAATATAAGCCTTCGCGGTCTTGGCGTGCCCCTCCTCGATAAGGATCCGCTCCACCATATCCTGAACCTCCTCAACGGAGGGATTTCTCCCGATTATCGTTTCGGAAAGCTTCTGGCAAACATCGTCCGCCAGCTGCATAGCCTCCCCGTAATCATTTCCGCCGACAGACCGCGCCGCCTTGAAAATAGCCCCCGCTATTTTCTCTATATTGAACGGCACCTCTCTTCCGTCGCGCTTCTTTATCATCGTTATCATTGCCATTTTCAAGAACTCCTTAGCTTTACTACATATTGTATCGTTCATACAGTACATTTCTATTATATAGTATTTGAGAGCTTTTGTCAAGGTAGTTTTGATAAATTTTTAAAGGTTTAACGTACTAACAAAAATAAAGTCCGTAAATCGGCATTATAATACAATGCATACGGAAACAGTAAGTAAAACACATATTAACCAATGTCAGACCCCGGTCCTTAATACTACAGCAATCCCACATGAGTTTCACAACAGCAAACATGCTGCAATGCGGCTCGACAAATATTTAAAGGGCAAATCTAAGAGCCTGTTCAGTATCTTGCCGCACGCATCTTGCTTGCACGCATTATGCGCTATGCGCAAAACGCTTTTTTCGCCATACTTAGGCAATTTTTCTTGAAGATAATGCGAAGCATTTTCGTACATACAGTATTACGGCGAAAATTGCCGTTGTCTGGCAAAAAATCTGCTGCGCAATCTACGCACGTCAAGATACTAAACAGGCTCTAAAGTGAAATTGCTGTAATCACCTATTAAAAACTTGACATCTTTGCGGCAATCCCGCATCTATCGCATCGCCAAAGCCCTTGGCGTACATAAAGTACGTCTGCATCGCTTTTCCTCGCGCCGGGTACGACCTCGCCGCAAATCTTGTCAAGCGTTTTAACGGTGATTAGTATAAAGCCGCCGAAAATATGCAGCATTTTGCAGTTTTCGTTTTGTTATTATAATCTTAATGCACGGGAGAACCGACCGCATTTCAAGAAACCGTAAAAGCAGCCAATCCGCTGTCCGGTACGTCCGAACCACCCCCGCGTGCGGGGGCAGGCGGACTATCGACCGCACGGCGGCATAGGGAAAGACTAACAGACGTCTCAGCAGCCATCCCTATCGTGAACCTCCGCACATATGAAAAGCCAAGAGGGTTAGGGCGCACGGATAACAAGATTTGTCGGAAGATACGAAGTTTACAAGAATAATCAAGGCACGGAAAGGAGAAAAAAAGGGCAGCCCAAAGACCGCCCGAAATGCCGTTCAATAAGTTTTCTTTGTGAGAAAGACTCCCCGCACCGAGTACATGACTCGCCGCTCCGGCGCGGCACAGCTAACCGCAAAGCCGGAGTTCCGCAACACGGAGCAGGCAAACAAGCCGCCGCATACCCGACCGAAAACTCTCGACCTTTAACGGGGGAGCCAAGCGTCAAAAACAGATCCTTGACAATTGAACAAAGCAGCGCCCGACAAAAACGGCGCTGTACGAAAACCGTGAGCATTCCCGGACGCCGCTCACAGACCCCCGCCGCTTCCCTACCGTATAAGCGACTCAAGCTGCCCCGCGGTAGTTAAGATATCGCTTATCAGGATCGCCGCGAGCGCGATATTAAAAGCGTTGGAAATGCCGATGTAAGTCGCCTTGGTGCGCTTGTGCTTCAGCAGATCGGACGAAGCTCCGACCCATGCCGCGGAAGCCGCCACCGCGATAACCAGCGCCAGAATCCCGCCGAAAGCCGTCACCTCAACCTTAAGCATCCGCACAACGACCATTTCCAGCACAAAGTCGGTCAGCGGAACGAGCATAAGCGGAAGCGTAGCCAGCGCCCATTCCTTACGCTTTGACTTGTAGAAGATCAGAATAAACAACAAAAAAACACCCGTAATAGCGCCGCATTCTATTGCCATAGCACACCTCACCGCCCGTCTAGCCGACCGCAAGCCCGTTTTTCATGTTGTTGAACATAACAAGAAAAAACACAGCGCAGATCGCCAGAATAATAACCGCCATAATGATATTGATAAGAATTACCGACCTCGGGATCTTTTCCCGTTTCGGATAATCCCGTTTATTTTTAAAGCCCATAAGCGCACCTCAAACATAACACTCTATCATTATAACCTATTTTTACCGAAAAAGCAATAGTTTACACAAAAAATTCACCTAACGGAACTCTCTGCCGTCCGCGCAGAGAATTTTCGTGCGGACTATGCGGATACGGCGCAATTCCTCGCCCGAAGCCGAGCGATAAGCCTCCAGCAGCAGTGCGGGATTGATGTTGAAGTCGTTTCCCGCAGGCAGCCGAAGCGTTATCCTCTCACCGACGGAAAGCCCCGAAATAAGCGGTTTAAGGTCAATTTCCGACACGCCCTTTTTGGTTTTCTTTTCGACAACAATTTTCTCGCTTTCGGTGAATTCAAGAAATCTTGTCCTGTCAATATCAGCGGTTATCTCGTATTCGGCGGTAGTGATGTCCGTATTTTTCAAAACGGGCGCGGCAGTTTCCACGGCACGGATATCAAGCGGAAGCGCGTTATTCAGCCGTTTGGTGACCTCCTCAAACGGAACGTCCTCAAGCAAACGGAAATCCATAGCCTCGCGAACGCCCTCCTGCCCCAGCGAGAGCGGCAGCATAAACTGCACGTACATATGCGGATTGTACCCCTCGGTGTACCACACAGGCAGCTTTGCGCGCTTGATTGCCCCCTGCATTACCCTGTTCAGGTCGAGGTGGGAAATGTATTTCGCGCGGTCGGTCTTGCTGAAAAACACGCGCGTATTAACGGATGGCACAGCAGATATCACCTCCGACGTTCTTGATAACTCCGCAGCCGGAGCATTGCTCACGGCAGTTTGGCGTTGTTACGCCCTCACGAGCCTTTTTGTTTTCGTTAATAAAGAATTCGCGGCTGACGAGCATATTGATATGCGACCACGGCGCGACCTCGTCATATTCGCGGCGACGGTTCGCGTAGAAGCTCATCTCCAGACCGCACTCCTCGAACGCCTCGCGCCACTTGTTCATATCGAAATATTCTTCCCAGCCGTCGAGCTTGCAGCCCTTTTTCCACGCAAGATAAACCGCCCTGCCGACGCGTCTGTCCGCCCTCGCCAGAACAGCCTCAAGCAGCGAAACATCATACTTTGACCGCGATATTGAGATCCTCTTGTCGTCCGCGTATTCCATGATGTGCTTCTGCTTGGAACGGATCTCCTCCTCGCTTGCCTGCGGCTCAAACTCGAACGGCGTAAACGGCTTCGGGATAAACGTGCTCAACGATATCGACACCGACGGCGCTTTTCCCTTTTTTCGGTCAGGATTGGCGTAGAACTGCTCTATGACCGCCTTGGCGAGATCGTAAATGCCCTCGATGTCCTGCTCGGTTTCGGTAGGCAGCCCTAACATAAAATACAGCTTAATGGCGCTGTAACCGCCCTCAAACGCGATCTTCACACTGTCGAGAACGTTCTTCTCGGTAACGTTTTTGTTGATAACGTCGCGAAGCCGCTGAGAACCCGCTTCGGGCGCGAACGTCAGACCGCTCTTGCGCACGTCGGTGATCTCCTTGAAGACCTCCTCGCTGAATCTGTCCACGCGCAGCGACGGCAGCGAGAGGTTAATGCCGTTCTTCGAGGTGTAGTCTGTGAGGGTTTTCAGCAAGCCCTCGATGTCCTTGTAGTCGCTTGTGGAGAGCGACGAGAGCGATACCTCGTCGTAGCCGGTGTTCTCGCAAAGGCAGCGCGTCTGGTCGAGAATGGTGTTCTTCCCCTTCTCGCGGAACGGGCGGTAAATATAACCCGCCTGACAGAAACGGCAGCCGCGTATGCAGCCGCGAAGCACCTCAACAACCGCTCTGTTATGCACGATATCGCAGAACGGCACGACAAAATTCTCCGGAGCGTACATCTTGTCAATATCGCGGACTATACGCTTGGTGACGGTCTGCGGCGCGGGTTCGCGTGCGGTTATGGACTTTACCGTGCCGTCGGAGTTATATTCAACGGTGTACAAGCTCGGAACGTAAATGCCATCGATTTTCGCGGCGCGTTCAAGAAACTCTTTCTTGGACGCGCTTTCTTTTTTGCACTGCTCCATAAGCCGCATAAGCTCGAGATTGACCTCCTCGCCCTCGCCGATAATGAAAAGGTCGATAAAGTCGCAAAGCGGCTCGGCGTTGCATACGCACGGTCCGCCCGCTACAATGAGCGGAGTAAGCTCCGTGCGCTCCTCGGCAAGCACGGGCAATCCCGCTAAATCCAGCATTTCGAGTATCGTCGTGTAGCAAAGCTCGTACTGTATCGTAAAGCCGATAAAGTCAAACTCGCGTATCGGGTCAAGGCTCTCGAGCGCGTACAGCGGTATTCCGCGCTTACGCATCTGCTCCTCCATATCGGGGAGCGGCATAAACACGCGCTCGCACCAGTAATTCGGCACGGCGTTCTTCAAGCCGTAAAGTATCTTCATTCCGAGGTGCGACATTCCGATCTCGTAGGTATCGGGAAAGCAGAACGCGAACCGCACGTCCACCTTGCTCTTGTCCTTGATCACCGAGCCGACCTCGCCGCCGATATAGCGCGCGGGCTTTTGAATATCGAGCAGAAACTCGTCCAGCTTGTTCATCATTTCGCTATTTTTATATAAATTTTCCGACATTTTCTCTCCTTTGACAGAGTAATTTAAAATAATGGAAGATCACAGCATCGACTCTCTATTCACACAAATGATACTAAATCGGCTGCCTTGATGATCCTTTCATAATCCTTGATCTCCTCGTCTGATAAACCGCATACTTCCTCCCACTTATATTCGGGGAGAATGCACCAAGCGTTATGGAAACCGCCAACAACAGGCTTTTCCACATACACCTTGACCGTGCCGTCCGGCAGCATTTCCGAATGAACTATCTCGGTATTATCTTCAAGCGTCAAAAAAGGATACATCATAATAAATCCTCCATCTTAACTCCGCAGCTTTCTTTCGTACCACTCCTGCTTGGTCATAAGCACCTGACGCGGCTTTGAGCCTTCATACGGTCCGACTACGCCCATTTTTTCCATGGTGTCGATAATTCTCGCGGCTCTGCCGTAGCCCAGCTTCAAATGGCGCTGAAGCGCGGAGGTGCTTGCCTGCCCCGCCGTAACGACAAATTCTATCGCGTCGTCCAGCTTGTCGTCGCGGTCGTCTCCCTCGGTTTCCTCCTCGGGAGCGGCGTTCTTGTCGCCCGAGCTTACTATCTCCGCCTGCCGTTCGATCTCCGCCATGATGCCCTCGTCGTACTCCGCGCGGAACGTCTGCGTTATAAACTCCGCGACGCGCTCCACCTCGTCGTCCGAAACGTAGCAGCCCTGCAGGCGTATCGGCTTCTGGACTCCGACGGGCATATAAAGCATATCGCCGTTTCCGAGCAGCTTTTCCGCGCCGCTCGCGTCGAGAATTACGCGGCTGTCGATATTCGACGAAACGAGCAGAGCGATACGGCTCGGAATATTGCCCTTGATAAGTCCCGTAACTACCTGCACGGTGGGCTTCTGGGTCGCGATAACAAGGTGCATACCCGCCGCTCTCGCCTTTTGCGCGAGACGGACTATGCTGTCCTCGACATCCTTGGGCGACGCCATCATAAGATCGGCAAGCTCGTCGATAAAGATGACGATATGCGGCATATGCTCAAGCTCATCGTCATTGTTCGCAACGTCGTTATAGCCGTCGATATTGCGCACGTTGTTCTCGGAGAAAAGCGTATAGCGGCGCTCCATTTCCGTGACCGCCCACGCGAGCGCGCCCGCCGCCTTTTTAGGCTCGGTGACTACGGGTATCAGCAGGTGCGGGATTCCGTTGTACATCATAAACTCGACCTGCTTGGGGTCTACCATTATCAAGCGAACATCGTCGGGCGTGGATTTCATAAGAATACTCATTATCAGCGAGTTTACGCAGACCGACTTGCCGGAACCGGTAGTTCCCGCGATAAGCAGATGCGGCATTTTGGTGATGTTGCAGGTGACGGAGTGACCGCTGATGTCCTTGCCGAGCACGGTTTCAAGCTTTTTGTTGAACGATTTTTTGAACTCGGGCGTATCAACAAGCTCACGGAAGAATACCGTATCCTTGACCTTGTTCGGAATTTCGATGCCGACCGCCGCCTTGTCGGGCACGGGCGCGATACGCACGCCGCTGACCGCGAGATTCAGCGCTACATCGTCGGCGAGATTGGATATCTTGCTGATTTTTACGCCGGGCGCGGGCTGAAGCTCGTAGCGCGTAACGGACGGTCCGCGGCTCGCGCCGAGGTAGGTCGTCTGTACGCCGAAGCTCTTCAGCGTTTCGACAAGCTTGTCCGCGTTGCGGCGGATCTCAACGTCGATGTCCGCCTGCTGAACGGGCTTTTTTACGGGGTTCAGCAAATTCATCGGCGGCAATGTGTACACCTCCGAAAGCGTGACCTGTGTGTCCGTTCTCTTTAATGGTTCGCTGCCGAGCGGAGTGATCTCGCTTTCAGGCTCGGGCTTTGGCGCGGGCGGCTCCACGAAACCCGAATTTCCCTGTAAGGGGCGGTTCTCGTTGATTATGTCGTCAAGGTCGAACGGCAGTTCAGCCTCGTCGACGTCGGAAATTTCATCGGCGCTCCCCGTTTCCTCCGCCAGCTTGTCCGAGGTGGTGACGTCCTTTTTCGGAGCGTCGACTATTTTTGAAACGCGCGCTGGACCTTTTTCGGCGTTAAGCTTGTCAAGCGCGTCTATTATCGGCACTAAGTCCGCGTCGCTGTCCTCGTATTTGTTGGGGTCGGGCGGCTCGGGCTCGCGCATTATCGGGTGGCGCTTTTCCATATACTTTTTCAGCGCCTGCTGGTAATCGCGGCTGTCCTGCTTCTGTTCCTCTATAAGCTCTGCGGACTCCTCCTGCCTTGGGAGCTTTATGGGCGGCTGCTTTTTGGCTTCGAGCGGCTCGGGCATATCAAATTTATCCGGCTTCCCGGACTTTTTCGGCGCTGGTGCTTCTTCCGGCGGCTTGCCCACGCTGTTTACCACGTCGCGCATATCGTCGAGCTTACGCTGTTTTTCAAGCTCGGTGCGCTGTCGTTGTTCGCGTTTAAGCTGCTGCTCGTGTTGGCGCTGAATTTCCTTTTCCTGCCGGATACGGAGGTACTCCTCGTTGGCGATCGCGGCTTCCTCGCGGCGGCGCTCGTTTTTCTCCGCGACGTTTTCGCCGACGCCGCGGAAAAATCCGCCGACACCCGAAAACAGCTCGGGCAGAGGGGTGTTAATGATAAGCAGCAGAGCTGCAAGCACCGCGATAATTATAATTATTGTCGCGCCGAGTCTGCCCAGAAACAGAAGCGGTACGCCCAGTATCAGCGCGAATACGCCGCCGCCGCTGAATTCAACGCCGTTTTTGTAGAGATTGACGAACACCTCACCGAAATTTTCCCCGCGCACCTCGCCGACGGAGAAGATCTCCACCGCCGCGCAGAGCAGAACGATAAACAGCGATATCCGGAATACCGTGAACGCGATCGTATTGTTGGGCTTGCCTGCCGAAATAGCTATCGCGGCGTAGATCATGAGCGGTCCGACCGCGTATGCCGCGAAGCCGAAAAGCCCGTGCATTACGTCGAACAGCGCTTTCCAGCCCATGCTACCCGGGATAAGCGCCAGAAGCGTCAGCACAACACCAAGCGCAAGCATAATTACCGAGCAGATGTGACGGCGGCGCATGCTTCTGCGGAGCGCTTCCTCGCGGATACGCTGCGCTTCAAGCTCCGCGGCTTTTTTGGAGCGCGATTTCGCCGTTGTTGACGATCTTGATTTCCCCGTGCTTCCCGCGCTTTTTGTCGTGCCGCGCGAGGTCGTTTTTCTCTCTGCCATTTTTATCTTTCCTTTATGTATTATTTTCCCTTAATTGCCAAATAACGAAGCAATGGTTACTCCCGAGGCGTGTTCCCAGATACCGCCGAGTATGCACAATATGCCTATCAAAAGGGTGTATATTCCGAAGATCTTGAAGCGATCCTTGTCAAGAAGCCACTTGACGAGCTTTATCGCTAAAAATCCGACTGCCGCAGCAATAACGAAGCCTATGCCGAGCATTACCCAATCAAGCTCCGCTTCGGATTTGAGCGCGTCGCCGATCTCGAGGACGCTGCCGCCGAGTATCGCGGGGATACCGAGTATGAACGCGAATGTTACCGCGGTGTTCTTCTCAAGTCCGCAGAACAGTCCCGCCGCCGTTGTCGAACCGGAACGCGATACTCCCGGGAACAGCGCTACGCATTGGAACAGTCCGACCGCGACCGCGTCCTTGACCTTCATCTGCTCGCCCGTTTTCGTGCCGTCGCTGCACTTGTCCGAGAGGAACAGCAGAACCGCGGTGAACAAAAACGCTACGCCCTCGAAGATGATGTCGCCGTCGCCCTGACGCGCGGTGAAAAAATCCTTGAAAAAGTACACGGGCACTAAAATAAGCGTGGCGATTATTACCATAAATACCATTCGGCGGTTGGAATTCATTCTCCGCCATGAGAATTTGCCCGTAAAGATATCCGCGAACATCAGGAAAAACTCCTTGATCATGCCGAGTATCGTCCGCCAGAACGCCGCGAATACCGCAACGAGCGTTCCGAGATGCAGCACTATCGACAAAATAAGCGCGGTTTCCCCCGTGTACCCAGTGATATGCTGAACTACCGACAGATGTCCCGAGCTTGACACCGGCAAAAACTCCGTTAATCCCTGAACTATTGCTTGTATTATAACATTTATGTAATCCATAGTATTCCCCTTTATATGTACCCCCGGCGGATATCCGCCGGGATTTGATTCAATTTCCGTTTGAAAGCATTGTACGCATTGCGTCGAACGCCATAGCACTCTTGATGTGCTTGTCAAGCTTTTCCTCGGTGTTCTGGTGCTCAGGCTCGGCAAGAACCTCGTTCGGGTCAAGTATCGTGTGCATCATCTTTCACCCCTCCAATCTCCCAATCTCATATCGCCGCGCGAAAGCCCGCTGTTGGCTTCGCTTACCGCAGCGGCGGCGGATCTGGGTTTTCTTCCGCGCTTGGCGGATCCTGTCTTGGTGACAGAAGCTGCCTTGGCGGGAGCGTCGGATTTGGACGAGGGGGTTATTTTCTTTGCGGCGGTTTTCCGTTCGGAGGATTTCGGTCTGCCGCGCGGCGCTTTCTTTTCCTTTTCGATGAGCTTATAAAGGCACTTCACCGCGTCGGACAACGAACCGAGGTTATCGATAAGACCCTCCTTGACCGCCGCCTTGCCCTCCAGAACCGTGCCAACGTCGAGTACCAGCTCGTCGCGCTCCATCATCAGCTCCCTGAAGCGCTCGGGCTTCATTTTGCTGTTGGACGTGACAAACCGCGTGATACGCTCCTGCATTTTCTCAAAATAGTGCATGGTCTGCGGAACGCCAAGCATCATACCGTTCATTCGCACGGGGTGGATAGTCATGGTAGCCGACGGAACGATAAAGCTCTGCTTTGCAGATACCGCGAGCGGTACGCCTATCGAATGTCCGCCGCCCACGACAATAGACACGGTGGGCTTGGACATACCCGAGATAAGCTCCGCGATAGCAAGCCCCGCTTCTACGTCGCCGCCTACGGTGTTAAGCAGGATGAGCAGACCCTCGATCGTGCTGTCCTCCTCTATCGCGACAAGCGCGGGTATGATATGCTCGTACTTGGTCGTCTTGTTCTGCGGCGGAAGAATGTAATGCCCTTCGATCTGACCGATTATCGAAAGACAGTGGATATTATGCGGAGCGTTGTTCGCCGCGATAATTCCCGTATCTATGATCTGCTGATTCTGCTCCTCGGAAAAAGGAGCGCTGCTTTCGTTGTTTTCTTCGCTCATTTTTATCTCCTCTTGTGTTTTTAAAAATATTATTTCACAAGAAAAAACAAATATGCGCGGTATTCGGCAAACACAACTATACATTATGCATTATACCACATTTGCAGCGAAATTTCAATATTTTTTATAAAATTTCCGCCATATTTTGTATTCAATATGAAAATATCGTCATAAAAAAGCGGCCCGGGAATAATATTTGCTCCCAAGCCGCACTATAAAAAGGAGGATCAAAAGAACATCAACGTCAGAGAATTATGCAGATAAGACCGCCGCAGCCGTCGTTGATAATGCGCTGGATAGTTTCCTGGAGCTTTAGGCGCGCGTCAACGGGCATTCGGTTCAGCTTGTTGTGCAAGCCCTCGTTTACAAGATCGGAGAGCGATTTGCCGAAAATGTTGCTCTCCCAGATCTTGGTGGGATTTTCCTCGAAATCGTTGAGCAGATATGTTATCAGCTCCTCGGACTGCTTTTCCGTGCCGACTATCGGGTTTATCTCGGTGGTAATATTCGCGCTCATCATATGGATAGACGGCGCGGAGGCTTTCAGGCGCACGCCGTACTTGCCGCCCTGCTTGATTATCTCCGGCTCCTCGAGCGTGAGTTCGTCCATTTGCGGGAGGACGATCCCGTAGCCCGTCGCTTCTACCTCGTCGAGTGCGTTCTTTACGCGCTCGTATCTGCGCTTGATGCCCGCAAGCTCTATCATGCACGGCATTAGGTCGTTTTCGCCGTTAAGCTCCAGACCTGTGGCTTCGCCGAGAATTTTATAGAACAGCTCGTTTTGCAGCATTATGTCGATAACGCCCGAGCCTGTGCCGAGATCGAGTTCCTCTGCCGTGGCGCGTTTTACATACTCACATTCGGATATTGTGTCCGCGGCGGTTTTGACGTCGTTGATTCCGACTATCTCCGCGGCTGCGGACTTGATACAGCCGATAACGTCCTTTTTCAGCCAATGCTCCTTGTCGAGCGCGGTGATCCAGCGCGGCATACGGATCCTGACCTCGCGGACCGGGAATTTCAGCAGAACAGCGCCGAGTATTTCGCGTATGCCCCCCTCGTCGAGGTCGACGCAATTTACGGGGAGAACGTCCGTGCCGTACTTTTCGGAAAGCTCCCCGGCGAGAGCGCGGCTCTCGGGACTTTTGGGGTTCTCGCAATTCAGCAGCACCACAAACGGCTTGTTTATTTCGTTAAGCTCGCCGATTATGCGCTCCTCGGCTTCCTCGTACTCCTCGCGGGGGATATCGGTAATGCTGCCGTCGGTCGTTACCACTATTCCTATCGTGGAGTGATCGGTGATGACCTTGCGCGTGCCGACCTCCGCCGCCATATTGAACGGTATCTCCTCGTCGAACCACGGGGTCATTACCATTCTGGGGGCTTCGTTTTCTATGTATCCGATCGCGCTGGGAACGATATAGCCTACGCAGTCAATAAGGCGGACGTTCATTTTAACGCCGTCCTCCAATTCGATAGCGACGGCTTCCTCGGGAACGAACTTCGGCTCGGTGGTCATTATGGTCTTCCCCGCCGAGGACTGCGGAAGCTCGTCGTTGGCACGCTCACGGCGGAATTCATCGGGAATGTTCGGGATAACAAGGCTGTTCATAAAGCGGCTGATAAACGTCGATTTTCCCGAACGCACCGGTCCCACTATCCCGAGATAGATATTGCCGCCCGTTCGTCTGGCGATATCGGAATAAATTGAATGATTCATATTACTTCACGCTCCTTTATACTGTCGGAATGAGGATCATGCCGGAAAGCGGCGCGTCGCAGTCCTCTATCTCGTTTTCCTCCATAAGTGCTTTAACGGTGGTGTTATAACGCTTCGCAATGCTCCAGCAGTCGGAGGAATCGTCCGTGTAGCATATTCTGAGCGCGAATTCGTCCGATTTGTCCTTGGGCTTATCCTCGCGGACGGTGACGGTGTTTATCGCCTCGACGGGCTTGATGTTATGCAGGCTTGCCGTGAATTCGAGCGTGGTCGTAAGCTCCAGACCGCCGTCGGGCTTTATTGAGAAGCCCGTGTCGGTAACGATAACGTTGAAGTCGATCATCGTGTCCTCGGTGACGTTCGCGGCGGGGATGGTCTGCTCGATCGCCTCCTGCTTTTCGCAGCAGAACGGCACGCCGTCGGTGTTCACGCCGAACGCCCTGCAATAAAGCTGCCCCGTGAGCACAAGCTCTCCGTCTGGCTTGGGACGGCAGACGGGATTTTTCAGCTCGCTTGAAACGTCCCATACGGAGCGCACGTCCTCCTTGTCGGTCGTCAGCTCGGTGCGGACGGAGAGATTCTGCGTTACCGTTCTGGAATCGGTGGAAATTTTCAGCAGGTTCGCGGAAAATTCCGTTTCGTAATCCGTGGAATACGCGTCGGTAGGGATCTGCGCGGTCTCCTCAAGCTGCGCGCGGACGCGGCATTCCACCAGAAGCTCACACGAGATCACGCCGCTGTCGGATCTCGGGATAAGCTCGCAGTTCATTACGCCGATCTCGGGGAACGTTTTGTGAGCGTCGGTTATTCCGTTAATGTCGAGAATGGCGCTTACGGGGATATCCGCCGACATTTTTTCGGTCTCGGAGCAGCCGTTTGTTTCGGGGTTGAAAATACCGTACAGTGCGTTTATCGTGACCGTGCCCTTTAGCACCGCTTTATCGGCGATTACGCGCAGATCGGTTATTTTCGGCACGGTGTCGCATTGCAGAATGAAGGCTATTCCCGACGCGCCCGTTTCGATCTCCTCACGGACGATGAGCTGTTTATCGGCACAGAGCGTTTCGCCGCAGCAGCTTACCTCACGCGTGCGTACCTGCAAGCCGTCCGGTATCTCGGGGAGCGTGCAGCTTACGCCGGCAGTCGCCTTGATTCGGCAGGATACCGCGCCGCGGACGTCGATACGTCTGGGACTGACCGCGCGGCAATTGCAATAGTCGGTCTTCATTTGCAGCGATACGACGGGCGATACGGCTGTTATCCCCTTGCGGCTCATGTCGACGGTTTTGGAATAGGTGTAGCGCTGGTCGATACAATGAACGTCGGTGCTGTTCTCGGCGAGGTAGAGCACCTTTATGTACACTATTCCGTCGATATTCAGCTTGCAGTCGCCCGATACGCTGTACGAAACGATTTTCGGCGTCAGCGCGCATGACAATATCTTGAAAATGTCGGGACAGTAATCGGGCAGTACATAGTCAAGCTCAACGCCCTGCTCCGACTGTCCGTCAAAAACGGTTTCGTCGATATGTACCGCTGATTTGGTAATTTCTTCCATAGTAATCCTCCTTGTTGTGGCGTATAAATGCTTTATCGCTAGTATTGTATGCTTGTATAGAGGCAAGTATGATAGTTTGGACATTTTTTTACGGGAGAATTTTACTGTTGACAAAAGGGCGATAAAATGCTATAATAACAGTAACTATTACCGATAAGGCGGTTTTTTATGATTATTACGGCTAATCGAAAATTTTCCAAGCAGCGGGAGCTTATTTACAACCGGGTAAAAAATTACCCCGTCCACCCTACCGCGGACGAGGTTTATACGGCGCTTAAAAAAGATAACCCGAATCTGAGCATGGGCACGGTATACCGAAATCTTCATCTGCTTGCGGAGACGGGTATGCTCATTAAGATACATATCGGAAGCTCTCCCGAGCGCTTCGACGCGCGCACGGACAGCCACTGTCATATGCTCTGCGAACGCTGCGGGCGCGTTTTCGATATCGAGTGCGGTGTTCCCGAGGGGATAGAGCAGCGCGTTTTTGAGAAGCACGGGCATATTATTACCGATGTGTCGCTCAGCTTTAAAGGCGTTTGCGGCGAATGTGCCGATTCAGGCAATTTTAAATGACAAAAAGCCCGAGCTTCCGCCCGGGCTTAAATGTTCGATTTACGCTTCCTTGCCGCCGAGTTCCGCTTGGGAAGCCTTGGCGAAAAGCTCGTCTACCTTTGCACGGTCGATCTTGGTCGCCAGCGAAACAATGATTATCGCCGCGAGCGCCAGAACGAACGCGGGAGCAAGCGAATAGATCCCCGTTGCGGCAAGCGCGGGTACGCTCTCCCAGATTACTACGGACGCGCCGCCAATGATTATTCCCGCGACCGCGCCCTGTATCGTCATTCTCTTCCAGAAGAGCGACAGGAGCATTACCGGTCCGAAAGCAGCGCCGAGTCCCGCCCACGCGTAGGATACCAAACCCATTACGGAGCTGTTCTGGTCGAGCGCGATAATGTACGCGATGACCGCGACGAGGATTACCGTGCCGCGCGATATCCACATGAGCGTTTTCTCGCTCGCGTTCTTCTTGAAGAGCTTGAACATATCGTTCGTTACCGCGGATGACGTTACCAGAAGCTGGGAATCCGCGGTGCTCATGATCGCCGCAAGAATAGCCGAGAGGATTATTCCTGCAATGAGTGCGGGGAGGAGCGAGCTTGACAGAAACATGAAGATCTTTTCGCTGTCGCCCATTTCGTTGAACTTCGCGAGAAGCTCCGCGTTTTCGGGGCTATGCAGGAACATCATGCCGAATACGCCAACCAAAACCGCCGCGCCGAGCGTCACGAATACCCAGATCGTCGCGATAAGGCGGGATTTCTTGATGAGGTCACTGCTCTTTATTGCCATAAAGCGCACTAGGATATGCGGCATTCCGAAGTAGCCGAGACCCCACGCGAGACCCGAGATTATGGTCGTTACCGCTAAGGAGCCGTCGGGCGCTTTAATGAAGCTGAAGTAGTACTCCGTGACCGCGTTCGCGTTAAGGGCGCTCTGAAACGCGCCGCCGAGGTCGGGAGTTCTTATCAGCAGTACGATCGGAACGATCACGAGCGCCGCGAACATCAGCAAGCCCTGAACGAGATCTGTCCAGCATACCGCGAGAAATCCGCCGAGGAACGTGTACGAGATGATTATCAGCGCGCCGATAGTGAGCGACAGAACGTAATCCGTGCCGAAGACGAAGTTGAACAGCTTTGCTCCGCCGCTGAACGCCGATGCGGTGTAGATCAGGAAGAAGAAGAAAATTATCACAGCGCAGACGAAACGCACAACCGGCGAGGTGCTGAAAAAGCGCTTTTGAAGATACTCGGGGATCGTTATCGCGTCGCCCGCCGCGTAGGACATTTTGCGCAGTCTGGACGCGCATATCCGCCAGTTGAGGTATGTGCCGATGAACAGACCGATAGCTATCCAGCTTTGGGTAAGTCCGCCGACTAAGATCGAGCCGGGCAGTCCCATGAGCAGCCATCCGCTCATATCGGACGCCTGCGCGGAGATCGCGGTCGTCCAGCTGCCGAGCTGTCTGCCGCCGAGAAAATAGTCGTTCATATTTTTGGAACGCTTGAACGACCAGATTCCGATTCCCAGAATGATAAGCGCGTACAAGCCAAACGCTATCACCGTAAAAATGTTGAATTCCATAGGTTGTCTCCTTATTTAATAATAATCCATAATATTATAACATATTTTTACAGATAATGCAAGTCCTTTCGTGAAAAAATGACTATTTCAGAAACAATTACCTTTAATAATTCACCGCCGCGTGAAAATAATAATAGCGCAAAGGTTATTCGGACTTGAATTCCGTATTGATCGTTTTTGCCTTTGCTATTATTGATTTCAAGGAGAATTTTAATTATGTCTAACAAACAGTCTAAGGCTAACCTGAACAACATTAAGATGCAGGCAGCCAATGAAGTTGGCGTAACCCTCAACAACGGTTACAACGGCGACCTGACCGCAAGACAGGCAGGCTCTATCGGCGGTATGATGGTTAAGAAGATGATCGAATCCTACGAGCAGAGCGCTAAGTAAGTACGGTCAAGATTTACAAAACGATCCCCCGGGCAATAGTCCGGGGGATTTTTGTATATTTTGGCGGAGAAAGGAAATACTATACTTATTAAATTTCAGGAGGTTTTTATGGCACAATATAAATGCAATGTCTGCGGCGCGGTATTTGAAGCGCCGAATCACGCCGAGGCGGTCTGCCCCGAATGCGGAGTTTCGGGCGCGGATATCGTGGAAATTCAAGGCGGAAATCAGAACAAGTACGCGGGAACGCAGACCGAACGCAATCTCGAAGCGGCTTTCGCGGGAGAGTCGCAGGCGCGGAACAAGTACACTTTCTTCGCGGCTAAGGCGAAGCAGGACGGGTTTGAGCAGATAGCGCAGATCTTTCAGACGACGGCAGACAATGAAAAGGAACACGCCGAGATCTGGTTCAAGGAGCTGGGCGGGATAGGCACTACCGCGCAGAACCTTTCAAGCGCGGCGGAGGGTGAGAATTTCGAGTGGACGAATATGTACGCGAATTTCGCGAAGACCGCCGAGGAGGAGGGATTCCCGGAGCTGGCGGCGAAGTTCCGTTTGGTCGCGGATATCGAGAAGCACCATGAAGAACGTTACCGCGCGCTTCTGAAGAACGTCGAAATGCAGGAGGTCTTCAAGAGGAGCGAGGTCAAGGTGTGGGAATGCCGCAACTGCGGGCATATCGTCGTCGGCACAAGCGCGCCGCAGACCTGCCCCGTCTGCTCCAAGCCGCAGAGCTATTTTCAGATTTGCCCAGAGAATTTCTGATATGTATAAAATCAGTGCGGGGGCTCTGCCCCCGCGCCCCCGCCAAAGGGACAAGTCCCTTTGGAATCCCGGTTTTTTACGAAAAGAGACCCCGGAGTTTTCCGGGGTCCCGAGTTTTTAAGGCCATGGGCGAACGTCCGCGGATAAAACGCAGATTATCGTCACAACGCTTATACCCAGCGCGCATACCATTGAGATTATGTCCACTATCGAAGTGGGTGTCTCGTTTTTTACGGTCGGGTATTCTTTGATACATTCCAACGCTTCGTGCCCGAAAAGAACGACTTTATTTTTCAGGCGTTGTATGCTGAATTTATGCCGCTTTTTTTGGAGCGTTTTTTGCATTGTTATGCACCCTTTCATAAATCTTTTGGTATCGTATGTCGAGGCTTGATATGCTTTAAAACTTCACTAAGCGGTATATGCCATCGATTACTTTTGGAATCTAATTGTGCCCCATCTATTAAGCCATCATGACACCATTTTGCCCATGTGTTTGCACGAAAACCAGAAATTTCTTCAGCTCTAGCCGTTGTAACATACTCTTTAACAATTTTTTTACCAGCCATTTATGATTTATCTTCCGCCTTAAACTTATCTTTCGGCAAAGTGTCATCAAGGTCAACCTTAGGAGATGTGCCAACAATTGTGCCGCTGTCCATTACGCCTGCATCTTTTCCATTCCAGCCGCACTTTCCACTACGAATACCTTCAAGCGGGAATACATCACCAAGAGCCTTGGCTGCCGCTGCTGCCGTTGCTTCTTTTTGATCATACAAAGAATCAGTGTAAACACATGCAACTGCTTTTCTATCCTGAACATATACAACCGCAGAAATATCCTTTGTAAAATCATAATCAGAGCAAAGCTTCTTACCTAAAGCCAGTATTGCAGTTTTATTGTCTTCTTCGCCATTTGCCACAAAGAGATTCGTCTTTACCGCATCAATAGTATACGCTCCAGACGATTCCTTAAGGTCATGAGCAGCAATAACCCAGCCTGTATCTTTCAACTCTTTTGCAGATGAACCATTGTTTGCATTTTTACCATTGATAAGTACAACTGCATTGGACGGAACCTTACCGCCGGCGGTATCAAGGTCAACCATCCACTGAGTGATAGTGTCCTTGATCTTTGCTGCAGTCTGGTCAAGAGATGTAACTCTGGACTTTGTTACCATGCCCATCATGGTGGGAACGAGGATTGCGGCAAGTACGCCGATTATTGCGATTACAACGATCAACTCAACCAGCGTAAAGCCTTTTTTGGCTCTGAGAGCCTGAAGTTTCTTTATCATAGTAAAGACCTCCTGTAAAAAAATTTTTTCCCGCCCGAGGGATTCGGGCAGTTTATATATAACCACATCGTGGCTATATCCGCGTTTTTTGCCTTTCGGCGGTCTTTCTTTTGCTCACATTTCTTTATATCTGTCTAATACTACATATATGTAGTTCTTGTATTTTCATTATACTACACAAAGTAGGTTTTGTCAATACAACAAATATGTAGTATGATATAATTTGTACAATGTTATAAAAGAAAGGACGGTTTTTTGTGAAAAATTACTATGAACGAATGAGGGATCTGCGCGAGGACAACGATCTGCGGCAAGCCGATCTTGCCAAGGCGCTCGGGCTCACCAATCAACAAGCATATCAACGGTATGAAGCCGGACGAGCCTTAATGCCGATCCACCTTCTGATAAAGGTGGCTATTTTTTATAATGTATCACTGGATTATCTCTGCGGACTTACGGACGACAAGCGCAAGTTTTGGTAACGCAGAGTTTTTTTTTATAACCGCCTTGTTTTTTTTGTCGGAATCTGTTATAATCTATTGTAAAGGCTAGGTGATTTTTTTGAATAACTTTAACAACCTGATCGATATGGACGATTATACCGTTCCGCAGTGGAACGAAATAATCGCGCTCGCCGAGAAGATTAAGGCAGATCCCGGGGAGTACGGCGACAAGTGCAAGGGGAAAATCATGGCGACCCTTTTCTATGAGCCGTCGACGCGCACGCAGATGAGCTTTCAGGCGGCGATGATACGGCTCGGGGGGAATATTATCGGATTCGACAATCCGAGTAATTCCTCGGTGGCTAAGGGCGAGAATTTAAAGGATACGATCAAGATAGTCAGCACTTACTCGGATATTCTGGTAATGCGGCATACACAGGAAGGCTCGGCGAAAGCGGCGGCGCTTGTCGCGGACTGCCACGTTATCAACGCGGGCGACGGAGGGCATCTTCATCCGACCCAGACGCTTACCGATCTTCTTACGCTCAAATGTGAGCTTGGGCGGCTGGACAACCTTACGGTCGGGCTTTGCGGCGATCTGAAATACGGGAGGACGGTTCACTCGCTCGTTAAAGCGCTGTCGTGCTATCCGAATAATAAGTTCGTGCTTATTTCCACGCCCGATCTGGCTTTGCCGAGCTATATCAAGGACGTTATAAGAGCGCACGGCTCGGAGTTCACCGAGGTGAAGGCGATCGACGAGGCGATAAAAGATCTCGATATGCTGTATATGACGCGTATTCAGCGGGAGAGGTTCGCGGACGATTCGGAATATGAACGTCAGAAGAACGTGTATTGTCTGACTAAGGCAAAAATGCAATACGCGCGCAAGGATATGATCGTTATGCATCCCCTGCCCCGCGTCAATGAAATATCCATTGAGGTGGACGACGATCCCCGG
>CAYWIP010000039.1:0-24104 GCA_964458395.1 uncultured Ruminococcus sp.
TACTTATATTATACTCCTTTTTCTCATCAGTGTAAAGATACTAAACAGGCTCTTATCGCCAAAAGTCTTGGACAAAAGGACGGCGAGCTTACAAACAAGACCGCCGGAAACGCAGTCTTTCTCGGACTTGCAATTTATTTGGTATTTCTGATTTTCGGTATTTTCGGGGCGGAAGCCTATATAAATTCGCAGACAGACAACTCGGTCATTTCGGTGATGGGAACGGAATATTTAAGCATATGCTGCATATTCACGTTCGGAATGTCGATGTTCGCGATCTTTGAAAAAATGCTTCAGGCGACGGGTCATTCTCTTTGTTCAACTATCGCGCAGATACTGGGCGCGTTCACGAATATCGTGCTTGATCCCATATTGATTTACGGCTGGCTCGGCTGTCCCGAAATGGGAGTAAAGGGCGCGGCTTACGCGACTGTTATCGGGCAGGTTGTGTCGTTTGCTGCGGCGCTGATCTTCCATTTGAAATTCAACAAGTCGATACGGATAAAGCTTGTTCACTTCAAGCCGTCGCTCAGAATTATCGGTATGATCTACTCTATAGGACTTCCCGCGATCATATCGCAGGCGCTGATCTCCGTTATGACCTATGGAATGAACCTGATCCTTAAAGGCGTAAGCGAAAATATGGTCACGGCATACGGACTGTACTACAAAATTCAACAGTTTCTGCTGTTCGCGGCATTCGGAATGCGCGACGCGATAACTCCCATAACCGCTTTCAGCTATGGAATGGGAAGCGGCGAGCGAATCAAGTCGTGCGTCAAATTCGGACATTTATTCACCGCGGTTATTATGCTGGCAGGGTGCGCGGTGCTTGAGGTTTTCGCCGTGCCGTTCTCGGAATTATTCGGGCTGTCGGGAGAAACACAGGCGCTCTGCGTAAGTGCGATACACATTATTTCAATAGGTCTGGTGTTTGCGGGAATAAACATCGCCTTTCAAGGAGTTTTTCAAGCTGTCGGCAGCGGCGTAGGCTCGCTGATTATTTCGGTTTGCAGACAGCTCTTGTTTGTGTTCCCGTTCGCGCTGGTATTCGCTCATATAGCCGGAAATAACCTGCAAATGAAGTGGCTTTTATGGAGCGTTTTTCCTATCGCGGAAATATTGACGGCTGTTGCGGCAATAATTATATGGAGAAAAATTTACGTTAAGAAAAACCTGGAATTTGCCGGTTAAGCGAGAAAATCTAATATGTGGAAGCATGTCGGAAAATATCTGCCCTTTACCGTTGCCGGTTTCGGGTATCGGTGAATTTTTCCATATATTTCAGCCAAAATCCCGCAGTTTTATAACTGCGGGATTTTGGCGTTATTAATCAATGTTGTTAAATTACGGGCGCTGATATTGCTCACAAAAGCCGCCGCGTTCTGCACGTGGCGGCTTTGTTCATTTGTTCTTATCGTCCTTAAGCTCCGAGATGATCCTCATAAAGCTGTCAACGTCGTCGAAATCCCTATACACCGACGCAAAACGGATATAAGCCACATCGTCGATCTCCTTAAGCTTATGCAGCGCGACTTCGCCTATCTTCTCCGAGGTGACCTCGCGCTGAAGCGAATTTTTCAGATCGGCGGCGATCTCCTCAACAATATTCTCGATAACCTCCAGCGATACCGGGCGCTTTACCGTAGCGCGGCACAATCTGTCAACCAGCTTTTCACGGTCAAACGGCTCGATCGTGTGATCCTTTTTTATGACCATCAGCGGAATTTCCTCAATGATCTCATAGGTAGTAAAGCGCGTTCCGCACTGAATACACTCGCGGCGGCGACGTACCTTGTTCTCCGTCGGACGCGAATCGATAACCTTGCTTTCCTCACAGCCACATTCGGGACATCTCATAAAAAATCTCCTTTGCAGAAAAAATCTTCAGCACACTATATATTGTATTATACCACATCTTTTTGAAATTTTCAACAATTTCGACAAATTTTTTGTGAAAAATTTTCAAAAAACTTAACGCAAAGTATTGAAATAAGTTTTAAACTATGATATACTACTTATTATAAAGGGGTGATAATATGAATCTTGAAATTACCGAATTCGCCGAAATAAACGCGTTTATCAAAAACCGCGCGCAAAACAACGATAATACTCTCTTCCGTGAAGCGATCGAAAACGCAGTCGCCGACCGCGGAATCACCGAAAATCTCTCCTCGGGCATTCCGGGAGTAACAAGCGGCTATATAATCGTTTCCCAAAAACTGGAAGACAAATTGAAGAACGACCCCGATCTCGCGGAGGAGCTTGCGCAGAGGATCGCCGAGATGAGCAAGTGTTACGGGAAAAGCTGCCGCGACAACATCGTCGCAGTCGACCGAAACGGTGAGATAACGCGCTATTGCCCCAAGCACGACAAACCCAAGGACTACCCCACCGCGGAGGAGCTTAAAGCCCTCGCCAAAGCCCGCGCCCGCAAGAAAGCCCGTTTGGACGCGTATTTCAGGCTGGTCGAGAGAATTTCCGTAAAAAGGAAACTCATCGAGCAGGAGAACATAAAGCGCGGCGCAAACAAAAAGTACCGCTACTCACCCGCAAGAATAGATATGATAGCGAAAAGCATTCTGCAAAAGCCGTCCAAAGAACCCGAATATTACTGCTAGGAGCAATTTATGTTAGATCTGGTATTTCTGGTTTTTCTGTTAATAACGCTGTTTTTCGCGTTTCGCGGAGTTTATAAGGAAACGTTCTGCAATATCGCAGCGGTAGTTGGAATTCTTGCGGCGGTAATCGGGTTTTTGGTGATGTTCCTGCGAAGCCCGTCCGGAAATCCCATTCCGGTATTTCTAAGAGTTATTGAGTTGGTATTCGCGTTCTCTCTCAGATTTATCGCAAGGCATATCGTCAAGCTGTACGACGATAAAATCGCCGAAAACGAACGGAAAATCCAAGAAAGCTTATCCCGCTACACCCGTGAAGCCCCTGACGCCAAGCCTCCGGTCTATAACGACAGCAATTTCGACGACCCGGAGTTACGCTTCGGCAAGGGCGGCTACACCGATAACAAACTGTAATAAATATGCCGCCTTATTACGGGCGGCATAATTTTTCACTCCAGAAGAATGTAAAGCGCGGTCTTGAATCCTGCGGTAAAAAAGCGCCGTTCGTCGTTGGTGCGCATCTCGAAGAAAATCTTCTCAAAATAGCCGGATTGCGTCTCCGTCATACCGAGTTTTTCCTCAAGCTCGCCGAGCCTGTGCTCCTCCAGATCGTCTGCCGTGGGCGGATCAAGGCTGAGCTTTCCCTCAAGATAATCGTCGCATAGCTGATCTAAAATACTCATTTTTTTATCTTCCTTTCAAAAAGTACTTGACAAGAAAGCCCGTCCAATGGTATAATAGATTTTGAACAAGCTTGTCTTGTTTTGGGTATAACGCTTTGCTTTTCTCTTTGCGGTGAGGGCAAAGCGTTATTCTTTTTTGTCGACCTCTTCTTTGACCTTTTGGATACCAAGCCGTATAATGTCGCTCTTAGTCAACGCTGTCTTTTGACAGCAATATTCCAAGTCCTCGATTGTCTGCTTGTCTGCTCTTATTTTGAGCTGAATATCCTTAGGGTTTTCGGATTTCGGTCTGCCTGTACGCGGCGACATTTCACCACCTCTTTTTGTGTACACTCTTATTATATCACCGTGTACACAAAAAGTCAATAGGTTTTTAAAAATTTTTTAAAAACCTTGACAAGAAAGCCCGTCCGATGGTATAATAGATTTTGGATAGGATTTTCCTGTCGGTTTGATAACGCTTTGCTTGTCTCTTTGCGGTGAGGGCAAAGCGTTATTCTTTTAGCTTCTTGTGAACTTCCTCTATCCCTTGCCGAACAATTTCGCTTCTTGTGGTATTTTGCTTTTCGGCGCACTCATCTAACGTTGACAAGGTTTCCTTGTCTATACGTATTTGTATCCGTGTATCTTTGGGATTTTCGGATTTTGGTCTGCCTGTTCTCGGAGACAAACACTATCACCTACTTTCTGTACCAACAATATTATACTACTGTACTGACAAAAAGTCAATAGGTTTTTAAAAATTTTTTAAAAAACCTTGACAAGAAAGCCCGTCCAATGGTATAATAGATTTTGAACAAGCTTGTCTTGTTGTTTGATATAAACCGCTGTTTTGTTTGGTAGACGGGCAGCGGTTTATTTCTTTTTAACGTCAGACTTCAGTTTGTGAATACCGCGCCTTATCCCCTCTGTTTTCGGAATACTTTCCTGTTCGCAATATTCCTCCAATATCTCTTTGGTTTCACCATCAAGACGAACGTGAATGGGGTTGGACTTTGGATTTTCCGACTTCGGTCTGCCGGTTCTGGGAGACATATCTTCACCTCACTTTTTGTAGCCCTATAAATATTATATATCACGGGCTACAAAAAGTCAATAGTGCTTTCTCGATTTTGTATAACTGCACAAAAAATTCCTTCTCCATTTGGCTATAATGTCAACTTATAATAAATACCGCAGTGTAATTTAATCCCTAAAATTTACAATACCCCTTGTAATTTCCGCGAGAATATGATACAATATAAAGTGTACGCATTTACCGGGCAAGAGGGGGCAGACCGATTTGAACGAGAAATTACCGTATTTGCGCGATAAGGCAAATCATCTTCCGCTCGAGCCGGGCGTATATTTAATGAAAGACGAGGGCGGAAACATTATCTACGTCGGTAAGGCCAAGGCGCTGAAAAACCGTGTTACGTCCTACTTCCGCTCCAATTCGCAGCACAACGCCAAGACGCTCAAGCTTGTGGATACGATACGCGACTTCGAGTTTATCGTCACGCAAAGCGAGCTGGACGCGCTGGTGCTCGAATGCAGCCTTATCAAGCTTCACCAGCCCAAGTACAACATTCTGCTCAAGGACGACAAGGGCTACAATTATATAAAGATATCGCGCGAGGAATTCCCGAGGATAACCTACACGCTGAACACCAACGACAAAAACGCGGACTATATAGGCCCGTTCACAAGCGGCTTTACCGTGAAACAGGCTGTACAGGAGGCAAACACGATCTTTATGCTGCCGTCCTGCAAGAAGAAATTCCCGCGCGACTTTAACAAGGAGCGCCCGTGTTTAAACCGCGACATAAAGCGTTGTATGGGCGTCTGCGAGGGAAAGATCTCCTCGGAGGACTACAAGAAGATAATCACCGAGGCTATCCAATATCTGGAAAACGGCAGCAAGACCTCCGTAGAGGAGCTTACGGCGCAAATGGAGGAAGCCGCGGAAAATCTCGAGTTCGAGAAAGCCGCGCGGCTCCGCGACCGTATTCAGGCGATAACGCGTTTGACCGCTCAACAGAAAATTCTTGATTACAAGCAGGAATACGACATAGTCGGCGCGGCGCAGAACGTCGGAATGGCAAGCGTCGCCGTGATAAAATACCGCGGCGGTCGGCTTATCGACAAAGAAAATTTCTTTATCGGCGAGGAATACGAGGGCGCGGCAATGAGGCGCGATTTCCTGCTGAGCTACTATTCGGGGCGCGAGGATATTCCCAAGGAAATATACGTCGACGAGGAATTCGAGGATATGGAGCTGCTGACGGAGCTTCTGCGCGAACAGCGGGGTCACGCGGTCAGGTTCGTGATACCGCACCGCGGCGACGGAATGGCGCAGATTATGCTCGCGAAAAAGAACGCGGGCGAGTATCTGGCGCTGAAGGTCGGGCGCACGGCAAAGGAAATTTCCGCGCTGGAGGTCTGGAAAAAGTTCCCAACATAATTGAAAGCTACGATATTTCCAACTTCGGCGAAACGGGAATGGTCGGCGGTATGATAGTTTACCGCAACGGCAGACCGTTCAAGCCGGGGTACCGGAAGTTCAACATAAAGACGGTCGAGGGTCAGAACGACTACGCGTGTATGCAGGAGGTGCTGCGGCGGCGCATGACGCGTTTTCTCGAGGGCGACGAGAGCTTCTCTCCGCTGCCCGACCTGATTCTGCTCGACGGCGGCAAGGGGCATATCGCCGCAGTCGCGGAGGTTCTCGACGAGCTGAAGATCGACGTGCCGCTGTTCGGTCTGGTAAAGGATTCCAAGCACCGCACACGAGCGATTGCAAAGGCGGGCGGCGAGATCGAGATCAAGTCCAACCGCGCGCTGTTCTCGCTGCTGACAAATATTCAGGACGAGGTTCACCGCTATTCGATAACGTTCCAGCGCGTCAAGCACAAGCAGAAAACGTATTCCCTGGAGCTTACCGAGATAAGCGGCATAGGCGAGGCAAAGGCGAGGGCGCTGCTGAAAGCGTTTAAGACAAAGGCGAATATGAAAGCCGCGTCTCCCGAGGAACTGCAAAAGGCTGCAAAGGTAAGCGCGGAAAAGGCAAAAGAATTGTACGATTTTATACAGGAAAGGTTTTAAATGAGAGTTATTACGGGAAGTGCAAGAGGTCGCAAGCTGGTGACGGTCGAGGGCACGGATGTGGTTCGTCCTACCGCCGACAGCGTCAAGGAAGCGATTTTCAGCGCGATACAGTTTGAGATAGAGGGCAGAACGGTGCTCGACCTGTTCGCGGGGAGCGGTCAGCTCGGCATTGAAGCGCTGTCGCGAGGCGCGGCGGAATGTTATTTTGTGGACAGCGCGGCGGTCTCGATAAAGGCGGTGCGGCAGAATGTGGAAAGCACGGGCTTCGCGGAGCAGTCGCATATAATGAATATGCCGTTTTCGGCGTTTCTGAAATCGACAAGAGCGGAGTTTGACATCGCGATACTCGACCCGCCGTACAATTATAAGATAATTCAAAAGGCGCTTCCGCTGCTGACGGAGAAAATGAGCGAGCGCGGCGTTATCGTCTGCGAACATGAAAAGGAATGTGTCCTTCCGCACAGCGAGGGCGGCTTTGAGCTGGTAAGGCTGCTCCGTCACGGACGTATTTCGCTGTCGATTTACCGCAGACCTGATGACAAGGAGTAATTTATCCGGGAGATATTACATTATGAAAACTGCAATTTATCCGGGAAGCTTCGATCCCGTTACAAACGGGCACCTTGACATAATCCGGCGCGCGTCGAAAATGTTCGACAAGCTGATAGTAGTGGTGCTGATAAACCCGCTGAAAAACTACAGCTTCTCGATACCGGAACGCGTTACGCTGCTGACTAAGGTCACGGAGGGAATGAAGAATATCGAGATCGCGAGTTACGACGGTCTGCTGGCGGATTACTTTAAGCAACGCGCGGACATTGACGTTATCGTAAAGGGGCTTCGGGCTACTTCCGACTTCGAGTACGAGTTCCAGATGGCGCATACCAACAAGGACTTAAACCCCCGCGCCGAAACGGTGTTTATCCCCGCGAGCGCGAATACGACGTTTATTTCGTCGAGCATGGTGAAGCAGGTGGCGATGTTCGGCGGCGATTTGTCGAAATACGTTCCCGGAGTGATCCACGAGGAGATAAGCCGGAAGCTTACGGGAGAGTTTGAGGAAAAAAGGCGTACAGCCGCGAAAAAACGCGGAGAAATATAAGCGAAAATTCCGGAAGAAAGGAAAACAGGAATGGAAAATTCATATTCTATCGAAGATCTGATCGAGATGCTGGAGGATATTATCCACGACGCTACACGAGTGCCGTTCGGCAAGAGAAGCATGGTGGACGTGGACAAGATCAACGATATCGTGTCCGATATGCGTATGGTGCTGCCAATGGAGATACAGCAGGCGCAGAAGGTCGTTTCGGATAAGAACAGCATAATCTCCGAGGCAAAGCGCGAGGCGGAGAGCATTATCCGCAAGGCCGAGCAGCGCCGCGCGGAGCTTATCGAGGAGAACGACGTGATGAAGGAGGCGCGCCGCCGCGCAACGGAGATAATCAGCTCCGCGCAGAGCCGCTGCACCGATCTCCGCGCGTCTACCAACGACTTCGCGGACAAAATGCTGCTGCGCGTTGAGGAACTGCTGACGACCGATCTCAACAACCTCAAGCTGCTCAGGAGCAACATAAATTCTAACAACAATATACAGACGGCTGCTCCGCAAATGACTCAACCGCTTGATAAGCCGGGAGAGTAAACTTTGTCATATTGCACAAAAAATTCCGCAAAAAATTTACTTGCGTTGACGCTGAAATTTGTGTACGCACCTTGAAAAAGATGTGAAAATGTGATATAATTTAATAAAAGTATTATATTTTCGGGAGGATTATTTATGTCAACTGCCGTAAAAGATACACCGCAAAAGGGCGTATCAAATAAAATGATAGCGCTCGGCGTAGGGATATTCTCGATAGTCGAAGCGGTTATCGCGTATTTTATCGTGTTTAACCCGTTGTTTATTAAGCCCGTATATCAGAACACAACGCTTGACGAGGCGGGTATTCCCTATACCGTCAAGTTCTTCGGAAAGCTCTTCGCTAGCGAGGCTGAAAAGTCCTCCGGAGTAACTATAATCGCGCTTTCGGACACGGTTTTTAACATCATTATGATCTATCTGGTGATCACCGTCGTTCCGATACTTCTGGCTTTCTTCTTCAATAAGGGATTCGCGTTTGCCAAGACCTATCTTACCGCTGTTTTCGGCGCTAAGGCTGTAATAGGAATGATTCCGCTGTTGGTTCCGTTCCCCTATCTGCGTAACTCTATCCGCATTTTCGGAGTTGTGGACGCGGTCATCTGCCTGTGTGCGTGTGCGTATTTTGTTTACATGAACACCATTGAATATGCGGACGATATGCTGCTCACGGAAGAAGAGATAGGCGGTATGAAAAAACGCGCTAAGCTGGGCGGCTTTATGCTTGTGCTTATGGCTGCGCTGGTTATATTTGAGAAGTTTGCAATGGGCGGCTACGGCATCAACTGGTCGATTTATCTCGGCTGGGCGGACCAGCAGCTCACCCAGGGCTATGTGCTTGCTGTTCTGTTCGGGATCGCAGTCATAGCTTCTATTCTGTATATAAAAGAAGCGGATTGGGCTATGTGCTTTTATGGCGGATTCGGCGCGGCTGCTGCTCTGTCAAATCTTGCCGCGGTCATAAACAAGGTGATCTGGATAAACACCACCTACAAGTCGCAGAAGGCGCTTGCCGCTCAGGGCGATGAGGATGCGATCACATGGGTAGGTCAGAACGGAATGTCCGCTTCGTGGTGGAGAAGATTTATTTTCATTATAGTTTGTCTGGTTATCGGCGCCGCAATTGCGTTCTTCGCGGTAAAAACACTGAAGAGCAAGTTGCTTTCAAAGCCCTCCGCAGACGAAAAGAAAGCTTCACTGTTTGTTCTAATCGGTACGGCAGGATTGGTGCTGTTTACAATTTTCACTATCGTTGCTATAACCCTGTGGGACAGAAAGCTCTACAGCGAGTTTGTAATGGGCGCTATGGACTATATGTATTTTATAGTATTCGGTGGAATTACGCTGTTCCTTACGCTTGCGATACTTTCGGGCTACGAGTTTTCCAAGTTTGGCATGCTGGCGGTATACATCATTGCGGGCGCGGCAAACTTCAGTACGATCTTCAGTGTTTTCAACACCAGAAGCGGTCTTGCTGCCGCAAACCCCGGATATGTCGGCTATGATTATATTATTGCGGGAATAATGTATATTCTGTCTTTGGTTTGCTGCTTCACGGTAATTCTGCTGTTCGTGTTTAAGGATGTCGGCAACTATCTCTACAACAAGCGCAATTCCTGATTTGCATAGCATATTTAAAGGCGCGGATAAGCCTCCGCGCCTTACTAATTTACAAAAAAGTCGGGAGATCTGCACGATCTCCCGACTTTATTAAATCAATCCCGAATTATTGATTGCCGAGATCAGCGCCTTGATTGACGAGTTGATGATATCGGTATCAATACCCACGCCCCAGCTTACATTGCCGCCCGGAAGCGTGATTCCGATGTATGACGCCGCCTTGGACTTGGAGCTTTGTTCAACGGCGTTTTCGGTGAACGTCGAAATGGTGTAGTCAATGCCCATGCTGTCCTTTATCGCGTTGGACACCGCATCCAGACGACCGTTGCCCGTACCCTTGAGCTTGCGCGTTTCGCCGTTTATCTTCACCGTGACCTCCGTGGAAATTTGTTCGCCTTGCGTGTAGTGCGCCTCGACGACTTCCAGCCGTTTCTTGAGGTTAACGTAGGTCTTTTCAAAAATCTCGTAGACCTCGGCGGGTTTGAGCTCCTTGTGAGCGCGGTCGGAAACGCCCTTGACAGTGTATCCGAAATGCTCTCTCATCTTAGGCGGCATAACGATACCGTAGTTCTGCTCCATAAGATAGCCGATACCGCCCTTGCCCGACTGCGAATTAATGCGGATAACATCGCCCTCATATTCTCTGCCGAGATCGTGCGGGTCGACGGGGATATACGGCACGTTCCAGTGGTCGGGATCCTTTTCCTCACGCCACTTCATACCTTTCGCGATAGCGTCCTGATGTGAACCCGAGAAAGCCGCGAATACAAGCTGTCCGCTATACGGCATACGCTCGTAAACTCTCATTCTTGTCAGACGTTCGTAAACCTCCGTCAGCTCGGGCAGATTGGTGAGATCAAGATTCGGCTCAACTCCGTGAGTGTACATATTCAGCGCCAGCGTGATTATGTCGACATTGCCCGTGCGCTCACCGTTGCCGAACAGCGTACCCTCCACGCGGTCGGCTCCCGCCAGCAAGCCCATTTCGGTATCGGCGACGGCGCAGCCGCGGTCGTTGTGCGGGTGAAGCGATACTATAACATTCCCGCGGTCGTGCAGCTCCTTGCACATATATTCGATCTGCTGCGCGTAAACGTGCGACATACTCTCCGCAACGGTCACGGGAAGATTGATGATGACCTTGTTTTCGGCGGTCGGCTTCCAGACGTCGATGACTGCGTTGCATATTTCGGCGGCGAACTCCGGCTCGGTGCCCGTGAAGCTCTCGGGCGAGTACTCAAAGCGGAAATTGCCCTTTGTATTCGCCTTGTACTCGTTCATCAGCTTAGCGCCGCTTACCGCGATCCCGATGATCTCCTCCTTGCTCTTGCGGAAAACCTGCTCGCGCTGAGCTACGGAGGTGGAGTTGTACAGATGAACTATCGCGTTTTTGCAGCCATCAAGCGCCTCGAAGGTTTTCTTGATGATATGCTCGCGCGATTGCGTGAGTACCTGAACAGCAACATCGTCGGGTATCAGGTCGCGCTCGATAAGCGCGCGGCAGAACTCGTACTCGGTATCGGACGCGGCGGGAAAGCCGATCTCGATCTCCTTGAAGCCAACGTCCACCAGATATTTCCAGAACTCCAGCTTCTCCTCCAGACTCATCGGGATTATCAGCGCCTGATTGCCGTCGCGCAGATCGACCGAGCACCAGATTGGCGGCTTGTCGACATATTCCTTTTTCGCCCAGTCAAGGCAGGGATACGGCGGCATAAAATAACGTCTTTGATACTTATCGGAAAATTTCATTTCGTTTCCTCCTTAAAATAATTTACTTTTTTTCATTTGGGTCGCGGGTAAAGAACCGTGTTACTATCACGGAATAAACAAGCATCGGGTATGTATGGTCGAGCAGAAACGCGAGAAAGCCGAGCGCCCAGATATTCTCGGGAAGAAGTATGACAGCGGCTATGAACATCATTATTCCCGAAACCAGCGGTATCGCCGATACGAATCTGTCGATACCATGCTTTTTGTTGTAAATACTTACGCCGGTACCGATATAGTTCATTACGCAAAGAAAGAGCCCCAATGCTCCGATGATCATTCCGAATATCTTCATAAACACCTCACATTGTTGATGATCCGCGCAATAAAAAAGACCTCATTTCAAGTCCACAAAGGACAAGAGATGAAGCCAAAAGCCCGCTTTACGGGATTTAGTCCACGGTACCACTCTCGTTGACGGAATTTTACAACACCGTCCGCTTGTATGCGTCAACCAACGCACTTCTCTGTAACGGGAGAACCCGAAGCAAATTACTTGGCGCGGTTTACAGTTGATGACCGCTGCTGTTCATTCACCCTGCTCGGGGAGGAGCTATATCCGCAAGGCATTACCGTTTCACACCGAACAACGGCTCTCTGAAAACACATTTTACGAACTTTTTTCCCTTCAACGCATTTGAAAAATATTTACAATAATTATTATACCACGTTTTTTCCGATTTGTCAAGGGAAAAATAAAAAATAATTATTTGTCGAAAAACTATTGACAAGTATAGCGTAATATGCTATACTTTGTATAGGAGCGATAATGCTCCCTGCAAAATGCCTTATCAAGAGCGGCTTCGGGCGGAAACGCCGGGGGACTGGTCCCTATGAAGCCCGGCAACCTATTGGTGATTCGTCGCCGAAAAGGTGCTACATCCTGCGGGAAGTTTTCTTCACCGAGAGATAAGGAGTGAACAGAAAATCTTCCTGCTCGCTCCTTAACCGAAGCGAGCATTTTGTTGTATATTTTAAAGGAAGGTTTGTCTATGAACACAAAGAAACTCTTCACCTCCGAGAGCGTAACCGAGGGTCACCCCGACAAGATTTGCGACAACATATCCGATGCGGTTCTGGACGCTATTTTGGCGCAGGATCCCATGGGTCGCGTTGCGTGTGAGACCACTACCACGACCGGTATGGTAACGGTTATGGGAGAAATTACCACGACCGCGAATATCGACATTCCGTCGATAGTGCGCGAAACTGTCCGCGAGATCGGCTATACGTCCAGCGAGTACGGCTTTGACGCGAACACCTGCGCGGTCTACACCATTCTCGATAAACAATCTCCCGATATTGCGATGGGCGTTAATAACGCGCTTGAGGGTCGTGAGCAGAATGAAAACGATACCGGCGCGGGAGATCAGGGCATGATGTTCGGTTTTGCTTGCTCCGAAACTCCCGAGCTTATGCCCATGCCGATAAGCCTTGCTCACAAGCTGTCCAAAAAGCTTACCGAGGTGCGCAAGAACGGCACTATCCCCTACTTGCTTCCGGACGGAAAAACGCAGGTGACAGTCGAGTACGACGGTAACAAGCCCGTTCGAGTTGACACGGTAGTCGTATCCTCCCAGCACAAGGCGGAAGCGGCGCTCGATCAGATCCGCGCGGACATTATCGAAAAGGTGATCAAGACCACCGTTCCCGCAGAGCTGCTCGACGAGAACACAAAGTATTTCGTAAACCCTACCGGGCGCTTTGTTGTAGGCGGTCCCATGGGCGACAGCGGTCTTACCGGACGTAAGATAATCGTCGATACATACGGCGGATATTCCCGTCACGGCGGCGGCGCGTTCTCGGGCAAGGATCCGACGAAGGTAGACCGTTCCGCGGCGTATATGGCGCGCTACGTTGCAAAGAATATCGTTGCGGCGGGGCTTGCCGAGAGAGCGGAAATTCAGCTCGCGTACGCTATCGGCGTTGCTCATCCCGTTTCGGTAATGGTGGATACATTCGGCACGGGCAAGATCGCCGACGATAAGATCGCCGAAGCGGTTACTAAGGAGTTCGATCTCCGTCCGTCCGCGATAATCAAAACGCTCGACCTCCGCAAGCCGCAGTACAAGCAGGTAGCGGCATACGGTCACATGGGGCGCGAGGATCTCGGCGTTGCGTGGGAAAAGACCGACATGGCGGAAACACTTAAAAAGTACCTTTAAGCAATAACGCTATCGCCGCAGTGGATCACGCTGCGGCGGTTTTATTACAAAACACCGTCGGTCGTATTTTGTGCAATACGCTGTATTTCTTTGTTAGTTTTTTACAAATCTCACAATATAGGCTAAAGATTTCTATTTGCTCTGCCGATTAAATATATGTATACTATAATTATATTGGAGGTGATTTTTTGGAAATTTCAACAGTAGGATCTGTAAACGCTTTTGTCCGCTCGTTGAAAACCTCCGGCGCTGCTTGCGAAGCAGTGCAAAACGGCTATGTCAGGGGATCTGCAAAGGACACAGCCGCGTTCTCGGCGAAAGCGCACGCTGCCGCTAAAGCCGCAAGAAACGCCAAGACCGAAAGAGCCTCCGACAACGTGACGGCGGAGGAGCTTAAGGAAAGGCTCTCCGCGCTTGCCGAAAAAGCGGAACGGGATAAAGTCCGGAACGACGCGAATAAGACGGGGGATAATGCCGCCGATAAGACCGCGTCAGCCGAAAACTCCTCCGCGGAAACCGATAAAAAAGACGAGGGCAAGTCTATGTCCGAGCTTATAAAAGAGCAAATGGAAAAGATTGATAATATGTTCTCGCAGGGTGATTACGATAAATCCAAGGACAACAGGCTCGGCTCTATCAAAGCGAAAATGCGTTCGGGTCTGACCCTTTCTCCGAGTGAGCAGCAGTATCTCGCCGCCAAAGACCCCGACGCCTATTCCGTTTTCCAGACGACGGAAAGCGCGCGCATAAGCTATCGTTACTCGCTGAACGCCTGCCGCACCAAGGACGACGTTACCGCAATGCGGCTGTCGAACGCCCTTTCGGCACTCTCGGCGTATAAAAAGGCAATCAGAAACGGCGGGGACGGGGCGGCTGTCGCGGGCTTGAATGCGGCGCTCGACCGTGAGATACGCTCGTTCACGTCAAGCGCGAATTACAGACGGCTGCCGACCGTCGCGGAATGTAACAAGTTTGATCGTGACCTCGCCAAGGCAAAGAGAAACGAACGTGAGAAAAAGCTCGCCGAAAAGCGCAAACAGGAAGCCAAGAGAAAGCGCACCCTCGCTGCAAGAAGAGAAGCCGCAAAAAAGGCAAGATACAAGAAAACTCCCGGCGACGGCAAAATGACGGTCGCGCAGGTAATGTCCTCGCCGACCGCGCGTAAGGTTCTCGCCTCGCGCTCAAAAAGCGGCAGCGTCGGTTTCGCGTATGTAAGCGATTACAAAAGCACCGGCAAACTCTATTCCAAGGCATAAAATCTGCTTAAAAGGAGTTGTTAAAGATGATATACAATGATTTTCACGGTAAAAAGATATCAGCGCTCGGTTTAGGCTGTATGCGTCTTCCGCTCATCGACGGCGACGACAGCCGCGTTGACAGGGCTAAGACCGCCGAAATGGTGGACTATGCGATGAAGCTCGGCGTCAACTATTACGACACCGCATGGGGCTATCACGCGGGAAATTCGGAGCTGGCGGTCGGCGAAGCGCTGAAAAATTATCCGCGAGAAAGCTTTTATCTCGCCGATAAGTTTCCGGGCTACGATCTCGCGAATATGGATAAGGTGAAAGAGATTTTCGAGAAGCAGCTTGAAAAATGTCAGGTGGAGTATTTCGATTTCTATCTGTTCCACAATGTCTGCGAAATGAATATCGAGCAGTATCTCGACCCGAAGTACGGTATCTTCGAGTACCTTATGGAGCAGAAAAAGAATGGCAGAATACGTCATCTCGGCTTTTCGGCGCACGGCGAAATGCCCGTTCTGGAGAAATTTATCGGCAAGTACGGCGAGTATATGGAGTTTGGTCAGCTTCAGGTAAACTGGCTCGATTGGACATTCCAGAACGCCAAGAGCAAGGTAAAGCTGTACAGCGGTCATAATATCCCCGTATGGGTAATGGAACCGGTGCGCGGCGGCAAGCTGGCGAACCTCGATGAAAAATACGTGGACGTGCTTAAAAAGCTACGTCCTGAGGCAACGGCGGCGGAATGGGCGTTCAGATTTTTGCAGACCGTTCCCGAGGTCAAGGTAACGCTTTCGGGAATGTCGAATTTCGAGCAGCTTAAAGAGAACATCGCGGTCTACGAGGAATCCAAGCCGCTTTCCGACAAGGAAAACGCGGCGCTTATGGCTGTCGCGGCGGAGATGATCGGCAAGGGCACCGTTCCGTGTACCGCTTGTCATTACTGTACCACGCATTGTCCGCAGGGGCTGGATATTCCGGGGCTGCTGGAGCTTTACAACGAGCATAAGCTCACGGGCGGCGGATTTATCGCGCCGATGGCTCTGGGAGCTATTCCGAAAGAAAAGCAGCCGTCCGCGTGTCTGGGCTGCCGAAGCTGCGAGGCAGTCTGTCCGCAGCAGATAAAGATATCGGAAGCGTTCGGCGACTTCAATAAAATGCTGGGCGAATAATACACATTACTAAACAAGGGGGAATAATTATGCATGCGGAACTTGAAAGTGCAAAGGAACTGATGATTTTTGAGGGTTACACCTGCGTTATCACGCTTGACGGAATTACCTTCAAAAGCAAGGAAACAGGTGTAAGACCGCTGCTCGACTGGTTGTACAGCGGAAACAAATACACGGGCTGGCGGCTTTGCGACAAGGTAGTCGGCAAGGCGGCGGCGTTTCTGCATATAATTCTGGGAGTGCGCGAGATATACGCAGAGGTTATCAGCGAGCCCGCAAAGGCGCTGCTGGAGGAGAACAACATAACCGTAAACGCGGACACGATCGTTCCCGCTATCCTCAACGAAGCTAAGGACGGTCCCTGCCCGCTCGAAACGGCAGTCGAGAACATCACCGACGTGAACGACTCTATTATGGCTATTGAGCTTACGCTCAAGCGTATGGAAAAGAACAAATAAAAAACGGCGGCTCTTCCTCACGGGGAGAGCCGCTGATCGGATTTATTCATTAAGTACGCGCAGATCCTTTACGCTGTCACGGAGAATAAGCTTGCCCATGACGAGCGTTCTGCCGCGCTTGTAGCTGCCGTCGCGTATTTTGTGGAGAACTATCTCCACCGCCTCCGCCGCCATTTGCTGACTGTTCACGTCCATTGTGGTAAGGTGCGGCTGGCACATCGTCGAGTAGACGTGATTGTCGTAGCCCGCGACCGAAATATCGTCGGGTATCTTGTAGCCCGAGTTCTGGAGCTGGTTTACGAGCCTGAACGCGCTCTCGTCGCAATTGCAGACAAACGCGCTCGGGAGTTCCTTGGGCAGCGCAAACGTCTTATGTATTTCGCCCTCGGGAGTGCGGTCGCTGATTATCCAATCATGGCGCAGCGTAAGGCGGTTTTCGAGCAGCGCCTTGTAGTACCCGAGATACCTGTCCTGAATACTGGATGTGCTGCCGATGCTTCCGAGGAATCCGATCCGGCGGTGTCCGTACGCAATAAGGTGCGAGGTAAGCAGATACGAGCCGTAAAAGTTATCCGACAGCACGGTGTCCGCGTCGTCACGGCTGCCGTAAAAGTCGAGGAAAACCGTCGGGATATAAAACGACATCAGCTTGTCAATATACTTGTCGGAGAACTGTCCGAGCAGGATAAGCCCGTCTATCTTACGGTCGCGCACGGAATTCGGTATCTCACACGAGCCGTCCGTTCCGTCCTCGACCACCTCGAGCATACCGTAATAATTCTGCCGCTGCAGCAGCTCCACGAGATACTTGTACATTATCCAGTAAAACGCGGACGGCTCGCTTATAAAGTGCTTTGCAACAATAATTCCGATATTGTAAGTCAGTCCGTCCTTTTGCGCGTGACCGCCTGTGTGGATACGGTATCCCATTTCGGTGGCTTTCTGCTTGATACGCTCGCGCAGCGCGTCGGAAACCCCTTCGCGGTCGCCGAGCGCCTTTGAAACGGTAACGGTGCTGACATTCATCGCTTTCGCAACGTCACTCATTGTAACAGATTTCTTGATCATTTTGAAAAGATCCTTTCAGCATACAGGTAAATACTATCTCTTTATTATATTTTAAGTTATTATTCGTTATTTGTAAAGTTACTTTTTCAACAAAATATTAGTGACTTTTTTGTGCATTTTTGTTGTTTTGTATCAATTTTTACTTGTTTCACAAAAATAAGTTAAAAAATGATAAAAAACGTAAAAAATATGTAGACTTTTTTGGCTATTTTTCGTTAATATAACGGGCTTAAAAAATAAACAAAAAATATTTTTTAACCTAATGTTAACCATAACAAAAACGATAGGAGATTTTTATGAAAAAATACCAAATCATCATAGCGGTAATTCTTGCGGCGGCTCTCACGGGCTGCGCCAAGGAAGAAAACAGCGGCGGCAGTTCGACCGGGACAAGCTCCGAAAGCTTTGTGCAGAACAGTTCAAGCACGGACAACGACGGAATTTCATCCGAAAGCTCCACGGGCAGCTCCGACGTTTCCGATAACTCCAACGGCTTTGATAGCTCTGACAGCACGAGAAACGAGGACAGCGCGCAGACCTCCGGGGAAAACGGCGACCCGAACGCAACGTTCCTGATAGGGCTTGACGGCAGCGCAATATTGCGCTCCGAGCTTAGTATGATCTTCACAAACGACGGCACGGACGGCTCCGCCGAAACGTTTTCCGAGGAGAATTTCTCGGGTGTGCTGTGCGACGGCTTTGTCTACCTCGCCGAGCCGAGCGGGATATGCCGCACCAGCTTCGACAACGAGGACGTATTCGACAGCGAACAAATGCGCTTTACGGACATCTCGGAATCCTCAAAAAAGGATTACAAGCGCGTTTCGGTCGGCGAGACGTTCTGCGGACTGACGCTTACGGAGGCGCAGGTTAATTTCGCGCGCGGAAACGACAGCATGGAATACACTCTCGGCGACGGCTCAATAAAACCCGGCTCGGAGCTGGGTATCCCCGAAATATACTTTATGGGCGGCTCGGCGAAATTCAGCGGACAAGTCGCTCTGACGGGCTATATAAGTGTCGCAACGGAGAACGACCACGGGCTTGCGGGCGGCGATATCATCTTTGTGCCGAGCGGCTGCGAATGTATACTGCCCGTTATGGGCTATCGTTTCGATCCCGATATCGGTATTGTTCATATGCAGCGGATAAACTCGCATAACGGGCTTGTCTGGGAGAACGAATACGGCAGCATATTCCTCGGAAACGCTGCCGACACGACCGCCGATCTCTCGGATATCCCCGACGACGGAAGCTTTGTCAAGGCAAGCGTTACGCTCGACAACATATCGCTTACCTGCGGAATCGGAATGATGGAGCGTTTTTCTGCGGATATCGCAGACATAGAAGTTTTTTCTGCCGAATAGAAAATTTTGCAGCCTTTTCTCCGCTTACCGGGTATTATTTATGAAACGAACGTTTCCAATAATATCAAAGGAGAATGACTATGAAAAAATTTTCTGTAATAGCGGCTGTCATCGCCGCCGTAATGCTTGCGGGGTGTGCGGACGGAGGAAATTCAAGCGAGTCCTCGACGACATCAACTGTTGAATCCGCTCCCGTACAGAGCGGCGCGGACGACTCGGAAAGCTCCGATGTTTCCGACAAGGCGGTCAATTCCGACCCGCTCCCCTTTACGCTTTTCGGTGCGGACAATGTTCGGATAACCTGCGCGGACGTTACCGCTGCCGCCGATCAGGATGGAAATCCTATCGCTCCCGGGGAGCTTAAAGACCCCGACTGGTACGAGATAAAGTGCGACGGCTTCGCGTATCTTGCCGAACCGTCGATCAGTCTGAACAGCAGGGACAACGCCGATCTGTACGATCCCGAGAAGCTGATCTTTGACGATCTGCCGGAATACTCTGACGCGGAATATCGGCGATTCAAGGTCGGCGACAAATTCGGCGAACTTACATTGAAAAGCGCGTCAACAACCTTTTTGCGGGCAGGCTACGAGGAGAAAGACGGCGTTCTGACCGAGGAGCAGATCAGAGCGGATGGAATGGGCTTCGCGGGTATGTTCGAGCAGTGTGAAGCGAGCTTTGACGGCACAGTGACAATGACCGGATATATGCGCGTCGTTGTGAGTGAATACGGCGTCGAGGAGGGCGATGTGTTGTTCGTTCCAGACGCGGACAGCCTTGTTCTTCCGCTGATGAACTACCATATCGACCGCGGCACCGACTCATTCAACACCGCCGTATGGCAATCGACCGTCAAGGATTTCACCTACGCGACCGAATACCCGACTATACGGCTCGGCAACATCAACAAGGGCACGGATATCAGCGGGATTGCCGCCGACGGTACTTCAACAAAGGTAAAGGTCACGGTGACGAACATCTCAATGTTCAGCTGTTTGTCAATGAGCAGTTTTATCGACGGCGAGCTGGTTTCCGTTGAACCCGTATAAATTAACGCATAACAGAAGCCCGGGAGAATTTCTCGGGCTTTTTTCGGAAATTATGTGACGAACGCCTCATCCCTGCTGACTATATTAACAGGAGGTGATAAATTTGGAAGACGTAAAAATAACACAGCTTCTCACCAGCCGCGATCAGACGGGGCTGTCGGAGCTTAAACGAAAGTACAACCGTCTGATATTAAAGGTGTGCAGGGGTATCCTGCGTTCGCCCGAGGACGCGGAGGAGTGCGCAAACGACACTCTGCTCGCGGTCTGGAACAGTATTCCGCCCGAGGACCCCTACGACCTGAAAGCGTATATCTGCCGAATCGCCCGCCGAAAAGCGATAAACCGCTTTCACTACAACACCGCCGCAATGCGCAACGCCGACCTCCTCACGGAGCTTGACGAATGTATCCCGTCGGGCGGCTCGGTCGAGGATACGGCGGAACGCGCGGAGCTTACCGCTGCGGTCAACGACTGGCTGGGTACGCTTGACGAAAAGAAACGGTGGCTTTTCATTCAGCGGTACTTCTATATGCTGTCGGTCAAGGAAGCGGCGAAGTCCGTTTCAATGACCCAGACCGCCGCGACAACCGCGCTGCTTCGGCTTCGCGAATCACTCAAAGAATTTCTGATAAAGAGGGAGATGTTTTTATGAAAGAGCTTAATCCATTAGTACTTGCACTGAACGATATCGACACGCGATACATTGTTAAACCCAAGCGAGTAAAGCATATTAAAACGATAAAATATGCCTCGGCAGCGGCTGCCGCTTGCTTGGTTCTTTCCTCCGCTGCTGTCGCGGTTGCCGCGTCGTCCACGGGATTTAATTTTCGTGTGATTACTCCAGCCGAAACCCCGGGAGTGAATGTTGAAATCGACAACCATACCGACCACCAATTTTCCTACAACATAACCGATAAGAAGGATCTGAACATTCTCACAAAGGACGAACTGCTTAAAATGGGTGCCGAGGTTGGCAGCGAAGAGAGTATCTATTCCGCTTGTTTTGAGGACGCATTGCCGAGCGATATTTTAAAGCTCTACAACGCTGAACCGATAACACTCGGAAACGATAATTTCATAGAACAGCCATGTAAAATTTTTATAAGCTCTCTGGGTTACAATAATGGTCAATGTGACTATTTGAACTTCGATTATGAGCTTACTCACAAAAAGAGCGGCATAACGCTCCATTTTAATTGCTATGTTTCCATTGACGGATTTGATTTGACGACAACTCACGAGACCGATGAGATCAGCAAATTTAACAAGGAGACGGTAATCCTGAATGATGATACCGAGTGTCTGCTTTTGGAGCAGCGCATGGAGGATGGCGATGTTAGCAGCACAGCGGATTTTTCTTATGACGGAATAATTTATATTGTAAACTCTCTTTTCAACAATATGGATATGGAACAGATGAAAGAGGTTCTCGCCGACCTCGGCGTTCTCTAAACAATATTTAACTCCCTGCACCCCTTGCAGGGAGTTTTTCCGTAAAAATTTATTTTAAGGTGTGACAAACCCATTTCTCCTTTCGACTATATTAACGAGGAGGTGATGACTTGGAGGACGAAAAGATCACCGAACTGCTGACGAATCGCGATCAGAGCGGGCTTGCGGAACTGAAAGCCAAATACAGCCGCCTTATTTTAAAGGTCTGCCGGGGCTTTCTGCGCTCGCCCGAGGACGCGGAGGAATGTGCGAACGACACCCTGCTTGCTGTCTGGGAGAGTATACCTCCCGACCGCCCCGATAATCTCACGGCGTATGTCTGCAAAATAGCGCGCCGTAAGACTATCGACAAGCTGCGCTACAACACCGCCGCAATGCGTTCGACCGAGCTTTTGACGGAGCTTGACGAGTGCCTGCCGTCAGGGTACTCGACCGAGGACGAAGCGGAAAAGGCGGAGCTTTCCGCGGCGTTGAACGAGTGGTTAAGGTCGCTTGACGAACGTCAGCAAAAGCTGTTCACCCTCCGCTACTTTTATATGCGGACGGCAAAGGACGCGGCGAAAGCATGCTCCATGACGCCGACCGCAGCAACGACCGCGCTCGCAAGACTGCGCGGCTCGCTGAAAAAATACTTAGTCGAAAGGGGATTATTCTATGAATAAAATAAATCCGTTATTTGAAGCCATGAGCAATATCGACGATAATATCGCGTCGGTCGCGATAAAGGAAGAACGCAAGCGCCCGAAAACTATCAGGGCGATACTGATAGCGGCGGCAGCCGCGGCAATATGCGCGATAACGACTGTTACGGCGGTAGCAAGCCTGAAAGCGCCTTTGAACATCACGGTAGACGGAGCGCCTATTGAGCCGACATACAGCACATTCGCCGATGAACACGGACACGAATGGGAACTGTACGTTTTCGATATGCCCGATTACGCTCTTGGCGAAGAAATAGAGGGAAAAACCGCCCTCGGAGAAATAAAGGTCGTTCCCAATCCCGAGTATCCCGGCAGATTTGCCGAATGGATGATAGTTGACGAAGCGGGAAACAAATTTTATTGGGGGATCAACAATAAACTCGTATTGCTTAAAAGCAAGGACGGAATCGACGGGGTTGGTTTCAGCTGCTTGAATTTCCGCGATGATAAGTATGCCTACTTTGAGTATCATGAGGGTTCTGATATCAGAATTGAGCTTGTGCCCTGTGAAGAATATGACGAATACATCAAAAAGAACGGGCTTGATTTTTCAAGCCGCCAAAAAGATAACCAATAACCGCTTGACAAAATCTTTTGTTTGTGGTATAATAGGAATGTAAGATAAAACGCTAACAAGTCCATGCTTACACTAAAATCATCCCCCGAGGGCTTCGAATTCGCTCGGGGGGACTTTTCTATGTGCCGTGCTTACCGGTCGCCATTGCCTCCGTCAAGCCACTTGCGGATAAGCTCTACGAGCAGCCCCGCTTCGACGGATATTAACAACGCTAACAAAGCGTCCATGCTTTCACCTCCCTTCGCAAAAAGCTCGGGATTTATCCGGCACTTACTTTTTTACCACATATGTCGATTTTTGTCAATAAAAATCCCCCGAGAGCGCCCTCGGGGGATTCGTTATTCAGGATTTGTCCGAATTACTTTTCAAATTCTTCCTTGTAAGCTTTCTGCATTTCAACAAGGTGATCGTACTTAGCCTTGGAGTTTGCGACTGCCTTGTCAAACAGTACGGTAGCTCTGTCGGGGTTAGCGCGCATAAGCGAGTTGTAACGTACCTCTCTCATCATGAACGCCTTGTAGTCTCCCGTAGGAGCCTTGCTGTCGAGCGTGAACGGAGATTTGCCCTCGTCCGCGAGCGCGGGATTGAATCTGAACAGGTGCCAGTAACCCGCCTCAACAGCTTCCTTTTCAACCTGCTGAGCGATTGTCAGACCGCCCTTGATACCATGGTTGATACACGGAGCATACGCGATGATCAGCGACGGTCCGTCATAAGCCTCGGCCTCCGCGATTGCCTTTAAGCACTGATTGCGGTCAGCGCCCATGGAGATCTGTGCAACGTATACATAGCCGTAGCTCATTGCGATACCCGCGAGATCCTTCTTCTTAACGTCCTTGCCGCCCGCAGCGAACTGTGCGACCGCGCCTACATTGGTAGCCTTGGAAGCCTGACCGCCCGTGTTCGAGTAAACCTCGGTATCGAATACGAAGATGTTTACGTTCTTGCCCGAAGCGATAACGTGGTCAAGTCCGCCGTAGCCGATATCGTAAGCCCAGCCGTCGCCGCCGAAGATCCACTGGCTCTTCTTGGAGAGGTAGCTCTTGAGCTTGAGCACTTCCTTGACAGCCGGCTCGTTAGCGCACTGGCAGTTCTCAAACGCCTCAACGAGGTTCTTGGTAGCCTCGGCGTTAGCCTTGCCGTCGTTTACGGTGTTGAAGTACTCGTCTATCAGTCCCTTAGCCTTCTCGTGACCGTCAAGCGCCGCGATCTCCTTCAGCTTGCTCTGCGCTCTCTTGCGGAGAGTATCCTGAGCGAGGAACATACCAAGACCGAATTCCGCGTTGTCCTCGAACAGGGAGTTCGCCCAAGCGGGACCGTGACCTGCCTTGTTGGTGGTGTACGGAGTGGACGGCTCGGAGCCTGCCCAGATAGATGAGCATCCCGGTGCGTTAGCGAGGTACATACTATCGCCGAACAGATGAGTGATGA
>CAYWIP010000040.1:0-24054 GCA_964458395.1 uncultured Ruminococcus sp.
GTTCGGGAAGGCTCTCCGAAATTTTCTCGTTCAACTTCTTGAGACATTCGCAATCATCAAAGTTGAGCTGCTTTTTCTCTGCTTTGATATCAGCCTTGACCTGTGCTATCATCGCTGCCAGCTTTTCCTCACATTCCTCTCTTGTCTTGGCATAGATGTTATGACCTTCTCGCTTTCCATAAGCATTGGTAGGTGTGTATCTTCCCTCGTACAGGTGGTCGTTTATCATCGTCACACAGCCCGTGCCGGATTTGCGACATTTGGGCTTGTACGGCTTGAAATCTGGCGGGGTGGTACCTATCCTTGGTCGTTCTATATCCCTCGGAATCTCGGCTTCTGTGCCGCCAATTTGGCGGTCTATTTTTACCGCTGCCTGTTGCCTCATCGTGTTGGTTACATGACTGTAGATATCGATTGTCGTTTCTGAGGAAATGTGCCCAAGCATAAGGACTACGCAAAGTACTACGTTCTGGGCTTGCAATGGAAACAATGCGCGGTCGTGAATTTGTTCCAGGCACTGATAACGGGCACGGCGGCGCTCTTGATTTCAATCTCGGCGTTGTTTGTAGTTAGCCTCACGTCGCTCTCACAAACAATCACGATCATCGTGAACTCGTGGCTCGTTTTCGCGCTTTTGGGAATACTCGCGCTGTATCTCATTTTTTCAATGATTATGCCGTTGCTGATGCTGTGCGCCACAACGCCTAAGGTGTTGCTGCAATCCGAGTAAGGAGAATAATATGATAGAAATTTCAAACGTTACAAAAACCTACAATCCCAAAAAGAGCAACGCGTTCACCGCTTTGAAAAACGTTTCGCTCACCATAAACGATGGAGAGATGATCGCGATAATAGGGAAATCGGGCGCGGGGACAAGCTCCGATACGTCGAGCGAGCCTGCAAGCTCAACTCCCGGCTACGTTGATAGTGCAGCAAGCGCTCCCGAGAGCAACCCCTCCACGGGCATGGCGGCGTGGCTATGTCGGTTCTTCCGATAGTCGCGGCGATAAGCGCGGTCATCGTTATCAAAAAAAAGCAATTCTTCCAATATTTTCCTGCTCCCTCGCAAAATCAGCGGGGGAGCGCTTTTTGTCCAAAATTCCCTAAAAATTTACACAATCCCCTTGAAAATTTCACGGAATAATGTTATAATAAACTATATATACGATAAATTCATCATTAAAATAAAGAGAGGAACTGTGTTATGGACAACATGAAAGGCATGAAAAGAAGCTGCTATTGCGGCGAGGTAACGCTCGAAATGGGCGAGGTCACCGTCGGAGGATTCACCCAGAGGGTACGCGACAAGGGCGGAATCATCTTTATCGACCTGCGCGACCGCAGCGGAATAGTTCAGCTTGTGTTCGACGAAACCACCGAGAAGTCGGTTTTTGAGAAAGCAAAGACCGTCCGCAGCGAGGATGTGCTTATGGTCAAGGGCGCTGTAAGAGCGCGCGAGAGCGTCAACAACGATATAAAAACGGGCGGACTGGAAATTCTTGTAAGCGAGCTGCGTATACTCTCCAAGGCTGAAACGCCGCCTTTCGAGATCGTCTCCAACTCCAAGACCAACGAGGAGCTTCGGCTGAAATACCGTTATCTCGATCTGCGCCGTCAGCCGCTCCAGAATAATCTGATAATGCGCCACAATATCGCGAAATGTGCACGCGAGTACTTCTACGAGAACGGCTTTATCGAGATCGAGACCCCGATGATGATAAAGTCCACTCCCGAGGGCGCGCGCGACTATATAGTGCCGTCGCGCATACACAACGGCAAATTCTACGCTCTGCCGCAGTCGCCGCAGATGTACAAGCAGCTTCTGATGATTTCGGGATTCGACAAGTATATCCAGCTTGCGCGCTGTTTCCGCGACGAGGACCTGCGTGCCGACCGTCAGCCCGAGTTCACGCAGATAGACCTTGAAATGTCGTTCGTGGATACCGACGATATCATTGAGTGTCTTGAGGGCTTTGTCAACCGCCTTTATAAGGAGGTTCTGGACGTTGACATAACCGTTCCGCTGCCCAGACTTACTTACGACGAGGCAATGCGCCGTTATGGCTCGGACAAGCCCGATACGCGCTTTGAGATGGAAATAACCGATATCTCCGAAGTTGTTAAGGACACGGATTTTGTGGTGTTCAAGGGCGCTCTGGAGAACGGCGGTTCGGTTCGCGGTATCACTGCAAAGGGCGCAGCGGGAACGCTCACGAGAAAAGAGATCGACAAGCTTGTCGAGTACGTCAAGGGAATCGGCGCTAAGGGTCTGGCATATGTCCGCTGGGTAGACGACGCTCCGACCTGTTCGTTCGGCAAGTTTATGAAAGAGGGCGAGCTGGAGAAGATACTCGCGGCTCTCGGCTGCGAAAAGGGCGACGTGGCGCTTATCGTTGCCGATAAGGATAAGGTAACTCTGCCGACTTTGGGCGCATTGAGATTAAAAGTCGCAAAGCAGCTCGATATCATACCCGAGGGCTGGAATTTCGTGTGGATAACCGAGTTCCCGTTCTTCGAGTACGACGACGAGAGCGGCGAGTGGCTCGCAATGCACCACCCGTTCACAATGCCGCTTGACGAGCATATCCAATATCTGGATAACGACAAGGCCAAGGTTCGCGCGAAATGCTACGATCTGGTGCTGAACGGCGTGGAGCTGCTTTCGGGCTCTATCCGTATAAACGATCCCGGGTTGCAGCAGAAGATGTTCGAGATGCTGGGAATGACGGACGAGGAGATACAGGCGAAGTTCGGGTTCCTTGTGGACGCGTACAAGTACGCCGCTCCCCCTCACGGAGGAGCGGGAATCGGTCTGGACAGGCTTGCAATGCTGATGTGCGGATGCGACAGCCTGCGCGACGTTGTGGCGTTCCCGAAGGTGCAGAACGCGTCCGAGCTTATGAGCGAAGCGCCGTCGTTCGTGTCGGAGGAGCAGCTTGCGGAGCTTGGCATTAAGATAGCCGGGGATTAAGGAACAAGCGTAAGATTAGTGAGGTTGACGGCTGCTTACACATTATAGAAAGCTTTTGAATAACGTTTTAATGGGAAAATATATTTACGGAAAGGCGGCGCTCTATGGATAAAAAAGAATACAGGGAGCTTAGCGCTATGGCGGCGAACGGCGACGCCAAGGCGTTCTCGCGGCTATATGAAACGTTGGCGCGCGAGATGTACTACACGGCGTTCTATTCGCTGGAGAACGACATGGACGCGATAGAGGCGGTCACGGGAACTATCCGCGACGGGTTCAACTCTATTGGAAAGCTTCACAGCGAGGCTGCGTTCCGCGTGTTTATGATGAAAACACTGTACGCACGTATAAAGATGAGATTAAAGGAGTACGGCGGCGAGGAGTACCTCGATGATGAGCAGCCCGACGTAAAGCGCAGACTGTTCGAGCTGGACGGAGTAGACAGGATATGCGCCGTAATGTACATAGCGGGAAAGTTTCCGGTGGAGGATATTTCGGCATTCTCGGGGCTGATGAAGGGCAGCGTAAAAAAGCGGCTTAACAGATCTTTGGATATATTGGAACTTGATTAACTTAAATTAACTTCAACACTGATTTACGAAAAAAACGGGGTGACAAAATGACAGTTGGGGAAATGCGGGAAATAATGCGCCGGCGCGTAGTGCCGGAGGATATAGTGCCGCAGAACGTTATCGGACTGCTTATAGACGACGAGGAGAACGCCGCGCCGCCCGAGCTTGACGCGTTCACATTTCTTATGCGGCTGAGGGGGCTCGGCATAGGCAGCGCGGACTTTCTGTATCTGCTGGAGGGGTGTGAAGCGCCTCAGCAGGTCATAGAAAAGATAAAGAACAACCCGGCAATGAATTTGCAGGGGCTTATTCTCACGCTGGAGAATTCGGAGTTCACTGCGGACGATTACAGCAGGATATTGTATACGGCGCGCCAGATATGGGAGCGCACGCTCACTCTGCGTCTGGAGAAGTCCGAAATGGTGCTGCAGGGTGACGACGAGGAGGAAGACTACTCCGAGCCGACATTCGAGGAGGTCATGGATGAGCTGAAGCACAGCGAAAAGCATGCTGCGGACGAGCCTGCTCCGTCTGCCGCGGTTCTCGATTTTGTCGATGAAAACCCTGTTTCGGAGACTGTTCCGCGGGAAGATGATATAGAAGAACCCCAAGAATCCGAGTATAACGAAGAACCTGTCGGCGGATCAGCCGCGGTATCGGGCAACACCGAGGAGCTTTTCGCGGAGGGCGGATTCGACGAAGCGGAGGAAGCTGAACAGGAGTACGAGCCGGACGAGGACGCCGGGGAAACGGATTTTGACGAGTCAGCCGAGGAGTATGACGGCGCGTCGGAGGACTATACCGGGGAGCACCCCGTGTTCACCGAGGAAATAGAGCCGGTAAGCCGTACCTACAACGGCGAAACTACGGCGATAATCCAGATAGATCAGGAGATGTTAAAGAAGAACCTTGAGCGGCTTGCCGAGGAGGAAGCGGCCGAAAGGCGCGCCGAGGCGGCAAAAGCGGCGGCGGAAAAGGCTCAGCGGGAGGCACGCGCGGCGTATGAAGCGGCAAGAGCCGAGGAGGAGCAGTCCGCGGACGAAGAAGCCGAGCCGGACGACGAGCCCGAGGAGCGTCACGTTAAAACGGCAAAGCAGAAGCCGTTTGTGGTGTCGATTCCGAACGAGCATCCTTATCATAAGGGTGCGATAATCGCGGCGGCGGCAGGCGCGGTCGTGGTTTTCGGAGCGTCGGTCGGAGTTCAATTTATCCCCGAGGTGACTGCCCGGGCGGAAATAAGAGACGTTGGCTTTGCCGAGGACAGCACCGCCGTTTTCAGCGAGATATACTATGCGTACGGCGATGGCAGCGGTATCGCGGGCGGCGGGAACGCGCGCGAGGGCGCTTACGATTACAATAAGATATTCGGCGATCTGCTTGTGAGAGCGGACGGTTTCGGTACGTTCTCCGAGGGCGACAGCGTGTATACGGTAACCATGGAGGCGGTCGAGGCTAAGGCGTTCAAGGGCGGCAAGCTTACGGCGCTCGAGGATATTCTGCCGCCCGACGGCACGCAGATCGTGAATGCGTTCGAGGACAAGGACGCGCTTATCGCGGTGTTTACGGGCGGCGCGGAGTGCGGCTTTATGAGGATCTCGGACGGAACGGCGCTGTACACGGTCTCTCAGGACGGCTTTATGACCGACTTTGACTATAAGGACGGCGATATTCTTATCGGCTCCGTATACACGCCCAAGTTCTCGCGGACGTTCGGCATTGCGGACGAGGAGGTTTATCTTCCGAAGCTGGGCACGGAGAAAAAGCCGATGCCGCCGCAGAGCGTTATACTCAGCGGAACGAGGGGCTATTCCTACGCGCTGAGCGCGGCTTACTCGGTATCGGACGGCGCGGTGAAAAGCTCCCGCGCAGCTATCGGAGATCCCGTAAGCGCAAGCGCGGACGGACGCTACATAATGAGCGGAGAGAGCGTCGCGGTCGATAAGGACGGCAATCGTACCGAAAGCGGCGTGCTGATCTCGGTCGGCGAAGAGATAAACGGTAACGCCGGGGATAAACCTGTCAATCCGGTCAGCACAGTCTTGACGGACGTTATCAAAGCGGCGGCATTCTTCCCGAACGGCTGCGCCACATATGAAAACGGCGTTATCAATATCCGCGATATGAGCTATGAGGCAGTGTCGCAGCTTAAGGGTCTGGAGCAGCCCGTGACCTCAATGCGGTTTGACGGAAGCCTCCTGCTTGTGAACGGTGAAAGCGGCACGTTCCTGACTATGGACTGCTCCGATCCGAAAGAGCCTAAGACCGTGGCGCTGAAGCCCGTTGACGGAGCCGTATACGGTGAAAACGCGCTGGTTTACGGCAAGGCGGCAAATTCTATGACGCTTTCGCACTATAAGCTTGAAAATGGCGCGGCAAGCCTTGTCGGCACGCTCACAAAGGCTATGGATACGGAGCTGCTGAACACACTGGAATTCGGAGGCGTGAACACCGTGATAATGGACGGCATACGTTTCGGCGCGGCGTACAGATATTTTGACGGCGTTTCGGTGATGTCGGGCTACGCGGTGATGTCCGACAGCGGCGAGGAGGTTCCCGCAAAGGAGCTGTTCGACGACAGAACGGGCTTTACGCTCGCGTTCAAGCACGGCGGAACTATCTACGCCCTGTGCGACGGAGGAATAGTTGATATTTTAAATTAACTCTTGACATTACATAGCCGAATGGTGTATAATAAAAGAAGCGGTTTTGCGAAAGGAAATGGCGATGGACGAGAAAAAACGCGAAAAATTGTTGAGAGTGTGCCGCGTTATAGCGATAATATTGGCGATAGCTATGGTCGTCGGCATTTTCGTACAGGTGTTGGTCTGATAAGCCGGCGCCGCGAAAGGAAAATTTATGGGATTATTTTACAATAATAATGTGGCGGGAACGGGCGTTTCCAAAAACGGACCTAAGAAAAAGCCGTTTTTCCGCTATTGGGAGCTGTTTGCAAATAAATTCTGGACGTTTTTCAGAATAAACCTTGTTTACTTCCTGTTCTGCATACCGATTGTGACGTTCGGACCCGCGACGGCGGCGATGACGGCAATGATGCGCAATATCTATCTCGAACGTCCGCAGTTCATTTTCCACGATTTCTGGCAGCAGTTCAAGAAGAATTTCAAACAGTCCTTTATAATAGGTATGCTCGATATTTTTGTGATCGGCATAGCGATCCTGACGTTCCGCTATTATTCGGGGCTGCCCGAGCTGGATACGGGCGGGAAGATAATCTACGCTCTGGCGATAGCTGCGCAGGTGCTGTTCCTTATGATGAACTTCTACATCTACCCGCAGATAGTTTCGCTGAACCTCGGAATGGGCGGCATTATTAAAAATTCCGTAATATTGGTGTTTGTGAACCTCTGGGGCGAGCTGATAACGCTGGCGCTGTTTGCGCTTTACGGTACGCTGGTTCTGTTTTTCGGTATGTTCGTGCTGATTCTTTCGCCGCTTGTGCCGTTTGCGTGGCTGAGCTTCACCTCGGTGTTCTGCTGCTACCCCGCGATACAGAAATTCATCATAAACCCGTATTATGAGCAGCGCGGCGAGCGCAATCCCGAGCTTCCCGAGGAGGACGATGACGACGCTGTTTTCGAGGATATGGGCGGCAGGGAAGCCCCGTTGAACCTCAAACCCGAAAAGGGCTCCAAGGGCGGAAAGCACGGAAAACGCGGCGGCGGAAAAATTATCAAATAATTGCTTGAAATTTTGTGAAATATGTGATACAATATATGCGGCAAGGTAATTATCTGGCTTGTGTAAAGCCTTTTGACAGGGGGATTTTTTAATGGCTTCAAGTGTAATCGTCGGTACTCAGTGGGGCGACGAGGGCAAGGGCAAGGTCATAGACATTATGGCGGCAAAGGCGGATCTGGTAGTCCGTTCGAGCGGAGGAAACAACGCGGGACATACCGTCGTTCACGGCGACGAGGTGTACAAGCTTCATCTGCTCCCCTCGGGTATCCTCTATCCGGAAACCATATGTCTTATCGGCAGCGGCGTTGTGGTAGACCCAAAGGTTCTGCTGGAGGAGATCGACGAAATGAACAGGCGCGGCGTGACCTGCGACAATCTCCGTATCGACGCACGCGCGGATATAATTATGCCGTGGCACAGAGAGCTGGACAAGCTCGAGGAGGCGTTCAAGGCAAAGCAGACCGGTACGAACGTCGGCACGACGGGGCGCGGGATAGGTCCGTGCTACACCGACAAGGCGGAGCGTGTGGGTATCCGTATGTACGATCTGGTTCATCCCGATTGCCTGAAGAAGCTCGTTAAGAATACCGGCGAGCTGAAAAATCTCATTATCGAAAAGGTCTACGGCGGCAAGGCGTTCGACCTTGACGCGGTATTTGAGGAGTATAAGGCTTACGGCGAGCGTCTGGCGAAATACGTCGCGGACGGATCGGTAATCACGTTCGATATGTACAAGGCGGGTAAGCAGGTGCTGTTTGAGGGCGCGCAGGCAACGCTGCTCGACATTGATTTCGGAACGTATCCGTTTGTTACGTCGAGCCACCCGATAGCGGGCGGCGCGTGCGTGGGCACGGGAATAGGTCCGAAGATGATCGACGAGGTCATCGGCGTGGGCAAGAGCTATACGACGCGCGTTGGCAACGGTCCGTTCCCGACGGAGCTTAACGACGAGCTTGGCGACCTTATCCGCAACCGCGGCGGAGAATTCGGCACGACAACGGGCAGACCCCGCAGAACGGGCTGGTTCGACGCGGTTATCATGCGTCACGCGGTCCGCGTCAACGGGCTTACCGCGATCGCGATCAACAAATTCGACACGCTTTCTGGAATAGGCACTTTAAAGGTCTGCACCGCCTACGAGAAGAGCGACGGCACGATCCTGAAAGATTTCCCCGTAACGCTCGAGGAGCTTGCGGACTGCAAGCCTGTCTACGAGGAGATCGAGGGCTACGAGGGCGATCTGTCACAGTGCAGAACGTTTGACGAGCTTCCCGAAAAGTGCCGCGCGTATATCACAAGGCTCGAGGAGCTGTGCGGCTGTCCTGTTACAATACTCGGCGTCGGACCGGGGCGCGATCAGGTCATTTTCCGCTGATGAGAGCGGTTTTTATCGGCGATGTTGTGGGAAGCGCGGGGCGCGAGGCTCTGGCGGCGGTCTTGCCGTCTGTGCGGCGCGATTATAACGCGGATCTCGCGATAGTCAACGGAGAGAACAGCGCTGACGGCAACGGCATTGACGCGCGCTCGGCGCAGGCGATATACGACGCGGGCGCGGACGTTATCACAACAGGCAACCATTCCTTCCGCAAGAACTCGATAGCGGAGGAATACGAGCGGCGCGACACGCTGCTCCGTCCCGCGAATTTCGGCGGGCTCGTTCCCGGAAAGGGAGTTTGCGAGCTGGACTTCGGATCGTTCGGGGTAGCTGTGGTGAATCTTATCGGTACGGCGTTTATGCAGCCTGTCGATAATCCGTTCAGGTGTGCCGAGGAAATTCTGAAAACGATTACCTCCAAGATCGTTATCGTCGATTTTCATGCCGAGGCTACCAGCGAAAAGCGCGCCATGGGGTTTTTCCTGTCGGGAAGAGTTTCGGCGGTATTCGGCACTCATACGCATGTTCAGACAGCCGACGAGGAAATAATCGACGGCACGGGCTATATTACCGACGTCGGAATGACGGGCGTTCACAATTCGGTGCTGGGCGTTGACAAGGACGTTATCATAGAAAAATTTCTGACGTACTATCCGAAAAAGCACGTCAATGCGGCGGGAGAATGCGATATCTGCGGAGTTTTTGCGGAGTTTGACAATAAAAGCGGCAAATGCGTAAGACTGGAAAGATTTTGCAGAAAATACAGCGGCTGTTAATTTAAAAAATATATATAAAAGCAGAAAGGCAGAAACGCCTAAAGCGTTTCAAAAGGTGAGAAAAATGGAAGTAGTAAAGGTATCCGCACATTCGGTTCCCAAGTCGGTAGCGGGCGCGATCGCGGCTGTTATCCGCGAAAACAGCGAGGTCGAGGTTCAGGCGGTAGGCGCGGGCGCGGCAAATCAGGCTGTGAAGTCCATCGCTATCGCGCGCAGCTATATGGCGCTCGTTGGAGTTGATCTGATATGCATTCCCGCGTTCACGACCGTTGAAATCGACGGCGAGGAGCGTACGGCTATGAAGTTTATCGTCGAGCCCAGGTAACCCGGGCGAATGAAAAAGCTCCTTATCCTCGGAACGGGCGGAACAATCGCCTGTACGAAAACGGAACACGGGCTTGCTCCGTCGATCTCGGTGAACGACCTTATAAAAGGGTTGGAGCTTTCCGCTGAAATCCACGGCGAGCAGCTTTTTGATCTGGACAGCACGAATATGACACCGCGCCATTGGGAGAAGCTGGCGCGGCGTATTCACGAGCGCTACGACGAGTTTGACGGCTTCGTGATAACTCACGGCACGGACACCATGGCATATGCCGCGGCGTCGCTATCATGTCTGATACAAAACAGCCGCAAGCCGATAGTGTTCACGGGGAGCATGAAGCCGATGAGCGCCGAAGATTCGGACGCGCCGAGAAATCTGCGTGATTCGATAATTTTTGCAGCCGATGAACGCGCGTTTGGCGTGCGGGTGGTATTCTGCGGGTGTATTTTCGACGGGCGGTGCGTTGTTAAGGTTCACACCGACTCGGTCGATTCGTTTGACAGCCCGAACGATGAGAATTACGATGGTGTTTCTCGCGGCGGCAAGGTCATTTTCGGCGAAAAGTACAGCGGCGAAACGCGTTTTTATGAGCGTTTGTCGGACGACGTTTTCCATGTAAAGCTGATCCCCGGGCAGGAGCTGTGCGTTCCCGAAAATGCGAGAGCGCTTATCCTGGAGGGCTACGGTACGGGCGGCGTTCCCGATTATCTTCTGGAAGAGGTCGCGAGGCTGACCGGCAGGGGCGTTTACGTCATTATCGCGACACAATGCGCCTACGGCGGCACGCACCTTTACGAATACGAGGTCGGGCGCGGTGCGGCGGAGCGCTTTCCGCTGCTGGAAGCGGGAAAGATGACCGTAGAGTACGCGGTCGCCAAGGCGCGCTGGGCATTGGCGTATTCCGATAATTACGAGGATTTCAAACGGCTGTTTTATGCCGAATAATTAGTAAGGTGGGCTGATTGTGAAGTGCATTAGCGTTGAAAAGTTATGCGAGGCTGCAAAGACCCCCGAGAAACTCATTTCCGAGGGTGAAAAGGCGTATACCGATCAGCTTGAGGCGGCGGCGCGGAAAATATTTGCGCAGCGCGGCGAGCGACCGATAGTGCTCATTTCCGGACCGTCGGGCTCGGGAAAGACCACCTCCGCGACAAGGCTTTCGGTTATGCTGAAGTCGCTCGGCTGCAAGGCTCACACGGTTTCCATGGACAATTATTTTCTGCCCATGAGCATGAACGAGAGCGCCCGCGACAAGGACGGCAAGATCGACTTTGAAAGCCCGCAGCGGCTGGATATCCCGCTGTTCAAGGAGCATCTGGATAAGCTGTCGCGCGGCGAGGAGATCGACATTCCGAGCTTTGATTTCGCGGCTCAGGAGCGCCGCGAGGGTATGCCGCTTCTTCGCGAAAAGGGCGATCTGGTGATACTCGAAGGTATACACGCGCTCAATCCGCTGCTGACGGGTGATTTTGACTCCTGCACTCAGTGCGTATATGTCAGTGTAAGAACGCGTATTCAGAACGGCGGCGAGCTGCTTCACCCGTCCAAGATACGTCTTATGCGCCGCCTTATGCGCGATAAGCTGTACCGCGGACGTTCGCTCTCGGAAACGTTCGAGTTCTTCAAGTCGGTGGAGCGCGGTGAAAATCTGTACATAATGCCGTACAAGCACCGCGCGGATATCGATATCGACACGTTTATTGAGTACGAAGCTGCCGTATACCGCGATATTCTGCTGCCCGAGCTGGAAAAGACGGCGGGCGGGTATCCCGATTACGCAAGCTACGCGGACATTGAGAAGTTCCTGAAGCTGCTTGCTCCGGTCGACAAGGATTTAGTGCCGTCTCATTCGCTGATACGGGAGTTTATCGGATAGTAAAAATGCGCCGTTTTTTCGGCGCATTTTGTTTGCCGCTCGTTAAAATGCACATAAAAAACGTTTTCATACCGTGTGAATTTTTGTTGAAAACATGAATTTTTCTATTGACAAAAAACGTCAAATCGGGTATAATAAATAGGATAAGAACGGCTTTTAAACCGGTACGGCGATACCGGGAAGGTTCGTGAACAATTTAGACGAATTCCGCGGGGGAGTGCTCCCGCCGGATTTTGGTGTAGATTTAGCGTCCTGCCGTATCGGCGGGATTTTTTTGTAAGGCGGGTGAGCAGCTTGGACGATAATGCGGTCAAAGCGGAAATACTGGACGAGAATGCGGTCGCGAGGGCGATAACGCGCATATCGTTCGAGATAATCGAGCGGAACAAGGGCACGGACGATCTGTGTCTGATCGGGCTGTTCTCGCGCGGCGCGGTGCTGGCGCAGAGGATAGCCGCGAAGATCACGGATAACGAGGGACGGGAGATACCGACGGGCTTGCTCGACATCACGCCGTTCCGGGACGACGAAAGGCGCGGAGCTGCCGAGGATACGAGCAAAATTGACTTTGATATCACGGGAAAGCGCGTGGTGATAATCGACGACGTGATATTCACGGGGCGGACGGCGCGCGCGGCAATAGACGGTCTGCTCTCGCGAGGTCGCCCGATGTTGATACAACTGGCGGCGCTTATCGACCGTGGACACAGGGAACTGCCGATACGCGCGGACTATATCGGGAAAAACCTCCCGACGTCGCGGGAAGAAAAAGTCAAGGTTATGGTCAAGGAGCTGGACGGGTGTGATAAGGTGGTCATTGTCGGCTGACAGTGATGTTTACGGCGCATGAGAATTAAGTCAAAAGCAACATTCCGTTGTCGCGGTAATGGAGATAATAGCAACAATTAGTTGTTGAAGCAGCGGAGCAAAGCGACCGCAGCGAAGCCGAAGCGACAAGTCGCACCTAGCGTGGCTCGCCGAAATTGCGGAGCTTTTCAGATCGGAGGAAATATGGAGCTTTTATTGAAGAACGGCTATGTAGTCGACGCGGCGAATGATTTTGAGGGGATCGCCGATGTATTGGTGGATAAGGGGCGGATCGTAAAGTGCGAGCCGAATATCACCGAGACCGCCGATAAGGTAGTCGACTGCACAGGAAAGACCGTTATCCCGGGGATATGCGATATGCACGTTCATTTCCGCGACCCGGGGCAGACGCATAAGGAGGATATCCTGACCGGCTGCGAGGCTGCCGCTGCAGGAGGAGTTACGGCGGTCGCATGTATGCCGAACACCTCGCCCGTGGTGGATAACGCGGAAACGGTCAGGTATATCCTCGATAAGGCAAAGAGAGCTAAGGTCAAGGTGTACCCGATAGGCTGCATTACCAAGGGGCAAAAGGGCGAGGAGCTTTGCGATTACGACGAGTTGAAAAAGGCGGGCTGCGTTGCGGTGTCCGACGACGGAAAGCCCGTTCTCAACGCGAGGATACTTTCGCGGGCAATGGTAAAGGCGCATTACGCGGGGCTTCGCGTTATTTCACACTGCGAGGATCCGAACGTTATCGCGGGCGGTATCATGAACAGCGGCGAGGTCTCAAAGGAGCTTGGGGTTCCGGGAATGCACCGTATTTCGGAGGATATTTCAACGGCGCGCGAGATAGTTATCGCGGGCGACCTTGAAATGCCGATTCACATAGCGCATGTTTCGACGGCTACGAGTATGCTGCTTGTAAGGCTCGGCGCGAGATACGGCGCAATGGTGACAAGTGAGACCGCTCCGCACTATTTTATGCTGACTGACGAGAAGCTCCGTCTGCGCGACGCGGACTACAGAATGAATCCGCCGCTTCGCACCGAGGACGACGTTACCGCGATAACCGAAGGCGTCTGCGACGGAACGATAGACTGTATCGTCACCGATCACGCACCGCACGCTCCCGAGGAAAAGGCGGTCTTTGAAAAAGCGCCGAACGGCGTTGTCGGTCTGGAAACGTCGCTCGCGGCTACGCTCACGGCGCTGTATCATAAGGGTAAGATATCGCTCAAGCGTATCGTCAAGCTGATGTGCGTTAATCCGCGCAAGATCCTGAGTATACCCGGCGGCGGTCTTGGCGAGGGCGATCCGGCGGATATCACGGTATTCGACATAAACGAGGAATGGATCGTCGATCCCGACAAGCTGCACTCAAAGTCGCACAATACCTGCTTTAAGGGAATGAAGCTCAAAGGGCGCGTTAAGATGACGATAGTTGACGGGAAGATAGTTTATGAGGATAAGTAAAATGAAGATACAAATACCGAGTGAAAACGGGTATCTGCCCGAAAAATACGCGAAATATTCCGATGTGAAGATCAACGGAAATCCCGTAGTTTCGTTTCCGATAACGGTCGGGGAAGTTCCCGAGGGCGCGAAAACGCTTGCCGTGGTATTCGTGGATTTCGATTCGATACCCGTGTGCGGATTCGCGTGGATACATTGGACGGCGGCGAATATTCCCGCGACTGTTGCGGAGATCCCCGAGAACGCAAGCCGGGAAAGCGCGCTGGGAATGGTTCAGGGCGCGAACAGCTGCATATCGCCGCTTGTCGGCGAAAAGGACGAACGGGTCACAAAGCGTTACATCGGACCAACTCCGCCCGACAAGGATCACGTTTACAGGCTGACGGTGTACGCACTGGACTGCGAGTTGGATGTTCGCGATGGATTTTTCCTCAACGAGCTGCTGGCGAAAATGGACGGGCATATAATTGAAAAGGCGAAATTAAATATCGGCGGACATTGCTGATTGAAGAAAGGATACTGAGTACCATGGCTTTAGACAGACTTATTGAGAAGATCGAACAGACACAGAACCCCACGGTAGCGGGGCTTGACCCGAAGCTGGACTATGTTCCGGAGTACATCAAGAAGAAGTGCTTCGAGAAACACGGTGAAACGCTAAAGGGCGCGGCGAAGGCGCTTTACGAGTTTAACAAGGGGCTTATTGACGCGCTGTATGATATCGTTCCCGCGGTGAAGCCGCAGGCGGCGTACTACGAGATGTACGGCGTGGCGGGCGTTAAGGCGCTCTACAAAACGCAGGAGTACGCGCGTTCAAAGGGAATGTATGTTATCACCGACGGCAAGCGCAACGATATCGGCACGACAATGGAAGCCTACGCAACCGCTCACCTCGGCAAGGTAAAGGTGGGCAGCGAGGAGTACGAGCCGTTTCTCGGCGACGCTCTCACCGTCAACGGCTATCTCGGCACGGACGGGATAAAGCCGCTGCTTAAGGTATGTAAGGAGAACGACAAGGGCATTTTTGTGCTTGTAAAAACGTCCAATCCGTCGAGCGGCGAGCTTCAGGACAGACCCGTCGCAGGTACGCCCATTTACGAGCTTATGGGCAATATGTGCGAGGAATGGGGCAAGGAGCTTCCCGGAGTTTACGGCTACAGCGGCGTGGGCGCGGTAACGGGCGCGACATACCCCGAGCAGATCAAGCGTCTGCGCGAGATTTTGCCGCACACGTTCTTCCTTATCCCGGGCTACGGTGCTCAGGGCGCGACCGCCGCTGATATCGCAGCAGCGTTCGACAAGAATGGTCTGGGCGGTATCGTCAACAGCTCGCGCGGAATTATGTGCGCGTATCAGAAGGAGAAGTGCAATGAGCGCGAATTCGCCGAGGCGGCGCGCCGCGAGGCTATCCGCATGCGCGACGAGATAATGGGCTACGTCGGAAAGATCACGATCGCAAAGGGTTAAAAATTCATCGGTAAAAAGATAACGTGATGAATTCGGTAATTATAGATAGAGAACATAAGAAACAGTTTTTGGAGGCAAAAAATGAGTTTTGAAAGGTTTGAGAACAGTAAAAAAGCCGCGCTGATTCTGGCGGACGGCACTGTTTTCGAGGGAAAGGCGTTCGGCGCGGAGGGCGGCGTTATCGGCGAGATCGTGTTCACGACGGCGATGACGGGCTATCAGGAAACGCTCACCGACCCGTCCTACTGCGGACAGATAGTAACGCAGACGTTTCCGCTTATCGGCAACTACGGCGTGAACAAAATCGACCCCGAGAGCAACGGCAGCGCGGTTTCGGGCTACATAGTGCGCGAGTGCTGCGATGCTCCGAGCAACTTCCGCTGCGAGGGCGATCTGGACGGCTATCTTAAAGGGCTGAATATCGTCGGAATATGCGATATCGACACGCGCCGCCTTACGCGGATCATCCGCGAGAGCGGCGTAATGAACGGCGCTATCATCAGCGGAGCGTTCGACAAGGACAAGCTGCTCGAGGAAATCCGCGCGTACAAGGTCGGAGAGGTCGTTCCCAAGGTCTCCGTAAAGGAAAAGGAGTATTACCCCGCCGAAAACGGAAAATATAACGTTGTTTTAATGGACTACGGCTACAAGTTCAACATTCGCCGTGAGCTGGTAAAGCGCGGCTGCAACGTCACCGTAATGCCGTACAACGCGACCGCCGACGAGATAAAGGCGCTGAATCCCGACGGCATTATGCTCTCGAACGGACCGGGCGACCCCGCCGACAACATATCCTCCATAAACACGCTTAAAGAGCTTATTCCGGCACAGATACCCACGTTCGGCATTTGTCTGGGACATCAGCTTCTCGCGCTCGCGAACGGCGCAAAGACCGAGAAGCTGAAATACGGTCACCGCGGAGGGAATCAGCCCGTCAAAGACCTCGCCTTGGACAAGACATTTATAACCTCGCAGAACCACGGCTACGCGGTCATAGGCGAGAGCGTTCCCGAGGGCGCGGGCAAGGTCAGCCACATAAACGGCAACGACGGCACCTGCGAGGGCGTCCGCTACACCAACGCGCCCGCGTTCACGGTGCAGTTCCACCCCGAGGCGTGCGGAGGTCCGCACGATACCTCGTATCTGTTTGACGAGTTTATTAAGCTGATTGGGGGGAACAAGTAATGCCGTTAAGAAATGATATAAAAAAGGTTCTGGTAATAGGCTCGGGACCTATCGTTATAGGACAAGCTGCGGAGTTTGACTACGCGGGAACGCAGGCTTGCCGCGCGCTGAAGCAGGAGGGTCTGGAGGTAGTGCTTATCAACTCCAACCCCGCAACGATAATGACGGACAAGCACATGGCGGACAAAATTTACATCGAGCCGCTGACTTTAGATGTAGTAAAACGCGTTATCGAGATAGAGAAGCCCGATTCGGTGGTGTCCAATCTGGGCGGACAGACCGCGCTCACGCTGTCAATGCAGCTTGCCGAGAGCGGATTTCTTGAGGAGCACGGCGTAAAGCTGCTCGGCTCAAATCCCGAGACCATTCACAAAGCCGAGGACAGACAGGCTTTCAAGGATACGATGGAGGCTATCGGTCAGCCGTGTATACCGTCCAAGGTGGTTGAAAATCTCGAGGACGCTATGGATTTTGCCGAGGAGATTGGCTATCCCGTTATCGTGCGCCCTGCTTTCACGCTCGGAGGAACGGGCGGCGGAATCGCTCAGACACGCGAGGAGCTTCACGAGATTGCCACAAACGGCTTGCGGCTCTCGCCTATTACGCAAATTCTGGTTGAGAAGTGCATTTCGGGCTGGAAAGAGATCGAGTTTGAGGTAATGCGCGACAGCAAGGGCAACGTAATCACCGTCTGCTCAATGGAGAATTTCGACCCCGTAGGCGTTCACACGGGCGACAGCATTGTCGTCGCGCCCTGCGTAACGCTCGCGGATAAGGAGTATCAGATGCTCCGCACGGCGGCGCTGAATATCATTCAGGCGCTGGAGGTCGAGGGCGGCTGCAACTGTCAATTCGCGTTAAAGCCCGACAGCTTCGACTACGCGGTAATCGAGGTCAACCCGCGCGTATCGCGTTCGTCGGCACTTGCGTCCAAGGCAACGGGCTATCCTATCGCCAAAGTCGCGGCGAGGATCGCGGTCGGATATACGCTCGACGAGATAATCAATCAGGTTACGGGCAAGACCTACGCGTGCTTTGAGCCGGCGCTTGATTATCTGGTTGTGAAATTCCCGAAGTGGCCTTTTGATAAATTCGTATATGCTAAGAAAACGCTCGGCACGCAGATGAAAGCGACGGGCGAAATTATGGCTATCGCGCCCTCCTTTGAAGCGGGAATGATGAAAGCCGTCCGCTCTATCGAGCTGAAAATGGACACCATGACGAAAAAGGAGTTCACTCTGCTTTCGGACGAGGAGGTTCTCAAAAAGCTTGAGGACGTTGATGTTGACCGCTCGTTCTGCGTGTTTGAAGCGCTAAAGCGCGGAATCTCGATAGATACTATTCATGATATTACAAAAATCGACAAGTGGTTTATCTCGAAATTAAACAACCTTGTCGAGCTTGAAAAGTGGCTTGCGACGGGCGAATTGACACAGGAAAAATACGACACCGCGAAGAAATACTGCTATCTCAACAGCACCATTGAGCGCATTTCAGGGCAGAAGCTTGCGGAGCGCGGGATCGACCGTCGTCTTGCCGTGTATAAAATGGTCGACACCTGCGCGGCTGAATTCTCGGCAAGCACGCCGTATTTCTACAACACGTTCGACCGCGAAAACGAAGCGGCGGAGTTTATTGAAGCGCACCCATCCGACAAGAAAAAGGTAATAGTTTTCGGCTCAGGTCCTATCAGAATAGGGCAAGGCATCGAGTTCGACTACTGCTCCGTTCACTGCGTGTGGACGCTGAAGGAAGAGGGCTGCGAGGCGATCATCTGCAACAATAACCCCGAAACCGTTTCCACCGACTTTGACACGGGAACGCGTCTGTATTTCGACCCGCTCACCCGCGAGGACGTTGAAGCGCTTATCGCGACCGAAAAGCCATACGGCTGCGTAGTTCAGTTCGGCGGTCAGACCGCGATATCGCTTACCAAGCACCTCACGGAAATGAGAGTGCGCATACTCGGAACGCAGGCTGTCGATATCGACGCGGCGGAGGACAGAGAGCTGTTTGACGAGCTGCTGGAAAAATGCGGAATTCCCCGCCCCAAGGGAGAAACGGTGTTCACGACGAAGCAGGCGCTCAAAGCCGCGAATGAGCTGGGTTATCCCGTGCTGCTCCGTCCGAGCTACGTCCTCGGCGGACAGAATATGATAATCGCGCACTGCGACGCGGACGTTGACGAGTATATGAGGATAATCACCTCGACGGAGCTTGAAAATCCCGTGCTTATTGACAAGTATATGATGGGTACGGAGGTGGAGGTCGACGCTATCTGCGACGGCGAGGATTTTGTTATCCCGGGAATTATGGAGCACGTCGAGCGCGCGGGCATTCACAGCGGCGATTCCATTTCGATATATCCGAGCCAGAACCTCACCAGCCACATCAAAAAGGTGATCGTCGATTATACGGAGAAGCTCGCAAAGGCGCTTCACGTTATCGGTCTTGTGAACATTCAATACGTGGTGTACAACCACGAGGTATATGTAATTGAGGTGAACCCGCGTTCGTCGCGTACCGTGCCGTATATTTCCAAGGTTACGGGAGTGCCTATGGTCGATCTCGCGACCAAAATAATCCTCGGCAAAAAGCTGAAGGATATGGGCTACAAGAGCGGGCTTTACCCCGCCGCGGACTATATCGCCGTGAAAGTCCCCGTGTTCTCGTTTGAGAAGCTGCACGACGTTGACAATCAGCTCGGTCCGGAAATGAAGTCCACGGGCGAGTGTCTGGGCATAGCAAAGACGTTCGGCGACGCGTTGTATAAAGGGCTTATCGCCGCGGGCTACAAGTTCTGCGACAAGGGCGGAGTACTCATTTCCGTGCGCGATTCGGATAAGAACGATGTTATTGAGATAGCGTCGCGCTTCGAGGCTCTCGGCTTCAAGATATACGCTACGGGCGGAACGGCTTCGGTGCTCAACCGCAATATGATAGCCGCGAATCACGTTTACAGAATTCACGAATACAAAGAGCCGAACGTTATTACGCTGCTCGAAAGCGGCGAGATAAGCTACGTTATTTCCACGTCAGAAACCGGAAGAAAGCCGTCGCTTGATTCCGTGCGCATGAGAAGAAAAGCGGTAGAGCGCTCTATCGTATGCCTGACGGCTATTGACACGGCAAACGCGCTGCTCGACTGTCTGGAGATGAACAGGACTATTGCGGACGTTGAAATGGTGGATATCACTAAGATCTGACGCAATATATGAGGTGATAATTTTAATTATGAAGATCGGCAAATATCCCGTCAAGCGTTCATTCAGGATCGCGCGGATCGTGAGCGACGTATTTTCGCTTGGAATAGCGGTGGTCATTTTTTCGGTGACGGTAAATTTTATCGCGCAATTTCAGGCGATGCTTCGGCAGATAGGCTCGGAGGGCGTTTCGGCTATCGAGAGCGATCATATCGCGGCGTTTTCGTGGAGCTATTGGCTTGCGCTGATATTTCCGGCGCTGGTGGTCGGAGTGTTCGCGGCGTATCTGATACTCACGATGACGAGCCGCAAATTCACAAAATACAACATTACAAAGCGAAACGCACAGAGCGTTTACAATTGGTATGCTGTCTGTGTATCGGTCTGCAAGATACCGGTGCTTATGGGTATTTTTGACATTATGTATATTTTCCACCAGCGCATGCTTGGGGTAAATATAAGCTTGTTCAGTATGCAGATCCTTCTGGATATTGTTATCGTTGCGATAATAATTCGCTTTACGGTGCACAGAATAAGAACGATAACCAAACCTGAGGACAATGTTAAAAGCGCGGACGATTCCGTTGTCAAGGTCCGCGTTGTTGACAAGGACGACGAATAAGATCAACATAAAGGAGGTGAGCGCAAGATCCGCAAGCAACGGTGACGACCGAACGAGCGGAGGAGTTGCCGTTTGCTAGGGCACGCAAAGCGCGACAGGTGCGGGATCTTGCATTTAAAATATGTTTTTTTGCGGAAAATATCCAATAATTGAAAAGTCAACGTTGGCTAAGGGAATTTATTCCGTGTATGTTGACGCGCCGGAGCTTGCGGACGCGGCGCAGGTAGGGCAGTTCGCGAATATCGCCGCGCCCGGGTTTACGCTGCGCAGACCGATCTCGATCTGCGGTATCGACAGGGAGCGCGGAACTCTGCGTTTCGTGTTCGAGGTTCGCGGAAAAGGCACGGAGGCGCTTGCCATGCTGTCCGAGGGCGAAAGCCTTGACATTCTCGGACCGCTCGGAAACGGTTTTCGCATTCCCGACGGAAAGCGGATAATCGTGGTCGGCGGAGGTATCGGAGTGCCGCCGCTGCTGGGAGTTTCGCACATCGCGGGCGAATTGTGTACGGCGATAGTCGGCTTCCGCGATTACTCTAAAATAATCCTCGTCGACGAGTTCAAGGCCAACGGCTCAAACACTATCCTTTGCACCGACGACGGCAGTGTTGGTCGCGAGGGTCTGGTAACGTTCCCGCTGTCGGAGGAGCTTGAAAAGGGTGAGACTGCGGCGGTGCTCGCGTGCGGTCCTACACCGATGCTAAAGGCGGTCGTGAAGATGTGCGAGGTGTACAATGTTCCGTGTCAGGTGTCGCTCGAACAGCGAATGGGCTGCGGAGTGGGCGCGTGCGTGGTGTGCTCGTGCATGACGGTGCGCAACGGCAAGGAGTTCTATTCGCGGGTGTGCAAGGACGGTCCCGTATTCAATGCCGAGGAGGTGAAATTCGATGATTGATCTTTCCGTAAGAATAGCGGGCGTGGAGTTCCCGAACCCCGTTATAGCCGCGTCGGGAACATACGGCAACGGCGAGTGCTACACCGATCTGTACCCGATCTCAAAGCTTGGCGGAATCTCCTGCAAGGGCATGACTATTGAGCCGAAGCTCGGAAATCCCCCTCCCAGAATTGCCGAGTCATATTCGGGAATTCTGAATTCGGTGGGCTTGCAGAATATCGGCGTTCACGGCTTTGTGGAATATTATCTCCCTACGCTCAAAGAAGAGGGCAACGTTATAATCGCGAATGTTGCGGGCGCGACTATCGACGACTATATCGCGGCGGCTGAGGTGCTCGACGCGTCCGACGTGGACATGATCGAGCTGAACATCTCCTGCCCGAACGTAAGAGCGGGCGGCGCGACATGGGGAGTTACCTGCAAGGGCGCGGCGGGCGTTACCAAGGCGGTGCGCAAGGCGACCTCCAAGCCGCTTATCGTAAAGCTCACCCCGAACGTTACCGATATCACCGAAATAGCAAAGGCGGTTGAAGCGGAGGGCGCGGACGCTCTTTCAATGATAAACACGCTGCTCGGAATGAGGATAGATATCCGCACCAGGCGTCCGATACTGCGCAACAATATGGGCGGACTCAGCGGTCCCGCAATATTCCCCGTGGCGGTGAGAATGGTTCACCAGTGCTATAAGGCGGTCAATATCCCGATAATCGGCATGGGCGGTATCTCCACATGGGAGGACGCGGTCGAGATGATGCTCGCGGGCGCGACTGCGGTTCAAATGGGCACGGCGATCTTCTCCGACCCGTACTCGCCGCTGAAAGTAATCGACGGGCTTGCCGAGTATATGGAGAAGAACGATATTAAATCGCTCTCCGAGATAACGGGGCAGTGTCAGCCGTGGTAATGTCGGCAAATAAAATTACAAAACCGCCTGCAAAGGCGAGCCGCCTTTGGCATTCCGGCTAAAGGAAATCATTTGCAAAGGTGATTTTCCGAGGCTGAAATGCTTCTATAAGGCTAACTCGCTAAAGTGGGCGGTTTTCGGAATATTACGGGAGTTAAAAATGAAAAACTACAAATCATGGAAAGCGCTCAAACAGAAGCTGGAGGACTTGCTGTGCGACGAGTTGAAAGGGCATATAACATATTTCCTTACGCGCTACCATAAGGTACACGATTCCTACGGGCGCGCGGCGATCGTTATGGACAAAACGGAGCTTGTCCGGTTTTCGTGGATTGAGATGTACAATCAGGAGAGCGATATGTCACGACTCTATGAGCAGACCGGCGAGTACGATGAAAAGCGCTTTAAGGAAAAATGGGACGAGGATTGTACATATTACGAAATGGATTTTATCGCGGCGGCTTTGGAGTTTACGGATATGAAAATTCGGGATGCGCTTTGCAGCGATAACTATATTATCCGGATATTTGCGGTAATGGACAGACGCGTCGGACAGAGAACGCTTCAAAAAATAAAGGACGAAAATGAGTACGCCGCGCTGCCCGATTGGGTGAGCAGGTTTTACAAGCTTCGGCTTGAAGCGGCAGGTATAATGTGAGGAAAGCTATGGAAGAATTTGTAAGAACAGAACGGCTTTTGGGAGAAGCGGCGATGAAACGGTTATCGGAATGTCACGTTGCCGTTTTCGGTATCGGCGGAGTGGGCGGTCACGCCGCCGAGGCGCTTGTCCGCAGCGGCATAGGGGCGCTGGATATTATCGACGGCGACGAAATCTCCGTATCGAACATCAACCGCCAGATAATCGCCATGCACAGCACTATCGGTATCACGAAAACCGAAGCCGCCGAAAAACGTTTTCTCGACATCAATCCCGGACTTCGGCTGACAAAGCACCAATTCCGCCTGTCGGAGGAAACGGTCGGGCGGTTCGATTTCGCCGCTTACGATTATGTAATAGACGCTGTCGACGATGTGCGTGCAAAGGTGCTTCTCGCGGTGAAATGTCAAGAAAGCGGAACACCGCTGATAAGCTCCATGGGCACGGGCAACAAGCTCGACCCGACAAGATTCCGCGTTTCCGATATTTACGAAACGTCGGTCTGTCCGCTCGCGAGGGTAATGCGGCATGAGCTGAAAAAGGCGGGGATTGAGCGGCTTAAGGTCGTGTGGTCGGACGAGCCTCCCGCAACGCCGACCAAAGAGGGCGAGCGCGTTGTGCCTGCTTCGTGCGCGTTTGTGCCGTCGGTCGCGGGACTTATCATTGCTGGCGAGGTGATACGGGAGCTTGCGGATATATAACATTTTGTGAGCTCCGGAAAACTTTGAATATTAAAGCAAGGCGTTATCGGTATCGGTAACGCCTTGCTTTGATATTCCGCCGCAAACTGTAAACCGTTCACTCCCGCCAGATAAATTCCACAGCCTTATCAAAATCCATTCTGTGCTTGATCGCGTAAAACACCCTTGCGTCAAACAGATCGCGCACATAAAGCGGCTTTTTCTTTGCCGATTTAAGAAGCTGCTGAAACTGATCGATGTCCAGTCTGAGCAGCAGTCCGATCAGTATAATATGCTTTCTTGTGGGAATACGCGTACCGTTCAGCAGTTGATATCCGTAGCTTCTGTCGATATCCAGCCGCCTTATCAGATCCGCTCGGGTCACGCCCTTTTCGTCCATGTATTCGATTATGATCGCGCAAAGCTCCGGACATCCGTTTTCCTTTATCAACGCTTCGTCAAATTCTTCGTCTGTGCCGAGCCATTCTTCAAGCTGTGAAGTTTTCATACGCTCCTCCTACTATAATATATTTGTCGGGTAAAACCATGACAAGCCAGTCATGGTT
>CAYWIP010000041.1:0-23863 GCA_964458395.1 uncultured Ruminococcus sp.
TGCCCGCTATCGCGGAGGCTATCGCAAAGCCGCTTGAGAACATCGACAAGATCACCATGTACGGCGACGGCAACACCTCCAAGCTCGTCAAGGACATCACCGAGGCTACCACTCAGGCAAGCTCGGGACTGTTGGACGGTCTGGGGATCAACCTCGGCGAAATGGTAAACTCGTTTGTTCAGGGCAAGGCTATCGCGAGCGGCATAAACTCCGAAAAGCCGAATATCCCCGCTCCCGAAGCGCCCGAGCGCCCCGTTCAGAACGTATAATTGAATAACGACAAGGCGAAACGGGGGTTCTCGTTTCGCCTTGCGGTATGAAAGGATATTTATGATAATCATCAAAAAGGAGCTTGAAAAATCGGCTCGCAACTCTATCGTGCTGAATATAGGCGGCGCTGCCGAAAAACGGGTCGGCGCAACGAAATTCGGCGGCAGACCCGACGTTCCCGCGGACTTCAAGTGGGCGTATTATAACGGGCCGGGTTATCTCGACGAGGAGCCGAAAAGCCGTCCGCTGTCGTTTATCGCGCAGTTTGATCTTGCCGAGATCTCGAAATACGATACGGACAACCTGCTACCGAAAACGGGGCTGCTGTCGTTCTTTTACGAGTGCGATACCATGCGCTGGGGCTACGACCCCAAGGACAGGGGCTGCGCGAGAGTTTATTATTTCGAGGACAAGAACGCGCTCTCGCCCGCCGAATTTCCCGACGACCTTGAAGATTACTTCCGTTTCCCCGAGCTTGCGATCTCGACGCGTTCCGAGAAATCCTATCAGAGCTATGAGGATTTTCTGGTTCAGCGCGAAAAAATGGTACAGGAGTGGGAGGCGTTTGAAGCGGCGGAAAAAAGTCTGGGAATTTACAGAGAGGACGACCCCGAATGCTCCAAGCTCCTCGGTTGGGCGAACGTTATCCAAGGCAATATGACGCGCGAGTGTGAGCTTGTGGCAAAGCGTGGCTACTATCTCGGCAATAGCTGGGACGAGGTTACGCCCCGCGACCGTCAGGAAACGGAGCAATGGGCAAACCGCGACTGGCTTCTGCTGTTTCAATTGGACACCGTGGAAACAGACGGTTTTGAACTGATGTTCGGCGACGGCGGACGGATTTATTTCTATATCCGCAGAGAGGATCTCGCGGCAAGGAATTTCGATAACGTGTGGCTGATACTGCAATGCGGATAGCTTGACATTCAGACTGAAATGGAGTATAATGGTATTACTTTAACGAAGGGAAACAACTTAAATGTCCGACAAATTAACATTAAACGAAAACGGAAAGATATCCGACAGCGACAAGCTGTACGAGAGCCTTGACAAATGGTTCGACGACGACGAATATAACAAGATCGTCGAAGCGGTGCTCGGCGTTCCCAAGGAGCAGTGGAGCGTCAAGCTGCGGTTCAGGCTTATCAGCGCGTACAACAACTTAAAGGAATTTGATAAATCGCGGGAACAGCTGAAGATAATTCAGCCCGAATGTAAAAAGCCCGACGAGCTGGCGCGGTTCTTCTATATGAACGGCTATATTCTGTATATGAACGACAAGGATATGGCGGCGCTTGCGTGCTTTGAAAACGGCGTTGCCGCCGACCCCGACGACACGAGCGGTCTTGACCTCAAGAGCGACGTCAAGGACTGCGTTGAATACATCAACAAAGATCTCGCCGAGCTGCACAGGCTTGCGGGAATGATCTGTGCGGATGTTGACAAGCGCTGCGCAGAACGTCCCGAAAAGCTGAAGCTCAACGACGAGCAGCTTGCCGTGGTTCTGGGATTTCTTCCGGCGATACGCAAGGTTCCCGTTATTGACAAAGCGCCCGGGATAGACAACTTTCTCTTTAAGTTTGAGGAAAGCGAAAAAAAGACCGCCGCCAAATGGCTCGGAGATTATTTCGGGATAAAGGACGCGGAGAGCTTCGAGAAGTTTTACCGCGAAGCGCGCGGCTGCAATATCTCCGTGATGTTCTCGGATATTCAGGCGCTGTTTAAGGGCAAGCCCAACTTCAACGCGGACGAGCTTAACCCAGACGGGAAACGTGCGTTTTTCAACACCTGTACGTTCGTAAAGACGTTTTACGAATTCCTGCCCGAGGTCGGAGTGCTGGCATGGGACGTCAGCGAGAAGATCGGCTTCTGCCGCCTTGCGTTCGCCTGCGATATTATCGGGAACACCGACTATCTCTCGGCGCTGCTGGCGCTGACGGACGCGTCAAGAAAGTTCTTCGCCTCGGCAGAGGAGTTTGTAAAGTCGCTCATTCTCGGAAGCGCGCTGTATATGTTCTCCTCGGACGAATGGAACATAAAGGGCGCGGCCTCGTTTATGCGCCAGACCGCGACGCTGCTGTTCCAAAGCCCTCTGCCCGACGTCGAGTGGGCAGAATCCGAGCCTGACGAGGACGAAAAATCCGACAAGTGATAGGCAATGACCGAACACGCGTGAAATTACGATAACCGCATCTCCGGAACGAGCCGCACGCATACTCCTTGAACTGCATAGCTGTGAAGATACGTTTTGAAAGCCGATGATCCGTTTGTGTTATCGGCTTTTTGCTTATTTTTTCCTTTCCCGGAATTTAACCGCGCGGGTAACTCCGAACGCCGCCGCGATAAGTATCAGCTCCGCTGCCGACTGCCACAGCCGCGAGATCACCGAAACTACCGCCGCGCTGCTCTCGGGCATTATCAGCATAAGTCCCGCGAGCATTATTCCCTCGCGAACTCCAAGTCCCGAAGGCGCGAATACCGCCAGAATTCCCATTATCGCCGATATCCCGTAAACGCCCGCACAGAACAGCATTTCGTTCCAACCGACAGACGGGTCAACGGATCTCACAAGCATAAAAAAACCGAAGCCGACGATAAGCCAGTTGCCGATAAACATCAGAACGACCTTTAATATCTGCGTGTATTTCATCGGGATCCGCAGATCTTTTTTAAAAATTTTCCCGATGATTTTCAAGAAAGCATTGATTATTTTCGGGTGGATACAGACGAAAAACGCCGCGATAAGCAGTATCGTCAGCCAGCGGTAATCGTCGAGCAAATCGTTCGGAAAGAAGAACAGCGACAGAATAAACAGCATTGCCGCGCCAAGCAGCGTACAGATGTTCTCGATAAAAAAACAGACCGTCACCTTTGAAAGCGGCGCGTTTTCCTCCTTGTAATAGGCGAGCCGCGCGGCAAGCATAAATACCTTGCCGGGGATATACTTGCCGAGTATCGAATACAGATACGCGGGCAAGGCTTTCCGATAGCTTATCGCGCAGCCGTTTATTTTGGTAATATAATGAAAAAGCGACGCCAGCGTAATTTTATAGACGAAATAAAACAGCATTGAGAACGCGAAAACACTTAAGTCGACGTTAACTATCGTTTCGGAGAATTCGCTCCAATTGCCGTAAAAATACCACGCGATAAAAATTACCGCCAGCACTCCGAATGTTATCTTAATGATTTTCAATGCGGCGCTTTTGTCAATTTTCCCGGACATAATTCGTCACCTTGTCGATCTCTTTTGAAATAAGCAAAATGTTTTCCCGCGAGCTTTCCTTTACGCGCGGTAAATTTTCGGCTATCTCAGCGCGTATCCCGTGGGAATTTTCGAGCAGCCTTAGGAATTCCGACCACAGCTTTTCTGCGGTAAGCTCCGAATAATCCGCCGCGTATTCTCCCAGCCCGAACATATCCAGAACCTCCTTATACTTGTGGCTCCATCCGACAAGCAGCACGGGAACGCACTTTTCGAGCGCGCCGATCATTGCGTGAAAGCGGCTCGCGACCAGCACTTCGCACCTACCGATAAGCAGCCGCAGCTCCTCGGGGGACAGCTCCCTCGGATAAAAACGGACGTTTGTCTTATCACGGAGCGACGCGTACACCTCGCCGCATATCGGCAGATCGTTGTTTCGCGGACGGGCGCTGTCCTCCCGCGCGGCATTGGCGATGATAAGCACCGAATAGCCCTCCGAGGTCAGGCGGTCGATAAACTCGGTCATTATTTTTTTGTAGCCTATACCTAGCTTTCGGCAGCGCTTTTCCACTACACTCGAAATTGAAACGCCAACGATATTTCCGTTGTAAAAGATGTCGTTTTCGCAGAGCTTATTTACTGTTTCGATGTAGTGACCGCTCTCCGGCATGGTGAACGCGCCGTCCGCGCAGAGCCTTACATTTTCGGTTATTCCGATACCGGAGAGGTTATTTTCTGTGATCTCGCCACGCGCGCAGATAAGCCGCATTTTCGGAAGTATCCGCTTCGCTAGGAAACGGTTGTACGGTTTTTTGAAGCTTCCGAGCGCCTGCGAATACTTGCAGACGGGAGCGGCGCATAGCATGGGAACGGCGGCGCAGACGAACGCATAGGTGTTCATTACGAAACCGCGGCTGTCCACAAAGGAAACCCCCGCCATATCGACAACCATTGTACAGTCGGAATAGGCGCGAATAATTTTATTGTGGAGCAGCAGCTTACGAAACGGCGGAACACGTCCGAAAAGTCCATATAACACCGCTAACGGAAACGCAAGGAAAAGCAGCTTTTCGGGCTTGGCGTTTATGACGTTTATGAAGCCGTATTTTTCGGGAAGCTCCGAAATTATTTCGCGGTCTCGCTTGGGATACGTCGACATAAGCGTTACGCGCAAACGCTCTCCGTAACGCTCGTAAAGCTGCGCTATCCCCGACCGAAGCATAGCCGCCGCTCCCTTGTTCCCGCAGAACGACGCGGCGGTTATCGCAATATTTATCTCGCTTATTTTTTCGGATCTTTTCACGATCTTATTTTAGTTTTTATCTTGAACTTTTTGCCGATCTTTCTTGCCAGATGATCGCGCAGACCCATGGGAGTTCCCGCGAGAAAAAGCGTTTTATCGCAGATTATTGCCTCGGCTTTTTCCGGGAACAGATAAAAGCTGTGCTCGCACTCCACCGCAAGCGTAATACTCTTGTAGGGGAATTCGGTGAGCTTTTCGGCTTCGCGCGGCGCTTTGCTGTCGGGATCTTTGGGCGGAAGCTCGCGGAGTATCAGCTTGTCGGCGGCAAACTCCGCGTTCTGGATTTTCCCGTAGGACTGCTCCAGCGAATCGGCGTTTTTATTGAAATACCATATCTTCATATTGTGCGGCAGTGTCGCGAAAACCAGAAAGATCACCGCAAAAATCACCGTCAATATCCACTCGCGCGTCCATATCGCCGAGCCTGTCAGCAGAAAGAAAAATCCCGCCGCGTAATAGCACGCCGTCTGAAGTGGCTTTATTTTCAGCGCATATAGGAAGTCGGAGTACGCGCGGATCCTCGCCATTGTACACTCGGTTTCGACGATCAGTTTGCCGTTGTCGGGGCGTCTTTCGGCGTTCATTTCAACAAAAAGATTGGCGAGCTTTTCCTCGCGCGTTTGGAGAATTTCCTTTTTATTTTTCATCCTGAATACCCTTTATATACGCGTAAAGCTCGGTCGCCATTTCCGCCTGTTCGGTAGCGCGCGGGTGTCCGTCGGTAGCCGCTCCGCCGCGCTCGAATTTAAAGTAGCGGACACGCTTTTCGTTGACCTCCTCTGCGACCTCGCGGATCGCGTCCTCCCATGTTGGGTCGTGCTTCAACACGGTGAGCAGCAGGATAAACGTCGCGTTCGGATACTTACCCATTAGGTCGCGGAGCATTTCGATATACTTGTCCTTCCACATTCTGCGGTGGTCGGGGCGCTTTATCGCCTCGGGGTCGGGATTGTGGTCGTTCTGCCCTATCGCGATAATAACGTAATCGGGGATATACTTTGAGAAATTCCACTGCTTCAGCTCACCGTAGGGAGAATACTCTATCTTGTCGTAAACCCTCGTCATTCCCCAGAGGTGATCGGAGGTGAAATAACCCGTGCCGTCCAGCAGCGCGATACCGCCCTGAGCAACATCGTGAACCTCTGCGTTCAGCCGCCGCGCCAGCATTAACGGATAAGAAAAATAGGAGTTGTCCGCGGCGTTGTTGCAATGGTGATCTTCGGGATCGCACTGCCCCTCGTAGTAAATATCCTCAACGACCTCGCCCGCAGAAACGCTGTCGCCGTAAACCTCGAGCTTCAAGTCGTACTTGTGGTTCGGACAGGACACATCGGCGTTTTCGTCGATGACGATTCCCGCAAACTCAACATAGTTATGCGACGCCATGGTCTTGACGAGCTTTAAGGTGTGCTCACGGTTTTCGAGATTTTCAGCGAGAACATACATCTCGTCCTCCCAACTGTTTTTCAGGAAAAATTTCTGCATTACGCCGTCCACCAACGCGCCGAAATGCGTAAGCTCCTGGTGATTGATATTCTTGACGATGATCGCGCAGGACGTTCCCGTGAAATTCACGTCGATCATAGTTCCCGGCCACACCAGAACAGGGCGCGAGGGATCGTCAAAGTCGATCCTGCCCATATATTCGAGGGCGGGATCTTCGGGGGTTATCAGCTTTTTGTCTGCGGGTAATTCGTAGCTCATTGTAGTTCTCCTTTTACTCATCATATAAACCGTTTTTCAGTCTGTCGGCAGTATGCGGACTGACATAAACGGGAAATTTTCCCATGCGCTCGGTCGTTTGACCGTTCAACATTCCCGTGTGGATACTCATATGCCGAAACTGTATAAGCACTAAATCCATTCGCGTAAATTTGCAATTTTCAGGACATTCATACAGTTCCTTATCCGACAGCGCGTCAAGATAGCCGAACGTTTTCTGCCTGACCTTTTCGAGGTACTCCAACAGCTCCGTATCGCTTAACTCTGTCGCGCACGTGTTGTCGGGATTGTCCATTCCCTCCTCGTGAAACGGCGGCTCGTCGAACACGAACGGATTGAAGAACCATTTGTCCGCGGAGTGGATAGTATGGTAAACATACCGCCACGCGGGTGCTCCGCACACAAGCGCGTTTCGGTCGTAGGTCTTTATCGCGGTTTCGAGGTTGAGGTAATTCGCCCCGACCTGTTCCTTGATAATTTCACAAAGCGTTTTCATAATTCCTCCAAATGCGCCAGCAGCGTTGAAATTATCTCGTTCGACACGAGAAAACCCTCCGCCGTCAGCGATAAGCGTTCATTTTCGATTGTGTAATACCGCTTCGGGATAAGCGGCAAGCCGTCTTCAACGCGCTCCCAAAGCTCTTTTGGAATACCCTCGGACAGCCGCAGACCGAGCATTATCTTCTCTTCCGTTTCGTCCGGAGAATCGTCGGTAACGACTTCGATCTGACGCGGACTTTCAATAAATTCGCGCAGATTTCGCGCAACAGCGAAGCGCTTTCCCTTGCAGAAAGAGTGTGCCGCCGCGCCTATCCCGAGGTATTCCTCCCGCCGCCAGTATTTGAGATTGTGACGGCTCGTCATTCCGCGCCTTGCGAAGTTGCTTATCTCGTATTGCCCGAAGCCGTTCTCCGTCAGCATTTTCACCGCCGACAGATACAGTTCCGCGCTCGCGTCCTCGTCGGGGAGAATGGGCGGCTTTTTCCCGAAAACGGTGTTCGGCTCTATCTTCAGCAGATACGCGGAAACGTGCGTTATCGGGAGCGCGCAAAGGCGGTTTATCGTGTACGACAGGGAGTTTAAATTCTGTTCGGGAACTCCGAGCATAATATCGGCGGAGATATCGTCGAAACCGACCTCGCGGGCAATCAAAATCGCTTGCTCCGCTTGCCCGTAAGTGTGAGTTCTTCCAAGCGATTGAAGCTCCGAATCGACCGCCGACTGCACCCCGACCGAAAGGCGGTTCACTCCCGAATCGAACAGCACCGCAAGCGTTTCTCTGTCCATTTCGCAAGGATTGCACTCAACGGTTATTTCGGCGTTTGCCGCGATTTTGCACTCGGCGAGTATCCGCGGGATATGCCGCGCTAATAAAATCGGAGTTCCGCCGCCGAAATAAACCGTGTCGTATTCCCCGTCATAATAACGCAGATTCCGTATCACCGCGTCCGCGTATTGCTCCGCCGTGTCCTCCCGAAATCCGACCGAGTAAAAATCGCAGTACGGGCATTTTTTTCGGCAGAACGGAACGTGGATATACAACCCGAGATTACTCATCGTCCAACTTCAGCACCGCCATAAACGCCTCCTGCGGCACCTCTACCGTACCGAACCGACGCATACGCTTTTTGCCCTCCTTTTGCTTTTCGAGGAGCTTTTTCTTACGCGTGATATCGCCGCCGTAGCACTTCGCGAGAACGTCCTTGCGCAGCGCCTTGATCGTTTCGCGCGCGATTATCTTTCCGCCAACGCACGCCTGTATCGGTATCTCGAACAACTGCCGCGGAATATGCTCCTTCAGCTTCTCCGCCATTTTGCGCGCACGCTCGTAAGCCTTGTCCGCGTGGACGATAAACGACAGCGCGTCTATGATCTCGCCGTTCAGCATTATATCAAGCTTGACGAGCTTCGACGGCGCGAAGCCTATCATCTCGTAGTCGTAGCTCGCGTAGCCGCGCGTGCGCGATTTCAGCGCGTCAAAAAAGTCATAGACTATCTCGTTGAGCGGCAGTTCATAGTGAAGATCAACGCGGTTCGCGTCGATATACTGCATATCCTTGAACACTCCGCGCCGGTTCTGGCAAAGCTCCATAATATTGCCCACATAGTCGGACGGCGCGTAAACGTGTGCGTTCACCATAGGCTCGTATGCCTGCTTTATCAGGGTGGTGTCGGGGTAGTTGAACGGATTGTCTATCATTTTCACTTCGCCGTCCGTAAGCTCTATTTTGTACACTACCGAGGGCGCGGTGGTGATTATATCAAGATCGTATTCGCGCTCGATACGCTCCTGAACCACGTCCATATGCAGCAGCCCCAGAAATCCGCAGCGGAATCCGAAGCCCAGCGCTACGGAGCTTTCCGGCTCGAACGAGAGCGACGCGTCGTTCAATTGCAGCTTATCCAAAGCGTCGCGGAGGTCGGGATATTTCGCGCCGTCCGCGGGGTAAATACCGCTGAACACCATGGGGTTAACGTCGCGGTAGCCCGAAAGCGGCTCGGCGGCAGGATTTGCCGCGTTGGTGACGGTATCGCCTACCTTGGTGTCGCCGATCGACTTTATCGAAGCCGCGATATAGCCGACCTCGCCCGCCTTTAATTCCGAACACGGAACAAGCTCGGTAGCGCCCATGTAGCCGACCTCGACGGTGGTGAATTCTGCGCCCGAAGCCATCATGCGGATTTTATCGCCCGCCTTTATGCTGCCCTCTTTAACGCGCACGTAAACGATAACGCCCTTGTACGAATCGTAGTAGCTGTCGAATATAAGTGCTTTCAGCGGAGCCGAGGAGTCGCCTTTCGGAGCGGGTATTTTGTGAACTATCTCCTCCATTACCGCGTGAATGTTTATCCCCATTTTTGCGGAGATCTCGGGCGCGTCCATTGCCTCGATACCGATAACGTTCTCGATCTCCTCCTTGACCTCCTTGGGGTGAGCGCTGGGCAAATCTATCTTGTTGACGACGGGAACGACCTCCAGATCGTTCTCCACCGCAAGATAAGTATTCGCCAGGGTCTGCGCCTCAATTCCCTGAGAAGCGTCGACTATCAGAATAGCGCCCTCGCAAGCCACCAGCGAACGCGAGACCTCGTAATTAAAGTCGACGTGACCGGGCGTGTCGATAAGGTTAAAGACATATTCCCCGCCGTCGTCCGCCTTGTATTTAAGACGCACCGCGCGCGCCTTTATGGTAATCCCGCGCTCACGCTCGATGTCCATATTGTCGAGAAGCTGCTCCTCCATATCGCGCTTGGCGACGGTCTCCGTCTGCTCGAGAATTCTGTCTGCGAGCGTGGATTTCCCGTGATCTATATGCGCGATTATACAGAAATTGCGTATTTTATTCATATCTTGATTTTCCAAATTTAAACCTCCGTTAAATCAGCAAAGCGGACATATCATTCGTAAACCTCCGCAATAAGCTTTTGATCCTTATTTTTAAGCAGAGCAGCCAGCTCGAAAGCGGCTTGGTTATCAATCGCGTTATGATTGCGGGGATACAAAAAAACGGTACCGTTTTCCTCCAACAGTTCCTTTTTCTTCCAGAACCGCGCCAAAAGTCCCGCAACGCTGTTCAATCCCGCGGTATCGTCAAAATCCGCGTCAATATTTTCGTCCAAAAGCCTCGGGTCCGCGCTTTCTTCAAGCTGCAATACTATGTCCCAAATGCTCCTGCCGTCCTCGCCGAGGGACATTGCCGTCTTTATGATATGCTCCGTGACATCTGTGAGCAGATCAATATTATATACGCTCCCAAGCCTGTCCGAGATTATTCCGAGTGCTTTCTCGCAAGACGGGAACGTCTTTTCCAAAAGCAGTTCCTCAAACCTAAGATCCCTCTCGTCGGTTTTCGGCTCGAATGCGCTTGGTATCGTATCGGACATTCCCACAAAGCCAGTTTGGTTTATCATATTAAAACTCCTCCTTGAATTCCGGTCAGATGAAGCACGTTATATCGTCCGTATTCACTTGCTCTCCGCAGCGCTTTACCTCGCCGAGAATGCGCTGTATTCCCTTTTCCGACTGGAACCAGTCATCCCTGCTCTCACCCGTGCGTATATCGGCGGGTATCATCAGCACCTCGCTTTTGTCGAATGCCGACTGAAAAAACATCTGACATCTCCGCGCGTGGAACGATTTGCACACCACCAGAACCGTGTCGGATTTCAGTCCTTTTTCGTCAGCCATAGCGCGTGATAGCTCCGCGTTCGCCCGTGTATATTCGGACTTGTCCTCGCGTATTATCGCCGATTCGGGAACACCGTTTCTTGTCAGCACGTCGCGGTAAAAATCGCACTCGGTGACATACGGCTTATTGTAGATATCGGTTTTGTCGCTCACTCCGCGGAAATGCCCAAGATTATGCGTAAATCTCCCGGTAGTCAGCACATACGGCGCGAAGCCCTTTTGATACAGCTCCGCCGCCTTTTCGGGTATCTGCGGATAACTTCCGCCCACCGCGATTATCAGGTCGGCTTTGCGCGGCTCGTCCGAAACGAAAATAAAGTCGGTAATATCGTTAATTATCTTCATCGTTAATCCTCATACTCCGAATCAAGATGCAATTCTATCCTTTCCAGCTTTTCAAGGAACTCCTCTTCGGTCTCCCAGCTAGGCAGGTCGAACTCCTTCCAGCGTTCCTTTTTCATAAGCTGACGGACAACGTACAGGTCGTTTTTGCGCTTGGTCGCCGACTCCTTGAATTCCCTCAGCGGCGCGAACACTCCGTACTCGCCCTCAAGCCGATATATCACAAACTCGCCGAACTGATAAGCGTTCAGCCCGTTTCCCGTAAAGAGCGTTTTCACGGTGGTGTTGTCCATGTTGAGCGGCGTTTCGTTCAGCGTGAATATCGCAAGCGGCTCGTCCGTCATATGCACGCGGTCGTGCTCCGAGGCTACGCTTTTGTATTTGCTTTCGTCGTAAACGAAATCTCCGGGAAGCAGATAGTAATGGCTCGCGGGCGTTTGATAGCACTGTATCACGGTGAATTTTTCCTCGCCGTATTCCTTGACGTATACCGTGTCCTTCGGCTCGTAAAAAACGCCGATAACGAATTTTATCGCGAACATAAACAGCCCGGTCGATACCAATACGATAAGCATCGGCAGGCATTTAAGAAACGCGGTCTTAATTTTTTCCTTTGTCATATTATCCCCTTATTCTTCCTGAAACCACGCGTCATCGGTGAACTCGTTCCAGCAGAACAGCAGCTCGTCACAGGACAGCTTTAATCTGCAAAACGCGGTTCTTCCGCCGGTCGGGCTCCAATCATAACACGCCAGCGTCAGAACGCCGTTTTCGTAACCATCAATACCGAACACCTCTAATTCATGCGCCGAAAGCTCGCTTTGAGCGATCTCCCTTGCGGGAACGGTATCTCCGTTTTTATCCTCGTAGGACGGATATTCCGCCGAGATAAACTTACCGTTTTTCAGCAAGACGGCGGATTTACCCGTGCGCTTGTGCCGCCCCGTTGCGTTCAGAGGATTAGGCGCGGCAACGTCAAAGCCGTCATTGAATATCAGCGCGATATCCCCGCCGAAAATATACTCCGAAATATCGCAGTCGTGAAGCGAAATGCTGTCGACATCGTCTGACATAAATTTCCAATCCATATTTTACCTCTTGTCCATAATACATACATTATTTATTATAGCATATTTTTCCGAACTTGTTAAGTACTTTTTTAAAAATTTTACTTTATTTTCACAAATAGTTTATAAACACCGACTTATCCGAAAAACGAACCGCAGCGGTGTATTACGCTGCGGTTTTCGTTATTTGTTTTTCAGCCACGCCACGGCGATCTGCGTGCGGTGTTCCAGACCTGTTTTTTCGAGTATCGTGCTGATATGGTTGCGCACCGTGCCGTGTGAGAGAAACAGCCTTTCGGCGATCTGCTGATTGGACAGCCCCTCGGAAATAAGCCTCACGACCTCTGTCTCGCGCGGGGTCAGATCCGAGAACAGCTCGCCGCCGCTTGTCGGAGTTATCTTCTCGCGAACATATCTCAAAATGTCCTCCTGAAACACCGTTCCGCCCGCTTTTACCGCGCGAATCGCGCCGATAATTCTTTCGGCGGGAGAATTTTTGAGAATATAGCCGCATATCTCGCTTTTCAGCGCGCGGAGAATAAAATCTTCCTCGTCGAACGTCGTAAGCAGCAGCGGCGCGCACAAACCCTCGGCAAGCATATTTTCCGCTGCCGTAATCCCGTCGCATTCGGGCATACGGATATCCAGCAGCGCGACGTCGGGGCGAAGCTCCCGCGCAAGCTCCAGAGCCGTTTTTCCGTTTTCCGCCTCTCCGCATACGCGCATATCCTCCTGCGAGGAAATGATCAGCTTCAAGCCCTCGCGCACTATAATATCGTCGTCGGCAATCAGTACCTTTATCATAATTCACCCCGAAAAACATTTATTATTTTAAAGCCCGTCACTCCGCATTGGAAAAGGCATTTTCCGCCGCAGACCGTTACTCTGTCCTCTATCCCCTCAAGTCCCATTCCCATGGAGAAGCCGCTCCCGCCGCTGCCGTTGTCGGAAAATTCCGCGCGTATCATTTTTTCGTAAACGCGTATTTTCAGCGAGAATTTACTTGCGTCGGAATGTTTTACGGTATTCGTCAGCGCCTCGACCAGATTGTCTTTAAGACAATTCCATACGGGAGCGGATATTTTTTCGATCTCGCCCTCTGCCGAAAAATCCGTTTTTATTTCGTAATTCAGCGTAAAGCGCTCCAGCAGCTCTTTTAACTCGGCGGCGCTTGCCGTGCCGCGCTTCGGGCGTTCCTCGTGAAGCGCCTCGCGTATGCTGTCAACGCTTCCGCGAAGGTTTTCGATTGCCGTGCCGAGCGACTTTTCGGCTTGCTCCGGGTTTGTTTTCAGATTTAACTTCGCGCCCTCCAGAAGAATTATGCTGCCCGATATGCCGTGACCTAATTTGTCATGAATTCGCGTTGAAAAACGGCTGCGTTCCTCCAGCGCGGCAGTTTCGCGGAGCGATTGCGACCACGCTTGCAGCTTGTTTATTCTGTCGTTTTGAGCGGAGATGGTTTTGCGCTGATTTTCGGATAACTCCCGGAAATATTCCACGCGCTCAACGGCGATACGCGCGAATATCTCCGCCGCCGTCAGAATTGCCGCAACGACAAGCGCGTAGCGATCGGGCGTGAAGATAAGCGCCGCAAGCACCGCCGCCGAAGCCGAGATACCGTAAAAATATTCCTTTGCGTCAAAATAGTCGGCAAACTCGAAGATGAGCATTATCAGCAGCGGAAAGTATTCCTCCGCGTCGCACAATATGCACCCCGCGATACCTATCGGAGCGCACACCGACCGTATGTTCCTTTTTGGGCAGAGCCTGTTTATCAGGTAGTCCGTCACGAACAAACAGCAAAAGGCGAGCGCGGAAACGACCGCAAAGCCGTCCGCATTCGCCGTGATATTTTTTGCGGCGACCGCCGCCAACGCAGCGGTCTTAAAGGTTAAATAAAGCGCGTTTTTGTTCATTTCAAGTGTTCTTCCTTGTGAAAATCACCGCGGAAACCAGATACACCAGCACCGCCGAAAGCGCTAGTATGCAGATATTCGGCAATACATTAAAGTTTGGATCATCGGGGTATTTTCTCAATAAGTCCATAAGCCAGTACTGCGGGAAGATCTTCGCTATGCTGCCGACAAATCCCATATTTATCTTTATCGGGAACCACGCGCCGCCCAGCATACTGCCGATAGTCGCGTAGCCTACGCCAATGGTCATAAGAGAACGTTGATCGTTCACCAGCAGCGAGAACAGCATTGCAAGCCCTACCGAAAAAACCATAAACAGCTCGGTCGCCCAGAACGATATCCCGAACGGCACGGGTATATCCCCGCACACCGAATACGCAAACAGATTGAACAGCAGATTTGCCGCCGTGCAGCACACCACTCCGAACAGGCTTATTCCGATAACATATTCCGAGGATTTCAGCGACGAGCATTTCATTCGGTCATATGTGCCGAGCTGCCTGTCGACGAGTATCTGATTGGACATGAAAACGGTGATCCCCGAGATCATCATCAGCATAAAGCCGACCGACAGATTATAAGCGTCGGTGGTTTGCACGCGTTTGTCTGTCTGTGAGTTCGTTTCTGCGAGCGTTACCGTGTTCGGCGATTTCTGCGAGGAGAGCATTTTCGTGAACGACTCTTCGCTACCGTCCGCTGCCTGCGATATCACCGAAACTCCGCGCATATACGAGTTGATATACGCCTCGATAAAGGCGGAATTCTCGTAGTCGTCGAGGGTAGTTATTTCGAGCTTTTGAGGCTCGCCGCTTATCGCCGAGCTTTCAAATCCCCGCGGTACTTCTATTATAGCAGAAATTTGCCGATCAATCAAGCGGGTGGATAATTTTTCGTAATTATCGGGAATTACCTCCATTCCGAGGGAATCCGTGAAATATGTTCCGAGTTTCTCCGAAAGCGTGCTGTTATCGCCGTCGACAATGCCGACGCTTACCGAATCCTCCGTATAAACTACGGCTTCGGCGTTTATTTTTCCGTAGAAGATAAAGCTCATAAGCACGGCGGCAGCTATCGCGAGAGCTATCGCAAGCCTGTTCCGGAGAATGCTGTTTTTGAATATCAAAATAATTTTTCTCATGCGTTCTTTCTCCTTGAATTTACCTTGATACAGCCGAGGGCTATCAGCACCGCGAATATTACGAGCGACCATACCGTAACGCTTACCGCCTTATCAAATCTTGAAAAAACCGTAAGATCGAACGCCGCGTCAAGAATTATCCGCGACGGCAAATAATCGGTAACTCCCTCGATCTTTATGTTCATCTCGAACACTCCCGAAAAGAAGAGCATTACCCAGAGCACCGGCATAAGAACCGCCCACGGCTGCATTTTAGGTAAGAAAAGATTGAGCAGCACGCCCACTGCCAATAATGCCAATGACGAGCACACGAACATTACAAAAAGCAGCAGATTTCCTCCGGGAGTTGCGCAATAATGTGCGCCGAAAAACAGAGTGCTGACTATCATTACCGTACCGACCTGCACAAGCACAAGCGGCAGATAGCCGAGTACTTTTCCGAAGTAGACCATAGTTTTGCTTATCGGTGCGGAGTTCAGACGGAGTATGGTGCTGTTGGCGTATTCATCGCTGTACGACGACGCGCCCGCAATACACGAGCCGAAAAACACGATAACCACAGTCATCGCGACCGCGTAATAGTCCATCATTGTGCGCGTTCTGCCGAAATCGTGCGGCTGAACGTAATTATCCTCCGACAGCTCTATACCCATAAGGGACTGCGGATTTGTTTCCGCGACCGACATATATGCCGCGGCGGTCTGATTGTAGCCGTCTATGAGAGCCTTTACCGTGCGGTTCTGCACAGCGTTCGTGCCATTGTATATCGTTATCTCCGAGCCGTTTAATTTCACGGCGGCTGAATATTTTTCGGCGGCGCTCTCAAGCTCGTTTGCAGTTATTTTCTCGGCGCTGACGACGTTATCCTCGTCAAGCGCGAGTATAAATTCCTCGAAAGCGTCCGCGGAATATCCCGCGTCCTCAATGCAGTACGCGAGATTTAACTCGCCCACGACGCTGTCCGAGACCTCAATGCTTTCAAGCAGAGTACCCAGAAAAAACGTGCAGAGGCTCGGGAACAGAATACTGAAAAACAACGTGGTGCCGCTGCGGAAGCAGGAGCGTACTTCGTTTAAAATTATTTGAAACACCGCGCTCACCTCAGTTCTCTGCCCGTAAGGGCAATAAACACGTCCTCAAGGTTCATGGACTCGGAGGTTATGCCGCATATCGGCAATCCGCGCTTTTGGATATGCCCGATAAAAAGCGTGAAGTCCTTACACGACGCGTTAATTTCGAGGATAATTTCGCCGTCGCCGATACGCGCCTTTTTCACGTCGGGGAGCTTGGACAGCTCGGATATCATATCATTTACGGGGAAATCCGATTTTATCTCTGTTGATATTTTAAGCGCCTTGCTGTCGCTTACCGTCGAGATAAGCTCCTGCTCCGTACCGCACGCGACAAATTTTCCGTGGTCGATTATCGCTATCCTGTCGCAGATATCCTCGACCTCGTTCATGTAATGCGACGTGTAAATTACCGTCGCGCCGCGCTCGCGAAGCGTCTTTATCGAGCCGAGGATATGCTCCCGCGACTGAGCGTCAACGCCTACCGTAGGTTCGTCCATTATTATCAGCTTGGGACGGTGGGCTATTCCGCACGCAATATTCAAGCGCCTCTTCATACCGCCCGACATCTTTTTAGGCTTCATTTTCGCGCGGTCGGAAAGTCCTACGAATTCGAGCGCCTCGCGCACCGCCGAGTTAAGTTCCCTGCCCTTTAAGCCGTATAATGAAGCGAAAAATTTTACGTTTTCCTCCGCGTTCAGAAACGGATACAGCGCTATTTCCTGCGGCACCATTCCGATAACGCGCCGCACCCTTTCCTTTTCCCTGACGATATCCATTCCGTCCACCTTAACGCTGCCCTTTCCAAAATCGCAAAGCGATGTTATAACGTTCATTGTGGTGGATTTTCCGGCTCCGTTGGGTCCGAGAAGTCCGAATATCTCGCGTTCGCCGACCGAAAAGCTCAGACCGTCCACCGCGCAGAAGTCGCCGTAATTTTTTACAAGATTTTGTACACTGAGAAATTCTTTCATTGCTCTACCGCCTTTCCGTATATCAGTATAACATTTTTTAAGCCCGGCGGCAAGTGACTTTTGATATATTTTCGGGGTGACATTTGTCACCCCGAAAAAACAGATAGCGGACGCTGCGGTCGTTTTTATACGGGTATACAGGCGCTTTTTATCCAAGCAAAGACTTGTCTGAAAGCGATATTTTCTCCGCTGCCTTTCCCGTGTTCTCGAACAGGACAATAGTGTTCGCGCCCTTTTTAAGCAGCGGAGCGGGGATATACAGCCGCTTCTGCGGACCTATCTCCCAGAACCGTCCGAGATTGAACCCGTTCACAAACGCGCACCCGCGCCCGAAGCCCTCCGTGTCAAGGAACGTGTCGCCCGCCTCGTCAACGTTAAAATCAAATCTGTAAAACGCGGGAACACCCTCGCGTTGTTCCCCGTCGAAATCGAGCTTTGAGAGCTGCTCCCCGTCCAGCGGCAGCGGAAAGATCTCATAGCCGAAGCAGCGGCGGTCGTTGATCTTCACTCCACCGAGGATCCCCTTGCGCTGATCTTCAAGATTCGTGCCGAAATTCTCGCGCCCGATATTCTCGCAAAGCAGATCTATCACTCCGCCAGAGACTGCATTTTCCGGCTCGTATTTTAGGTGAAGTTCGTCGCCCTCAACGTCGAAAAGCCGTTCCCCGTCACAAAAGCACATCACCCTGTCGGCGGCGTTTTCAAGCCACATTCCCGTTATTTTCTCGTTTTCTCCAACGCGAAGCCGATACAGAATATACCCGTAATTCTGCCCGATCTCCTCCATTGAAAGCGGATAAGCGGACTTCACGGGTGCAGAAATTTTTTCAATGACCGAGAACAGATCAACGCTCCCCGAGCAGGCGATCTCCCCGTACCCCTTGTGCCGAATTTCCATCGTAAGAGATATCGGCTCAAAGCTGCGGTACTTCGATATAACTTCCTTGAAACGCTCGTACTTTTCGGTAATTCTCCCGTCCTCGGTGAGCGGCGCGTCGTAGTCGTAGGAGGTAACGTCGGCGGTCTTGCTTCCGCAGTTTCGCCCGTTCATAAACCCGAAGTTCGTGCCGCCCTCGAACATATAAAAGTTGACGCTCCCGCGCTTTAAAAGCTCGTCAAGTTCCTCGGCAGCCTTTTCGGGAGCAGTCGTGTGATGCTCCTCGCCCCATGCGTCAAACCACCCGTTCCAGAACTCCATGCACATAAGCGGCTTGTCATCGCCGATAAACTTCCTCATCTGCCCGAACTGCCATTCCGCCGATGACCCGAAGTTTCCCGTAGGCAGCGCGCCCCCGACCATTCCCGACTTGAAGATCACCTCGCTCCAAGGACCGTCCGAGGTAACGAACGGCACGGTTATACCGAATTCCCGCATAGTGTCGCGAAGAAACTCCGGATAAGCCGTATCGTTCCCGTAGTAACCGTATTCGTTCTCGAGCTGCATTAAAATGATATTTCCGCCCCTGTCTATCTGATAAGGAGCGAGCCTCGGCATAAGCTCGCGGTAATACTCGTAAACCGCGTCAAGATACGGCTTGTACGAGCAGCGCAGCCGCATATTCCTGTCCGCGAGCAGCCACGCGGGCAGCCCGCCGAATTCCCATTCCGCGCAGATATACGGCGACGGACGGATTATCATATACAGCCCAAGCTCATGCGCAGTCTCGATAAATCGACGAATATCGCGCATACCCTCCCAAAGAAATTCCCCGCGCTTCGGCTCGTGAAAATTCCACGGGATATACGTTTCAACGGTATTGCAGCCCATATTGACGAGCTTCTCCAGTCTGTCGCGCCAATACTCGGGGACGGTGCGGAAGTAGTGTATCGATCCCGAAATGATCTGAAACGGCTCGCCGTCAAGATAAAATTTGTCCTTAATTTCAAACATAAAACGCTCCTTATAAACGAATTGTGGTATTACCGTAATAATACCACAATTCTCTAAAAAAGTCAATATTCGATAACGTCCGCCGAAAACGTACCCTCGGTCACTCGCAAACCGGCTCTTATCTTTTTTTAAGGATAAATTTGCTTGTAAGGTTCTGAAGCGCGGTCGCCTGACCGTTGAGTTCCTCGGAGGAAGCTGCGGACTGCTCGGCAGTTGCCGAGTTGGTCTGAACAACAGACGAAATCTGGTCTACGCCCATGTTCACTTGCTCGATCATCACCGCCTGCTCGGTAGAGGCCGTCCAGATGTCGTTTATCAGTTGAATTGTCTGATTTGTAACGTCAACGGATGAGTTAAGCGCCTCCGCGGTTTCTTCAACAATATGCGAACCGCTTTCAACCGCTTCAATGGTTTGCTGAATGAGTTCGGTCGTATCGGTGGCAGCCTCTGCCGACTTGGACGCAAGGTTTCTTACCTCGTCCGCAACAACTGCAAACCCCTTGCCCGCTGTACCCGCTCTCGCAGCCTCGATAGCGGCGTTAAGCGCGAGAATGTTGGTCTGGAACGCAATGTCCTCGATCGTCTTGATAATGTTCGAGATCTCGTTCGATTTATCGGAAATGTTGTTCATCGCGACAACCATTTCATTCATATGCTTGTTGGAAAGCGACATCTTTTCGCCCGCCTGATTTGCCTTTTGGTTAGCTTCTTCCGCGCTTTTTGCGTTAGTGTCGACCTTATCTTTAAGCGTTATGATAATGCTTGCAAGCTCTTGAATGGAAGAAGCCTGCTCTGTGGTTCCCGACGCAAGAGACGTAGCTCCGTTTGAGATCTGCGCAGCGCCTTGATTAACGTTCGCGGCGGAAATATCGATCTGCTGCATAGTATCCGAAAGTCTGTACGCAAGGTGATCCAGCGCATCAATTATGCTCACGAAATCGCCGTTGAACTCGATCTGCCGGTGAATGTTAAAGTCGCCGCTCGCAAGCTGTTCGCAAAGCCGCGAAATTTCGCCCGTATAACCGTTCAGCGAAACTATTGTGCGGTTGATCGAATCCGCAAGCTGACCCGTTTCATCATCGGAAGTGTGTTCTACGCTGACATTAAGGTTGCCCGAAGCCAGAGCGTTCATAACCTTAACCGTTTTCTTGATCGGATTTGCTATGCCGTTCGCGGTGACAATACAGATCATAACCGTGACAGCAATAACAACAATATCTAAAATAACCGTAATAACGTTAGCAACCGTGGTTTGTTCGATCCACTCGCTGCTCTCGGTCGTAACTCCGATCACCCACCCGTCGGTACCGCCGATCCGAGAGTAAGCAAGATATCTGTCAATACCGCCGCCGCTGACTTTTCCGAATACAGCGCTGTCGGCGTCTGTTATTGAAATCGCCTGCTTTTCAAGCTCGCTGCGGCAATCAAACTCCGCGTTATCCTTGTGAGTATGATTGACGTTGTTCATTCCCTCGTCAACGTATTTCTGATCCATACACGCGATATATGTACCGTTTTCATCCATAATGTAGGTTCTGCCCGACTGACCTACATGGATCTCATCAATAATGTCGTTAAGCATAGAACTGTCGATACCGAAATAAACAACGCCGATAAGCTCGCCGTTATTGTACCCGCCCTTTTTAATGGGAGCGCAAAAATATATGATCGGTCTGCCGCCAACGTCCTGCGGACCAAACACAAATTCCTCGTTGCCCATACCTTTTATGTAGCAATGGTCGGTTCTGTAATCGATCACGTCGTCAAGAGTTTCGTATCCCCAACCGTCCTTGTCAATATAACCGCGTTCGGAGAAGCCGTAGACGTCGGCTCTCTCCTGCAGAAGCTCCAGCTTTTGTTCTACGGTGTAATCATCGCCCATACGCGGATCCATACCTATTTCCTTGACAATCGCGACATAACGCCACAAGCGGTTCTCCAGGCGTACGCTCGTCTGAAGGGCAAGCTCCGAGAGAGTGGTTTCAAGCGTTGATTGAGTGCTGCGCAGGTTCATAACGCTGCCTACAATGCCGATTGCAATAATACCGATAATAACTACCGATAAAATTCGCACAAGCAGCTTACCTTTAACTGTCTTTTGGATTTTCATATCGTGCCCTCTTTCTTTGGTGTTTTGGTTATACCGTCTTCTGTACGGAATTATTTTAATTATAGCATAATCGCCGCGCATTTTCAAGATATAGCACTTAATTGACAAAAAAATCACTTAATTGACATAATAAATATTCCGAGGGAGTCCGCTTTCTTCCGAGATATTGTTTCGGTTCCGAACGTCAATTGACCGACCCGGGATATTTCCCCAATGTTTACCGCTCTAATCCCTCATTGAAATATTGACAAAATCCATTCTCATGCGAAGATGCTTCTGTTTTACTACGAAAACAGATATACCTGTTATGGAGATATCGGGCGATGTTATTTGACAAGGAAAACACAAAAAGTAAAATAAGCCGAAAAAAGCCGAAAAAAATCTGAAATTTTTGGCTCAACCGTGCGAATTTCTACTGCACGATTTTGAAATTTCATAAAAGGGTCGCCCGAGAGGCTTGTCAAAACTTTTCGGGCATTTTTTTGTTATTTCTTTCGCAGAGTAAAGTGCTTGACGGAATTTTTAAAAAAGCGTTTTAGGGCTTTTTAAAATTGTTTAAATGGCTTAATGGTGCGTTTTAAGAGAAAATGGACTATTGAAATTTGCTTACTTTTATTAACATTTTATCCATATTTTAGCAATGAACTCGGCGAACAAAAAGGAAGGTGTTAGCGAAGTACTTCGTTGACCGAAAAATGTAAGCGTAAGTTATTAACTCATGTTGAAAATTTGTGCAATTTTTTATACCTATTAGAATATATTTTTTTGAGCGTTATTTTAGCCGCTCATTTCGCTTTTATGCAAGAAAATGCCCGATCTTTTCAGTAGATCGGGCTTGTATTATACTCTGCCAATAACCCTGCCGTCACAGCGGCAGTCGCTATAATCTTTCAGCAGTATATCATCGTATTCTTCATTAAGCGAAATCAAGCGGTCTTTATTATATTTTTTTATATATCCGGCGCCGTCCAAAACGAAAATCCCAATCTGCCCTACATCTATGGTATCCTGTTTTTTTACCAGTACCATGTCGCCGTCGTAGTAGATCGGCTCCATACTATCGCCTTGGATCGTTAGGGCATAGTCGGCTTTACGGGCTTCGCGAGTGTCGGGTATCTCGATCTCTTCCCAATCCTCGTCACCTGACAGATCAAAGCCGCGTTCTGCCGAGACCTTATAGAAGCTATGCATTATTTTTATAAGCGGCTGTTCCGGTTCGTCGTCCTCGGGTTTCGGCTGCTCATCGGCAGCGGGGGCGGTGATCTGTACCGCCTTCTTGGGCTGTTCAGCCGCTCGTTCTTTGGCTGCTCGCTCGGCGGTCAGCTCGGCGAGGGTTTCGGCTTTGCCTAATATTTTACCTTTTGAACGTTCATCTAAAGTGTTGTAATACGAAATCAGTTCTTTTATATCGTCTGAAAGTTTAATGCTTTCAATTCTCTCTTCACCAGTAAGTAAAAATCTTAAAGATACATTTAAAAAATCCGCAATTGCGGATAGATTTTCGGCTGATGGGTTTGTGTTCTTTTTTTTCCAGTCTGATATTGCCGAAGTGGAAATTCCAACATATTCGGCTAAATCCTTTTGTTTTAGCTTTTTCTCTGTCAAAATCGAAAATATATGCTGTGAAATAGTCACAAAAAACCTCCAATCCTTTGTGAAAAACACCGTAATTTAAGAAGTGCGGATTCTCCTCTTGGCAAATTAAGTTATACGGATTATAATATAGTTGTACCCCCCGAGGGGTATTGAAAAGCATAGTAATCCACCTACATTATATCACAAGGTGGGAGAAATTTCAAGATAACAGGAGGATTTTTTATGAAAATAACGATTAATGGCAGCGCGAAAGAGCTTATCGAGCTTGCAATAGCACTTAGCTGCATGGAAAACGAGGAGAAAAAAACGTGTTTTCCGCCGCTCTTGACGGAGCATGCCGAAGATGAGAAGATCAACGAGCTGGCAGAAGCCATTTGGAACGCGGACAAAGAAAACGCTTCGCAGGTGGAAGCTGCGGAGCAAAAAACAAATCAAGAAATACTTGAAAAGCAAATGAAGCTGCTTTCCAATACTAGCGAAAACTGCGCAAAATTTGACGAACTTGTAGTGCATGTTCCCGCATTAACACACGCTATGATTGAAATCCACAAATATCAAGGGAGGTTATCATAAACGAATTAAAGGTTTTCAGCAGCACCGAGTTCGGCGAGCTTGGGGTTATGTTGATCGACGGGAAGGAGTACTTCCCTGCAACACAATGCGCTGTACTTCTCGGATATAAAAAACCACAAGAAGCTATCCGAGAGAAGTGCAAAGGGGTGAGGAAAACGCTCACCCCCACCAACGGCGGCACTCAGACCGTAAACTACATACCCGAGGGCGACCTTTATCGTCTGATCGTCAGCTCCAAGCTCCCAAAGAGAGCTGGAAAAGTCCTCTCCGCCACAAATGGCTTTTTATAGCCGTTTCCGCTACACAGCAAATCGCCTTCGGGGGTCTTGTATCCGTTGTTTCCGTGTGCTCCGGAGCTGTCTATGGTCAAAGATGTGGTCAGGCGATTGATAGTTGGGTAACAAGATATGCGGTTGAAATACGATGTACTGTAATTATAATAACATAAACAGAGCCGGAAATCAAGTCAAAAATTGAGCCGCATAAAACAAAGAAAA
>CAYWIP010000042.1:0-23640 GCA_964458395.1 uncultured Ruminococcus sp.
CGTGCATTTGATCTTATGGCGCAGGTTTGCGCGGAGCTTATGAAGCAATTCCCGATGATAAAGCTCGATAACGTGATCTCCCACAAGGAGGCTGCCGCGCGCGGCTACGCGTCCAATCACGGCGATCCCGAGAACTGGCTTTCCAAGTTCGGAAAGGATATGAATTGGTTCCGCAATAAGGTCAAGGGATACATAACAGCGCCCGCCGCTTCCGAAAAGGATAGCCTCTACCGTGTTCAGATCGGTGCGTTCAGGAGCAGGCAGAACGCCGAGAATTACCTTAAGGAAGCAAAAGCTAAGGGCTTTGACGGATTTATTGTTGATGTGAAGAAATGAGACGCCTTGAGGTTCATACTCGGGTCAATCAGCTTATGAGGTGACAGAACAATGAAGATCTATGAGCTGACAAAGCCCGAGTTGGATATGTTCCGTGAAATGTGTAATTTCACTCCCGATGAATTGACCTTTTTCAATGAAAAAGCAAGGTACAGAACGAATTTGCAAATCTCGCTTGAAAATCACTGGAGCGAAAGCAAGACCGTTTCATTGTCGAGGTCTGTCAAAGAGAAAATCAAACGAATCAAAGCCGATTTTTAAACGTTTTATTAACGTTTCCTAACCGAGTAGCAAACGATTTTCAGAGGATTTCCAACACGTTGGAGATCCTCTTTTTGCTTTATAATGAAATTATAAAAAACGGAAAAGGCGGTGAGCTTATGTCCGATCGTTATTTTAGAAAACGCAATATCAACCCTTGCGGGAAGTCGGTCGGAGACTGCACCGTCAGGGCTGTTTCACTGGCGCTCGATCAGCCGTGGGAGGTCACCTATATAGACCTTTGTATACAGGGCTTGAAGATGTGCGATATGCCGAGCGCGAACTCCGTATGGGGCGCGTATCTCAAACGCAGGGGCTTTCGGCGGAATTCCATTCCCGAGTATCTTCCCGAGGATTACTCCGTGAGCGATTTCTGCGCGGACAACCCCCGCGGAACGTATGTTCTCGCGTGCTCGGGGCACGTCGTGACAGTCATTGACGGCGAGTATCAGGACACATGGAACAGCGGCAGCGAGGTACCGATCTACTACTGGGAACGGAGGAAATGATAAATGGACTATAACAACGGTTATTACAGCGGCGGTTATCAGCAGCCGTATTACGGAAATCCGGGCGCGGCTCCCGACAGGGTCAGCCAATACAGAGCGTGCTATCGACGGCGTGAACTACAACATGGCGAAGAACACCTGCGATCTGCAGAACACCATGCACAGCAACACGCGCGACATCATCGACAGCCAGAACGCGGGTACGCGCGCTATCCTCGACTATCTGTGTCAGGATAAGATCTCTGCGCTCCAGAGCGAAAATCAGGCGCTCCGTCTCGCCGCTTCGCAGTCCAACCAGAACGCCGTTCTTATGGCGGCTATGGACGCGAATAAGGCGGATATCCTGCGCAAAACGGGCGCGGAGTGCCCGACCGCCGCGTATATCGTTCAGCCGCCCACTCCCGTGACCTTCCCCACTAACTGCTGCGGTACGGTCAACTTCGGCGGCTGCGGCGGCAATTCCGGGTGCGGCTACTGCGCTTAACGATCCGGCTCGGCCGTGAACTTCGGGGCGGCGGCAGTCGCCCCTGATCATCAGGAGGAACAAAATGGCATGTAAATCTGTATGCAAGCTCTGCGACAGACTTGTGATCAGTCAGTCCGTGACCTTCACGGGCGGAAATCTGGTCGTTGATCTGCCCGCGGGCAATAACAACGGCGAAAAGTACTGTATCGTCATAGCGCAGGCTATCCCCGATACCACAACGATAAACGCGCCCGTCGTCGTGACCATAGGCGCGGGAACGGAGCTCTATCCGCTGACAAGCCGCTGCTGCGCGCCGATCACCGCCTGCGGTATCCGTACCCGGACGCGCTATTCGACGGTCGTCGTGACAAACGGCACGGGCGGCTCGTTCAGGCTTCTGGGCAATGCCGCGCCCTGTCCCGTCAACGATCTGGCGAGCATTAACGGAACGGCTCCCGCCGCTCCCGCTGCCCCGGCTACATAATCGCAGAAAGGAGAAAATCACATGAATATGAAAACGTTGGACGACCTTCGCGAGAGCCTTTGCGCGGAGCTTGACAAGATCGCGCGTGAAAAGACGATCAACGCGACTAATCTCGAGCACGTCTACAAGCTGACCGACAGCATAAAGAACATCTACAAGATCGAAATGCTGGAGAACGGCGGCTACAGCGAGGCGGGCGAGTACTCCGCGAACGGCGGCTACGGCAGCTACGGCAGCGAGAGCAGCTACGCCAATCGCGGTCAGCACTATGTGCACGGTCACTACAGCCGCGACGGCGGTTACTCCGGCAGACGCGAAAGCCGCGGTAGATACAGCAGCGACGATGCGCGCTTCGGTATGATCGAGCATCTCCGCGATATGATGGACGACGCGGACAACGACAAGGACCGCGAGGCTATCCGCAGATGCCTCAAGCAGATCGAGGAAGGGTAATACGTAAGGGAGCGTTTCGGCGCTCCCTTTTATAACTTTTTGGAGTATAGTCCGCCGTACTGCGAAAGGATAATGCTCGCGAGGTGCGGGTTTCTGTTCTTTATGCATACGGGGATCTGGGTTCTTTTCTCAAATATAAACATAATTTCACCTCATTCCTTAGTTAAACGGAGGCCATACGCCCTCGGGCCAGTCCCATGCACCGTCCATACCCGCGCTGCTTGCTGTCAGGGGATAGAACGAATCCTCGAATGCCGCCTTGCAGGCTTTAGACTGATTTACCGCTTCGCGGAACATTTCAACGGCTCTGGTGTCGTCGGGGTGAGTGTCAAGGTAGAGCTTCAGATCCTGCGCGAAGAAGTCCGCCTCCATTATCGCGCGCATAAGCTCCTCGCAGGTCGCGTCGGTGTTATTGCTGTTGCGGGATGTGTTCTGAACATTCTGCGTGTTGTTACTGCGCATACGGTCGTTCATCATGGGGCGGCGGTTCATATTATTTCCCATTGTACAGCCCCCTCTCATACTCGTCAAGGGTAATGTTAAGCTCGGGGAAGATCGTTCCCGCTCTCATCGCCTTATTCGGAGCGTAAACCTTCTCCATGCGCTGCATAGGCACAAAAGCGTACCCGACACGCTTGGGAGATCTGATCATATCCATAATATCGATCCTTTCTTAATAGTTTGCGGCATATTTGCCGCTGATAGATTTTATGTATTGCCGCGGGATTTGGTGACGGTTTTTGCTTCGGAACGATACCGCCGAATAAAAAAAGCTGCCATAAGCTATCACGGCAGCCGTATAATTTAAAGCGCTCAGCGGATATCGTCGTCCGCAAATACCTTTGACGCGGTCGCGCCCGTTTGACCTTGATATTTCCCGCGGTAAGGATTAAGAACGGGAAAGTCCGTTTTCGCGAAAACGAGCTGACCGACCCTGCGGCCCGCTTTAAGCTCGATAGCGCAGCGGTTCGCGTTGTATAGCTCAAGCGTTATCTCTCCCTTGAATCCGGGGTCGACCCAGCCCGCGTTCTGGATAAACAGCCCCATTCTGCCCAGCGAGCTTCGCCCCTCAACAAACGCGGTCAAATCGTCGGGAAGCTCGAAATATTCCACCGTAGTCGCCAGAACGAACTGCCCCGGCAGCAGAAGATATGTATCCGTTTGAATGGTCTTGCAGCTTATTTCGCGGTCTAATGTAATAATGCCCGTCGGGGAATCCTCGACTATGCAGAATGTGTTCCCCAGACGGATATCCACGCTTGCGGGCTGAATCTGCCCGGGCTCGAGCGGCTTGATCGTGAGCTTGCCGTTTTTGAGCATTTCCGATATTGTCTTGTCCGATAAGATCATTTTTTGCTCCTTATTATCAAATGAGTGTTTATAAAAATATTATAGACTATTTCGCAAAAATTGTCAAGCTAAAAAGCTTCGAGGTGTACGATATGCGCACACCCCGCGGTTTTATTCTTCCATCTGCTTGCCGAAATACATTGCCGCCGCCTGAACCAGCGCCGACTGCTCCGCGGTCGCGGTGTCATTTCCGCTGTCGCCGCTGAGCATGATAACCGCGCCGTTCACGTCGCCCGAGGCAAGTATCGGCGAGCAGGCGATTGCGTATCTGTCAACGCCCTCGATCGGATTAAGGCGCTTTTGTTCGCCGTTTTTGAAAACGTAGCTCTTGCGCTGCTCTATCAGATCCTCGAGCGAACCGGAAACGCGGCGCTCGATTATCTCTTTCTTGCTCATGCCCGATACAGCGATAACGTGATCTCTGTCACAAATCACTGCGGGCAGACCGCCTACCTTTGACAAAACATCGACATACTGTGACGCGGTGCTGCTTATCTCGCCGACGGGAGAGTATTTTTTGAAAATGACCTCCCCGTCGGGGCTGGTGTATATTTCCAGAGGATCGCCCTCTCGTATCCGCATGGTTCTGCGAATCTCCTTTGGAATAACGATACGCCCCAGATCATCAATTCTGCGGACAATTCCCGTTGCCTTCATATATAAATTCCTCCAAGATTTGATCTTGCAGAAGTAAAATTCTGCTGACAGTATTGTCTGCCGTTTCGTAAAAAATATTCATTTATTTCGACAATATTTGCAAATAAAACGGTTTGTGAAATTTTGGCGAAAAAACCGCTTTTCTGCGTAAATATACCGTAAAACCGCTTGACTTTGCGGAACGGTTATGTTATAATATTTATGATTATAAGATAAGATATTTTTTGGGGAACATAAAAATGAAAAATAAATTTTATGCCGCTTTGTCCGTTGCTGCAGCGCTTTGCGTGTTTGCGGGGTGCTCAACGGAGGGGGAACAAAGCTCCGAAAATCACGATATAAATATAATTGACGTCGGCGGCGCACAATCCACTTTAAGCAGCTCTTCAAGCTCTTTGTCAGCCTCCTCGGTACACTCTTCATCAAGCACGTCAACAGCGGTTTCCCCGCCCGAAAGCTCATCCGCGGATAATTCGGGCAACTCGGACAATTCCGTTTCTTCCGATAATTCGTCGGAGGGCAGTTCTTCTGTACCCGAATATCCGGAAAGCTCCGGAAGCGGCGGTTATGTTGAGCCGCCCGTTTCCGAAAGCGAATCGTCGGGCACATCGGGAAGCTCCGCCAATCCTCCCGCGCCCGTTTCATCGGATAACGGGCAGTCGGGATATGTCGAGCCGCCGCTTGAATCGGAAAGCGTGCCGTCCTCAACGGCGACCTCAACCTCTACGGCTGCATCAACGTTTCCCGCGTCAAGCAGCACACGACCGTCTTCGGCTTCGAGCGAGCCCGAACCGGTTCCGCCCGAGCCGTCGGGAAACAACGATTATCACGCTTTAAATTATGGAGAGGTAAAGGGTATGTGGATATCCTACCTCGACATTATGAATATGTCAAGCGGAACGGAAAGCGCGTTCAGGAGCGAGATCTCCGAGGCTTACGACAATTGCGCGGCGCTGGGGATAAACACGGTGTATGTTCATGTGCGTTCCCACGGCGACGCTTATTACAATTCGGATTACTTTCCGAGAACGAAATATATGTCCGGAAGTTACGACCCGCTTCCTATAATGATTGAGGAGGCGCACAAGCGGAATTTGTCGTTCCAGGCGTGGATAAACCCGCTGAGAATGTGCTCCGCTGCGGATATCGGGCGCGAAAGCGGCTACCCGATCTACGATTGGGCGGGCAGCGAACGTCAGCTTGTAAAGGTCGGCTCGTACTATTACCTTAATCCCGCGTACGGCGAGGCGATTGACCTTATCACGAAGTCGGCTGCGGAGATCGTCGCGAACTATGACGTTGATGGTCTGCATATCGACGATTATTTCTATCCGACGACCGATTCGTCGTTTGATGCGGAAGCGTTCGGCAACAGCGGCTTTGATTATCTTTCGGATTTTCGGCGCGCCAACTGCGATAAGCTGGTGAGCGCGCTGTACAGTACCGTAAAGACGGCGAATTCAAGTGCAGTATTCGGCGTGAGCTGTCAGGGAAATATGTCCAATAACTACAACCAGATGTACGCCGACGTTGAAAAATGGTGCAAAAGCAGCGGCTATATCGACTACATTATGCCGCAGATCTATTTTGGATTTGACAATTCCTCACAGCCGTTCGCGGACTGTGTAAGAAATTGGAATAATCTCGCCGCGAAAGGGAATATTCCGCTTATCGTCGGGCTTACCGCCGCGAAATTCGGCGCGGAGGATCAATGGGCGGGCTCGGGCAGGGACGAGTGGATAACTGACCGCGCAATTTTGAAAAGGCAATTTCTGGAATCGTTTGAGCAAACCTCCTACGGCGGGATATGCCTGTTCAGATACGGATGCGTATTCGAGCCGGAAAGCGGCGTGAGATCGCAGGTCGAGCAGGAGATTTCCGATCTGAAGTCGGCAATGAATCAAACATAAAAAAACTACATAAATAAATGGGGAAATCATTATGAAAAAATTTTTAAAAGGTTTTTTATCTGCGGTTATGGCGGCCGGTCTGCTGACCGGAGCGGCTTTTGCTGAAGCGGCGGAGAGCATGGGCGGACTGGTTGAGGACGACAACACAACAAGCGGCGTCGATTCGCCGCAGACATCCGCGCCTCCTGCCAATCCTGACAGCGCGATACATTTACAGAACGATATGAGAGCGGTAGTCGTTACTCCGGGCGTTGATTTTGAAACGGACGGCGACGGTCTTTCCGATATATACGATGAGATACGCGGCTACGGAATGAACGCGGTTATCATCAATTCGACGAACGGGGAGGACGGCTTCTACAATCTGGAGCTTAATTCCGAGAGCCGCGATGTGCTCAATGCTGCGATAGACGGCGCTCACAGCGCGAATATGAGCGCGTACCTAACATTGGACGCAGGCTCGCTGATAGACATGGTGACGTCGGAGGGCGGCGGACTTAAAGAGGGCTTCTCGGCGGCGGCGCATAAATTCGCCATGAAGTACAGCTGCGAGGGCATTCTCCTCACGAATTATTATACCACCGACAACTCCGAAATGTACGCGGAATATCTCCGCTCGGGTTCTGGTATCGGTTATGAAAACTGGCTTTACGAAACCAATCAATATATTTTCCGCACGCTCAGCGAGGCGGTTCACAAGACCAGCAACTCGACCGCGTTCGGCGTGATGATCGAGGATATGTGGGCGAATTCCTCCTCCAACGAGGCGGGCTCGGATACCGCGGACAATATTCAGGCACTGTACGACGGACACTGCGATACCAAGAAGTACGTTGAAAGCGGCTATCCCGATTTCGTTCTCGTAAAGGCTTACGGTTCTACCGAGGACTATAATCTGAACTTTGAAAAGGTCGTAGGCTGGTGGAACGATCTTGCGCAAAACAACGGCGTCAAGACATATGTCTGCCACCTCAACGAGCGTATAGGCGATTATTGGGCGGAGGATCAGCTTCTTCGCCAGCTCGCGAAAATGGAGGATATGGACAAGCTCGGCGGCAGCGCGTTCAATTCGCTGTCGGCGCTGCAAAATGACGTTCTCGGCAGCCGCACCACCTTACAGAAATATTTTAACGATAATATAGATCAGGATACGCTTTTTGATGATCTGGAAATGATCTCTCCGCAGTACACAAACTTCCTGACCTATGAGCCGACCGTTAAGTTTATGGGTACGTTCGACCCGAATTTTGACGTATACCTTGACGACAGCAAGCTCATTCTGAACGATTACGGAAACTTCTATCTGCCCCGTGATCTCGAGGTCGGAATGAACTACTTCACGATCAAGCATAAGGGCAAGGAGTACGATTACGCAATCGAGCGCAAGATCGACGTTATGACCTCCGTTGAATCCGATGCGGATATCCGCGTTGAGGGCGGAACGACGATCTCTCTTGTTGCGACAGCATACAGCGGCTCGTCCGTTTCCGCGACGATAAACGGCACGACAGTTCAGCTTTCCGAAATGGGAACCTCCGAGGGCTATGTCGAAGCGGCAGGCTCGTATTCGAGATATGTAGGCTACTACACCGTTCCCGACGGAATTATCGGGCAGGAACAGTACCTCGGCGAGATAAATTACTATGCGTCTTATGGCATTTACAGTGAACCGATGTATGGCGGTACGGTTACTGTTGCGGCAAAGCCCGAGCCTCCCAAGACGGACATCGGCGTCGAACTTGTTCCGGATCAGTCGACGCTCGGCACGGGAGAGGTAGTCGGACGAATCGACCCGATCTACACCGAGGACGACGAGGTGACTTATGTCCAGGTTTATAACGACTTCACAGACGTTCTTGACGCGAAGACTACGGGACATATCCCGTCGCCGATGTTCTCGCAGATGCCGGGCGGCACTCTCGATTATTACAGAGATACCTCAGACGGTTATATAACAACGACCTCCGGAAAGCGTTACCGTTCCGATTACGTTAAAACGTTCAGCGATACGGGATTGGGCTACAATGCGCTTACCGTTGACGAGATAGGCAACGCGGGCGGAAAGAGCTACATGAAGCTTACCCTCGACTACAGAACAAGCTTTAACGTTACCACCTCGCAGACCTTTGTGCAGGGATACGAGGGTGCGTTCGGCGTAAACAGCTTCAACGCGCAGTACATCTATATCACGTTTGATAACGTCACCAGCGTTACCAAACTACCCGACTTCAACTCCTGTGCATTGTTCAGCGCGGGCGAGTGGGAAACCGTCACCGAGAACGACGTGCCTAAGTTCCGCATGAAGTTGACGCTTACGCAGGCGGGAATTTACAGCGGCGTAAGCGCGCATTACGAGGACAACGATGACGGCACAAAGGATCTGTTGCTGAAGTTCTCCGTTCCCACGCCTACGCTTTCGGGAAAGACGATCGTTATCAGTCCCGGTCACGGTATCAACGAGGAGGGCAAGCTCGACCCCGGAGCTATCGGAGAGGTTACAGAGCAGTCGATAACCATTGCCGTCACCAAGAAGCTCGAGCAGGTGCTGGCCGATATGGGCGCGAATGTTATCCGTTTGCAGACCGAGTCGGAGTATATTCACGACCGCGATCGTCCGAGACGCGCGAATGGGTACAACGCGGATATGTTCCTGTCGATCCATTGCAACAGTGTGGATAACGAAACGGCGCACGGCACCGAGGTCTATTACTTCACGCCATGGTCGCAGACTCTCGCAAAGGGTATCAACGATAATCTCTCCGAGGTCATCAGCAGCATACAGGGCGGAAGAGACAGCAGCCGCGGCGCAAAGTACAGCTATTATTGGTATACGCTCGAGCAGAGTTTTCCGTCGGTTCTGGTGGAAATGGGATTTGTTTCCAACAGAGACGAGTGCCTTGCCATGGCGAACTCAAGCAATCAGGACAAAATGGCGGAGGCTATCGCGCAGGGAATTTATGAGTACTTCGCGAGAAGCGAGCTTAGCTATTAAGCGGCAAAATACGGGCGGCAAGAGTTCTTGCTGCCCGTTATTATAAATATTAAGTTATTAAGTTATATGTATCGCTGGATCTCGGTCTCCTTGCCGTCCTCGATGTAGATACGGGGGACGCGCGTTCCGATAGCGCACAGCAGCTCGTAGTTGATCGTGCCGATTTGCTCTGCCGCCGCTTCTATCGAGCAGCCGCCCTCGGGCGCGTTCGAGTATATAGTAACGACGTCGCCTACCTTGACGTCGGGTATCTCCGTCACGTCGATAAGGGTCTGATCCATGCAAATTCTGCCGCAGATTGGGGCGGACTGTCCGTTTATCTGAACGTTCCAGCCGCCTGAGAGCCGTCTGTTGAAGCCGTCAGCATAGCCGCACGCAACCAGCGCAAGCTTGGTGTCGCGTTCGGCGGTGAACGTTCTGCCGTAGCTTACGGTATCGCCCGCGTGGATGGTTTTCAGTTGGCTGACTACCGTTTTCAACTGAAAGATCGGGCGTATTCCGTCGGGCAGAGAGAAACGCGGGTCGGGCTTCTGACCGTACATTACAATACCCGCGCGGACGAAATCGCCCTCGAAATCGCCGTGATAGATAATTCCTCCGCTGTTCTGGGAATGGGTTTTCAATCCGTGATCGCGGCACATATCGATTATTTTCCGCTGCTGAAGCTCGGTGAATTCCATATCCTCTGCGTTAAGGCTGTCCGCGACCGCGAAATGAGTGTATCCCGCGCGACAATCCAGACCTTTCTGTTCCAGAATTTGTTGAAGCTGCTCCTCGGTGGTTATTCCGACCCGGCTCATTCCGGTATCTATTTTAATGTGTACGGGAATTCTTACTTTTTTTCCCAGCGCAGCCTCGGATAATTTTTCCGCGTAATCAACGTCACCTACCGTAAAAATGTAGTTTTTGGAAAGATTATCCATAATAAGCGGAATGTCGCAGTAGCCGAAAATCAGTATGTCCCCCTCGACCTCTCCCTCGGACAGCCGCTGAGCTTCCCATAAATTGGAAACCGCGAAATGCCTTATCCCGCACTTGTTCAGCGCTTTGGCACATTGAACGTCGCCGTGTCCGTACGCGTTCGCCTTTACGACCGCGATGATCTCCTTGCCGCGTGATAATTCGCCTATTTTCGCGATATTTTCCTTTAAAACGTCAAGATTTATCTCCGCCCAGGTCCTCCAATAAAAATTATTCATATGTTTACCTCTATTGCTTGAAATTTTCGAATAAATGTGTTATACTATATGTAGTGTCGCAGATACGGCACACTATTACATTATATTACCGTTTTGAAAAAAAATCAATAGTGTTTTGTTAAAAATAAAAATTTGTTTCTAAAGAAAGGAAAATTGGAAATTTATGACAGTTCACAGAAAAAGTAACTGGTATATCTACCTGTTGGCTTTCGGTATCACGGCTGTTTTTGTCGTTATGGCAATTATGGCGTTCAGGTGGTATCTGTTCCCCGAGAATACGGATCAGGTCGATCTCAACAAAAACGGGGAGCTTACCAAAGACTTCAAGCCGACGGCGGAGTATAACTTTAATCTAGTAACAATGCTCTCGGAGGGAGAATCGGACAACCCCGACCTGTTTGTTATGGTCACCTATAATGCGGTGGACAGCAGACTGGTATTCATTCCGATGCCCGTGGGGATAAGCATTGAGAAAGACGAGAGAACGCTGTCAAACATCTACGCCGCACAGGGCGGCGAGGGTGTTATCACCGCGCTTGAAAATATTTTCGGCGTGAGGTGCGACTGCTATATCAAGCTGGACAGACGCAGCTTCAACGATATTGTTACCTCATTCGGCAACATCGAGTATAATATTCAGAATACCCTAATTGTAAAGGACGGCTTGGAGGTTGAAACTTTCAACGCGGGCACCAGAATGCTGACGGCGGAGTCGGTTTATCGGCTTATGATGAAAGCGGATTTCCAGGAGGGCGAGTCCTACCGCTTCAATATCGTCGGCGATCTTCTGTCGGAAACGATCAATCAGAATTTCCGCGAGCTTGATACCTCAATGCTCGACACGTTATTTAACCAATTGATCGACATTGCCGAAACCAATCTTACGGAAAGTCTTTACAGAAGCAAAAAAGCGGCGCTGCTCAATTCTGTCGAGTACGGCGTGAACCCAGGGGAATTTTATGTTCCTTATGGTGAGTACACCGACGACGGCGCGTTCAAGGTCGCTGAAACATCTGTTATCTCTGTTCGCCAGAGAGCCGGACTGGAATAAATTTTAACTGCGGGAGGATTTTATGGACGAGAGAATTCAAAAGGTAATGGACAATCTGCAAAGAAACCGTATGAAACCTTACTTTGCCGAGCGCCGCACGGAGCTTTACCACATTATCGGCGACCTTGTAAAGAACGATAAGCTGATAACCTCGGGCGGCTCAATGACGTTAAAGGAGAGCGGCGTCATCGATTTTTTGCAGAACGAGTTCGGCGGGGCGTATCTTGACCGCTCGGCGGGCAAGACCCCCGAGGAGGTGGAGGAGATACTGCGCAAGGCGTTCGTTTCGGATAAGTTTCTGGCAAGCTCCAACGCGATAACCGAGGACGGTGAGCTGTACAACGTCGACGGCAAAGGGAACCGTGTTTCGGCGATGATTTACGGACCGAAGCAGGTCATTATCGTCGCGGGCTTGAACAAGATCGTCAAGGATCTTGCCGAGGCAAAGGAGCGCGTGGAGAAGATCGCCGCGCCCAAGAACACTGTCCGCCTTAACTGCGATACACCGTGCGCGAAAACGGGAGAGTGTATGCACTGCCGCAACTCGGCACGCATCTGCTGCTCGTATGTAACGCTTGCGCACCAGCGCGTTCCCGACAGAATTAAGGTAATTTTAGTTAACGAAAAACTGGGCTATTAAGTAATATGTACATAGAAAGGAAACTTACAAATGAGCATTTTAAAGCTGATCGCGCCCTGCAAGGACTATCTCTGGGGCGGAAACCGACTTCGCGAGGAGTACGGAAAGAAAATGGATTCGGACAAGATCGCCGAGAGCTGGGAGCTGTCCTGCCATAAGGACGGACAGAGCGTTATCGAGGGCGGCGAGTTTGACGGAAAATCGTTGTCGGAGTTTATCGACGCAAAGGGAAAGGGCGTCCTCGGAACGAACTGCGAACGCTTTGAGTATTTCCCGATACTCATAAAGCTGATAGATGCGAAAGACAATCTTTCCGTGCAGGTACATCCGTCCAACGAATACGCGCTCAAGGTCGAGGGCGAGTACGGCAAGACCGAGATGTGGTATATCGTCGACTGTAACGAGGGCGCGGAGCTGCTGTACGGCTTCAAGCACGAGATTGGCAAGGAGGAATTCGCCGAGCGCATTAAAAACAACACGCTTCTCGAGGTCACAAACAACGTTCCCGTACATAAGGGCGACGTGTTCTTCATTGAGAGCGGAACGCTCCACGCGATAGGCAAGGGTATCCTTATCGCGGAGATACAGCAAAACTCCAACACCACCTACCGCATTTACGATTACGGCAGAGTCGGCGCGGACGGAAAGCCCCGTCAGCTCCATATTGACAAGGCGGTCGAGGTTACGGACAGAATTCCCCCGAAATACCCGACGACCGCGCAGGGCGCTCCCGAAAAGGTAGAGGGCGGCGTTAAGACCCTGCTGCGCTCCTGTGAGTACTTTAACGTCAACAAGCTTGAGGTCGACGGCGCTATGAAGCTGAACGCGGACGAAAAATCGTTCAAGTCGCTGTTGTTCCTTGACGGAAACGCGGAGATCGTTTCCGAGGACGGAAAGACGGAGGCGGTCAAGGGTGACAGCTTCTTCGTTCCGGCGGGAAGCGGCGGGTTCACGATATCAGGCAAATGCGAGGTTATTTTGTCCGACATTATCTGACGAATTTCGGGAGGTGTCCGTATGGCTTACTACATAGGCGTTGACGTTGGCGGCACGAACATTGCCTGCGGCGTTGTCGACGACAATTGCGGCATTATAGCGCGCTCTAAGACAAAAACAAATCCGAACGGGGGAGATTCTCCGGCAGCCTACGAGGTCGTTCTCGGCGAGATCAAGAACGCGATACGCAAGGCTTGCGAGGAGGCGGGGATAAAGCCCGAAGAAGCTCATTCTATCGGTATCGGCTGCCCCGGAACCTGCAACAGCGCAAGCGGCGTTGTGGAATATTCCAACAATCTGGGATTTCTGAACGTCCCGCTGCGTGACGACGTTCAAAAGGAATTCGGAGTAAGCGTTTACCTCGAAAACGACGCGAACGCCGCTGCGTTCGGCGAGTTTGTCGCGGGAGCGGCAAAGGGCAGCAACAGCGCAGTCGTTATTACGCTCGGCACGGGCGTTGGCTCGGGTATTGTCATTGACGGTAAAATTTACCGCGGCGCGAATTTCGCCGGCGGAGAACTGGGACATACGGTCATTGTTATGGACGGGCTGCCGTGTACCTGCGGACGAAATGGCTGCTTTGAGGCGTATTCGTCGGCTACGGGTCTGGTTCGTATGACCGCGCAGGCTTCGGAGCTTAATCCCGATTCTATATTAACGCATATGATAAGACAGGACGGCAAGGTCAGCGCGCGCACCGCGTACAATGCTATGAAGCAGGGCGATCCGGTGGGTAAGGCTGTCACCGAGCAGTATATAAAGTATCTGTCGTGCGGAATCGCTAACGCTATCAATATTTTCCAGCCCGATATCCTATGTATCGGCGGCGGAGTGTGCAACGAGGGCGATACGTTGCTCGTTCCGCTGAGAGCGGCGGTCGCGGAGCAGATATACTCCAAAAATTCCGCGAAGAACACGGAAATAGTAATTTGCAGTCTTGGCAACGACGCCGGAATAATCGGCGCTGCCATGCTGTTTAAAGGTTAATGCAGAAATCAATATTTTACAAAGCGCAATGTTATGTCGACGCAGAAATTTCAAAAAGTGTCGACCGGAGCGAAGCGTAGGGAGACCGGTCTTGACTAGGTTGCAGAGCGCAGCAAAGCGAAGCGGAGCAGACTAACAAGATTTTGAAATTTTTTTAAATAAGGAGAAAAGAAATGAGATCCGATTTGATTAAAGCGGGCGTTGAAAAAACCCCACACAGAGCAGTATTGAAGTCGCTGGGCGTTACGGACAGCGAGATGAACCGCCCGTTTATCGCGGTGGTTTGCGCGGCGAGCGATTACGTTCCCGGACATCAGCACCTCCACGAGATTTCCAAGTACGTCAAGGACGGTATCAGAAACGCGGGCGGCGTGCCGTTTGAGTTTTTCACGATAGGCGTTTGCGACGGTCTGGCTATGAATCACAAGGGTATGCGCTATTCGCTGGCGAGCCGCGAGCTTATTGCGGACAGTATCGAGGTAATGCTGACGGCGCATCCGCTGGACGGCGTTGTGTTTATCCCGAACTGCGACAAGATCGTTCCCGGAATGGTAATGGCGGCGGCGAGAATGAACCTGCCTGCTATTTTCGTTAGCGGCGGTCCTATGAACCCCGGCTGCGTTCAGGGCAAACGCGTGGGCTATTCCGAGATCTACGAAGCGATAGGTCAGTACACTAACGGCGAGATAGGCGACGAGGTCATCAAGGACTATGAGAACAACGCCTGCCCGACCTGCGGCTCCTGCTCGGGTATGTACACCGCGAATTCAATGAACTGCCTTACCGAGGCTATCGGTCTGGCGCTCCCGACCGCGGGTACGGAGCCTGCCGTAAATTCTGCGCGCCGCCGTCTGGCAAAGGAGAGCGGAGAGCGTGTTGTCGAGCTTGTAAAGCAGAATATCCGTCCGTCCGACATCCTCACCAAGAAGAACATGGAGAACGCTCTGGCTACCGATATGGCTATCGGCGCGTCCTCGAATACCGTTCTGCATTTGCTGGCTATCGCTCACGAAGCTAAGGTCGACATCAAGCTGGAGGATATCGATAATATGAGCCGCAAGACTCCGCAGCTTGCCAAGCTCAACCCCGCAAGCAGCGTGTTTATCACCGACCTGAACGCTGTCGGCGGTATTCAGACTGTTATCAGGGAGCTTGCAAAGGGCGGTCATATCAACGAGGACGTTCTGACCGTTTCGGGAACGCAAAAGGAGCGTATCGCGGCTGCCCGCGACGCGGACGGCGAGATAGTTCACACGGTTGCTTCGCCTATCAGAAAGGACGGAGGTATCGCGATTCTGAGCGGCAATCTCGCGCTGAACGGTTCCGTTGTCAAGCAGGGCGCGGTCAAGCCCGAGATGATGGACTTCACGGGAACAGCGCGCGTATTCGATGGCGAACAAGATGCCTGCGACGCTATTCTCGGCGGCAAGATACAAGCGGGTGATGTTGTGGTTATCCGCTACGAGGGACCCAAGGGCGGTCCGGGAATGCCCGAAATGCTCGCTCCCACGGCGGCTATCGTCGGCAAGGGTCTGGACGGCTCGGTAGCGCTTATTACAGACGGACGTTTCAGCGGCGCTTCAAGAGGTGCGGCGATAGGTCATGTTTCCCCCGAGGCTGCAGAGGGCGGTCTTATCGCGTTTGTCGAAGACGGCGACAAGATACATATCGACATTCCCAACCGCAAGGTGGAGTTGCTCGTTGACGATTCCGTTATTGAGGAGCGTAAAAAGAAGGGGATCAAAGCCCCGCGCGAGTTTGAGGGCTACCTCAAGCGCTACGCTAAAATGGTAACTTCTTCCAACACGGGAGCGGTATTCGAAGACTGACGTATGGACGTGTTGTTCTTCATAAGTGTAGGCGTTGCCTCCGCGCTGATCGCAGAGCCTTTTGTGAGAAGCCGCGAGACAAAGAAGCGCAGAAATAAGATCTATGAGAAAGAGCGCGAGGAATACAGGCAAAAGACGGAGTACAACCGCGCACATTTGCCGTCTAAGGAACTGCCGCCGGTCTCTCCCGATTGGGCTGCCGTGAACAGGCTTATTATGGAAACAAGGTTTAGGCTGTACGTCAAGGGAGATGCGTTCGTTCATTATGATTACCGCAATGGAAATCGGAAGATACCGAGGTCGGGTTTTGACGACGATACCTTGAAGCTTATTGACATGATCCTTAAAGACGTTGACTGGTTTTACGGACACCACACGGGAGGTTCGGTCGGTGAATGCGCGGCGGTTCTTGAGGTATTTCTGCGCGAAAAATATTCGCTGCTTTCGGCGGAGAGCGTGGATTTTATTTGCGGTACATACTGCATTAACGATCGATAAGTAAATGGCTGCTCAAGGTTTTGAGCAGCCAGTGTTTTACGAGTACAACGGAGATTATGACGGGAAATATGATCGAAACGCAGACGGAATGGAATAAAATTCTCGTGCTTTACTCTTGCGGAATGAGACAATTCCATTTTTCTTTCGTCCATTCCGTGTGTTCTTTTCATCTTAACATACCTCACTTTCTTGTGGGTATTATTGTCATTTACACGGTTTGATATTCAGACTCTATTATTCCCGGAACAGGCACGGTTATTTATTGCTGTTTCTGTACGCGCTTGGAGTTATTCCCTCGGTCTTCCTGAAAACGGCGCAGAAATAACCTGCGCTTGAAAAGCCGCATTCCCGCGAGATATCCGCAATGCGCATATCGGTTTCCGAAAGCAGACGCATTGCTTCTCTTATTCTGCGTTTTATAATGTATTCGGCGGGAGAAGCGTTTATCGTTTGTCTGAAAAGTCTTCCGAGATATTGCTGAGAAACGCCGCTTACGGAGGCAAGCTCGCTTACGGAGAAATCGTTTTTCAAATTATCCTCAATGTAGTTGAGAGCGGACATAAGCTTTTCGTTCTTGATATTTCCGTTAGGAACCGACACATCAAGCGACAGACGATGAAACTCCATTATAAACTGATATGTCAGTCCGGAGCAGAGATAGTTTCCGTAGACCCTGTCCGCTTTGAGCGTAATGAAAATTTTGTCAAACAGCTTTTGCAAGACAGACAGATCGTCCGTATGGACTACCGCCGGTTCTTTAAAGCCAAGCTCTTCCATCAGTTCCTTAATTCCGCTGCCGTCAAAAACTATCCAGCGCACCTCCCACTTGTTTTCGTAAGGAAAGTATTCGTGAGCTTTTCCGCGCGGCATAAAAAAAATATCTCCCGAAGCTATATCAACAGCTTCGTTATCGTATTTCAGACACCCTTTTCCGTCTATGCAGTACAGTATTTGCTCGCGGGGCATTCCGCCCGTGCGCTTTACGCTCTCCTGATATTCCTTGCCGCCTATGCCCGTGAGATAAACGGGCAGATTTTTCAACTGTTCGGTATACGGATAGATAAAGCTGTTCATTTTTACGGACATTTCGTTCACCTCTTGTAATCATTATATTACAATTACATTGGAATGTCAAGTCTCGGTTGTGATTTTTGAAATATCTTATTTACTGTTGTTTGCATAAAAATCCAGATAAAATGTATTGTACTTCAGAAATTTGAAACCATCAGTTTCACAATTTAATCTTGACCGTACGGTCTCGGAATGGTAAAATAAAATAACGGGACAGCTCCGAGGACCCCGGGGCGTTATGCATTTACGAAACGGAAAGGACGGATATGCGATGGGCATAATTATTCGCGATTATCATAAGGAATACAAGAGGTGGGCGTGGCAGATAAACGACAACGTGACCTTTGCCGAGGACGTCAGAATGTTTCAGCTTGACGCAAAGGAAACAAGCTACGTTTTCGGCGTTATTGACGAGGGCTATCTGATACACGGTTATTACGGAAAGAAAATAAGCGGCGACGATCTTACTTATCTTCTCCGTCTGGAGGAAAACCCGTGGGCGCCCAAGACCAATATGCGCGATATGGGTACGTTTATGGATCAGACAGCCTTTGAATACCCCTGCCACGGAACGGGCGATTACCGTGAGCCGTGCCTTATGGTAATGGACAACGAGGGCATGACTACCTGTGATCTTCGATATGTTTCGCATAAGACGTATAAGGGCAAGCCCGTTCTCGAAGGGCTACCCGCGACCTTCGCCAACGAGGACGAGGCGGAAACTCTTGAGATCACCTGCATTGACAGGCACACTGGTCTTGAAGCGGTTCTTATCTTCACCGTATTTAACGAGTTGAACGTCATCGCAAGAAGCGTCCGTTTGAAAAACACAGGCAGCGCTCCTCTTAACGTACAAAGAGTTCTTTCCATGTGCGTGGATTTCGACAACGACGGCTACGACCTGATAACTCTCAACGGAAGCTGGGCAAGGGAACGTGTTATGGAGCGCTCCAAGCTACACCACGGCAAGCAGGGGATAGATTCGGTAAGAGGCGAATCTTCCCACCAGAATAACCCGTTTATGGCGCTTGTTTCCCACAACGCGGACGAGGATACGGGCGAGGCTTACGGCTTCAATTTCGTTTACAGCGGAAACTTTTTCGCGCAGGCGGAGGTAACACAGAATAAGTACACGAGAGCCGTAATGGGCATTAACCACTTCGATTTCAACTGGCTTCTCGAGCCGGGCGAGGAATTCACTGCGCCCGAGGTCGTGATGGTCTATTCGGACGAGGGCATAGGCAAAATGTCGCGCACTTTCCACGACTTGTACAGAAACCACCTTATCCGCGGCGAATACAAGGACAAGCGCCGTCCGATACTCATCAACAACTGGGAGGCGACTTATTTCGGCTTCGACACTGACAAGCTTATTGATATCGCAAAGGAGGCGTCAAAGCTCGGAATTGAAATGCTGGTTATGGACGACGGCTGGTTCGGTCACAGAGACTCGGACAACAGCTCGCTCGGCGACTGGTTTGTTTACGAAAAGAAGCTCAAGGGCGGCTTAAAACATCTTGTCGACGAGGTGAACAAGCTCGGTATGAAGTTCGGGATATGGTTCGAGCCGGAGATGATCTCTCCCGACAGCGAGCTGTACAAAAAGCACCCCGATTGGGCGATACAGGTTCGCGGCAGAGAGATGACGATGTCGCGCGAGCAGTATGTTCTCGACTATTCCAACAAGGAAGTGCGCGACTGCGTTTACGGTATGATGAAGAACATTCTCGACAGCGCGAATATCGAGTATATAAAGTGGGATATGAACCGTCAGCTTACGGAGGTCGGCTCGACCTCGCTGCCGAAGAACCGCCAACGTGAGCTTTGGCATAGATACGTTCTCGGCGTTTACGATCTGATGAACAGGCTTACGACCGACTACCCGCACATTCTTCTCGAGAATTGCTCGGGCGGCGGAGCGCGCTTCGATCCGGGTATGCTCTACTATTCGCCGCAGATCTGGTGTTCCGACGATACCGACGCTATAGAGCGCCTTAAGATACAGCACGGCACGTCGATATGTTACCCCGCCTCCGCAATGGGCGCACACGTTTCCGACTGTCCGAATCACACGGTCGGGCGTACAACGCCGTTCAGCACGAGAGGAAACGTCGCAATGGTGGGAACGTTCGGCTACGAGCTTGACGTGACGAGGATACCGCAGGCGGACAGGGACGCGATCCCCGCGCAGATCGCGGAGTTCAACAAGTACAATCCCATTATCCGCACGGGAGATCAATACCGTATAGGAAACGTTTTCGAGGACAATATGTGGGACGCGTGGATTTTCGTCGCAAAGGATAAGTCCGAGGCGGTTTTCACGTTCGTTCAGGTGCTTGGCAGACCCAATTACCGCAGCAGACGTATCAAGCTGAAAGGGCTGGATCCCGACGCCCGCTACGAGAATATGGAAACGGGCGAGGTGCTCAGCGGAAATGTGCTTATGAATATGGGAATATTTGTAAAGCTTGACGGGGATTTCGCGTCGAAAGTTGTTCATTTTGTAAAGCGGTAAAAGTTTTTTAACCGCGGGTTACATCCGCGGCGCACTGTGTGCTTCTGAATTTCAAATCCTATAAAATAACAAGCCCTCTGAATCGGTAAGTTCAGAGGGCTTTTCATGACCTGTTTTACTTTGTAAAGCAAACAAGCAAAGCGTTTTTGACGATATTGCCGTTTAGCTCGTTTATGAAAAAACGATCTCCGTGCTTATGCATTTGTGTCCGCTAAGCCGTTCGCTTATCGGGTCGGGCTGATAAGTTCCCGCGTATAGCGTAAATCTGCTGCCGAACCGTTTTCTTGTGCCGTTTTTGTCAACTGCGGTGAACGCTCTTTCGGACACGGGTATCTCAACGGATATCTTTTCGCCCGCACTGAGCTTTACCCGTTTAAATCCGCAAAGGCTGACATTGGGAACGGCGTTTTCATCATAGTCTTTGATATACAGCTCGATAACGTCCTCCGTCGCTCTGCCGCCTTTATTTTCAGCGGAAACAACGGCTGTGCCGCCGGTATAACGAATATCCGTGCAAACTATCTCCGAGTATGTCAGCCCGAACCCGAACGGGAACAGCACGTTACTCTCGGCGTAACGGTAGGTGCGGTTTTTCATTGAGTAGTTGGTGAATTCGGGGAGCAGCTCCGCGCTCTCGTAAAACGTAACGGGAAGCTTTCCCGAGGGCGAAATATCGCCGAAAAGGATCTCCGCGAGCGCCGTGCCGCCCTCCGAGCCGGGATACCAGACGTGAAGAAGCGCGTCCGGTTCACATTCGACGTTTACAGAGCTTCCCGCCGCGCAGACGATAACAACGGGCTTTCCGAGCTTCATTATTCTGTTGATTAGTATCCGCTGACTCTCGGGCAGGCGGAGATCGTTCTTGTCGCCCGATGAGAACTCGTTGCCCGTATCGCCCTCCTCGCCCTCGATCGTCGCGTCAAGACCCACGCAGAGAATGACAGCGTCGGCGTTTTCGGCAGCGGCTTCCGCTTCGGCGTATCTGTCGCCCGCCATAGCAAGCGAGGAGCTTCTGTCCTTGTACAAGTGGCAGCCCTCGGCAAATATAACGCGCCCGTTAAAGTGCTTCTGAATACCCTCGAGAAACGTCACATATCTGTCCGCGGTGCCGCAATAATTTGCCTCCAGAGCCGTGCGGCTCATGCTGTTCGGACCTATTACCGCAACGGTTTTCAGTTTGTTTTCATCAAGCGGAAGAATTCCGTTGTTGCGCAGCAGAACCATGGACTTTTCGGCACATTCGAGTGAAACATCCTTGTGTTCGCGGCAGGATACGACGCTGTACGGAATATCGTCAAACTCCGTTTTTTCGTTGAACATTCCAAGCCTTATTCTTGTGCGCATAAGGTGAACGCAGGCGTTACGGATATGCTCTTTTGTGATCAACCCCTTGTCCAGTGCCGCGAGAATGTTTACATAGGTGCAGCCGCAGTTCACATCGCAGCCCGCCGTGAGCGCGAGCGCCGCCGATTCCACTGCATTGCTTGTAAGTCCGTGGTGCTCGTGAAAATCGCGGATCGCCCAGCAGTCCGAAACGAAATATCCGTCGAATCCCCAATCGCGGAGCTTGCTCATTAAAAAGCCGCTCGCACACGCAGCTTCTCCGTTAACGCAGTTATACGCGCCCATAACGCCTTCGACGTGAGCGTTTTTCACAAGCTCCTCAAAGGCGGGGAGATACGTTTCCTCCATATCCTTGGGCGCGACCTCCGCGTTGAATTCGTGGCGGATAGCCTCGGGACCGCTGTGTACGGCAAAATGCTTCGCGCACGCGGCTGTTTTCAGAATCTCGCCGTTTCCCTGAAGCCCCTCGACATACGCCTTGCCGTTTTCTGCTGTGAGGAACGGATCCTCGCCGTAGGTTTCGTGACCTCTGCCCCAGCGCGGGTCGCGGAAAATGTTGATGTTCGGCGCCCAGAGCGTCAATCCCTTATAGATGTCGCGGTCGCCGTGTTTTCGGTACGCGTTGTATTTGGCGCGCGCTTCCGTGGCGGTGATCTCGCCCGCCCGTCTGACAAGCTCGGGCGAGAACATCGCCGCAAGTCCTATCGCCTGCGGGAACATAGTCGCTACGCCCGAACGCGCAAGCCCGTGAAGCCCCTCGTTCCACCAATTGTACGCGGGAATGCCCAGCCGCTTTACCGCAGGCGCGTCATACCTTAACTGGCTTGCCTGTTCGTCCGTCGTCATAGCGTCGGTGAGCGCTTCGGCACGTTCCAAAGCACTTAATGCTTCATCAAGATATTTTTTCATAATGACCGCTCCTTTAGACATATATTTCAATTAAATTATAAACCTTAAGCACTTGATCAGCCAATCATTTCTTGTTGTATATCTGTCATATTTTGTTTTTATTTGCTATGTTTTTTGTGCAGAACTACAAAATATTGCCTCACTATATTGCAATTGCCGTGCGATGTGTGATACACTGAATAAAAGAGAGTTTGATCGGGAGGCGGGAATATATGACAGCGGATCTGAACGGTGATTTTGAAAATGTGAAATATTCCGTCGGGCAAAGCATATTGCTGTATGACAACAACGAAAACGAGGAGTATCCTTTGCATTGGCATAACGCCGCGGAAATTATTATGCCGCTTACAAACGGATTTGAAGTTATCTGTTCGGGAAAAAGTTACCCGATGAGCGAACGCGACGTTCTCATCATTCCCGCGGGAACGCTGCACAATTTAAAGGCGCGCCGGGGAAGAAGAATTATTTTACTTTGCGATAATAAGGTGCTTTCGGATAATCCCGCCTTAACCAATCTCGTTTCGCTCTTTACCGAGCCGCTGCTGATAAATTCCGATTACGGCAAGGAATTCCGGGATTCAATAAACCGCATAATAGAGGATATTTATACGCTTTATTTCAATAACAGCGATATTAACGATATATATATTTATATTAAGCTCCTTACGCTGCTGGCTCATATAAAGGAATACCGACAAACCGAAACAGGATTTATCGACGGCGGCAAATACGCCGATACATTCGGACGCGTGATAAAGTATATAGACCGCAATTATATGAACGATATTACGCTTGAGGAATTGGCTAAGTTTGCGGGTTACAGCACATACCATTTTTCGCGTATGTTCAAAAAATACACCGGCGCGGCTTTTGTGGATCATCTTAACCGCCGCAGAGTAAATGCCGCGCAGCTTCTGCTTTCGGAGGCTGACGCGTCGATTACCGACATTGCAATGCGGGCGGGTTTTTCCAGCATTACCACCTTTAACAGGGTCTTCAAAAAAATTAACGGCTGCACTCCGTCGGAATATAAAAAGCTGTATTCGGGAATAAAAAGGCTGCTTTAATATGTGCAATGACGGGGCGGTATATTCGGCTCCGTTTTTCACAGGTGATCCATTTGGAACGAACGCTCGTCAAATGCAAAAGTAAATGCAACACAAAGCCAAAATCAGTGATGAAA
>CAYWIP010000043.1:0-23592 GCA_964458395.1 uncultured Ruminococcus sp.
GTGATCTTGTCGATGTTCTCAAGCGGCTTTGCGATAGCCTCCGCGATAGCGGGCATCTGCTCGAAGTACATCTGCAATACCGCAGCTTCTTCCATTTTCTTCATAGCTTCCGCTTTCTTGTCAAGACCCTCTGCCTCCGCGAGAGCCTTTGCGCGAACTGCCTCGGCCTCCGCGAGACCGCGCGCTCTGATACCCTCCGCGTCCTGTTCGGCGGCGTAGCGCGCCGCCTCCGCGCGGGCCTTTTCGGCAGCAGCTTCGTTCTGCGCCGTTACAAGGATAGCCGCCGCTTCGTTCTTCTTGATCTCCAACTCCGCTTCGGCGTTCTGGATATCCTCATACTTGCGCGCCTCCGCGTTGCGCGAAACGGTGTAAAGCTCCGCGTCCGCTTTCTGCTGAGCCGCGTACTTCTGCGCGTCGGCGGTCTTTTTTACGTCCGCTTCAAGGGCGCGTTCCTTGATCTCGGCTTCTTTTGCCTTGATCTCGACCTCTTTTTCCTGCTTTGCGAGGTTAGCGTTCGCGGTCGTGATCTCGATCGTTTTGCGCTGCTCCTCCTGCTGGATAGTGTAGGCTGCGTCCGCTTCCGCCTGCTTGATATCCGCGGCGCGCTTCAGCTCCGCCTGCTTGATCGCAAGCTCGTTCTGGCGCTCCGCGATAGCGGTTTCGCTGTCGACCTTGGCGTCGTTTGCCTTGCGGTTTGCTTCGGCTTGTGCGATCTTGATATCGCGCTCCGCCTCTGCCTTGCTTATAGCCGCCTTTTTCTTGATCTGCATGGTGTTGTCGATACCCATATCGTTGATGATACCGTTGTCGTCGACGAAATTCTGCACGTTGAACGAAACGATCTCCAGACCCATTGCGCGCAGATCGGGATCGGCGTTCTGCTTTACCTTGTCGGCGAAAGCCTGACGGTTGGAAACCATTTCCTCGAGCCGCATCTGACCGACGATCTCACGCATATTGCCCTCGAGAACCTCGCGCGCCACCTGAGTTATGTACTGCACGTTTTTGTTGAGGAAGTTCTGCTGAGCGCGGGCGATCGTGTCTGCGTCGGGAGAAATTTTCACGTTGACTACCGCGTCCACGTTGATGTTGATGTAATCGCCTGTGGGAACGGGCTGAGCGGTCTTTACATCGACCGACATAAGCGCAAGCTCCAGCGTATCGCAGCGCTCGAAGAACGGCAGCTTTACCGCAGCCTTACCGATAACGACCTTAGCCTTCCGCCGCAGACCGCTGATAATGAACGCCTTATCGGGCGGCGCTTTGCGGTAACCCGCCGCGAACATAAAAATTATGACCACGACAACTACTATTACGGGAATGATTATTCCTTTGTATTGCTCAAATTCCGGCATAGTTTACTCCTTTCGTGATAGAAACCTTACCTTGATTATATTGTATCATTTTTTAAAAATTTCGTCAAGATACAACAAATAATTTTGTAGTTTTGCACAAAAACATCACTTGATTTTCATCACACTAAATATTACACAAAATGTTATTTTTTTGTCAGTTCTCCAAAAAACGAGGTAAAATATGTGTTAAATTTGTGTAGTTTAACCGTTGACGATTTGGGAAGTTTGATTTAAAATAGTAGGGTATTCAAAATTTTTACGACCCTATTATAAATATGTATAACGCAATGCGGCAAAATATGTGCAGTAAAGTGCAGCATATCGTTTTCGTTGACTTTCGGTGGTGCGGTCAGGAAAGCTTTCAACAACAAACAGGTAAGCAGTGGGCGAAGCAAAGCGACCGAAGCGCAGTGTAGGGAGCGTTTTCGAGCGAACGTGCAGAGCGGAACGAAGCGAAGTGCAGCGGAGCACGGCTCGCCGAAATTGCGCAGCCTTTTAGATTAGGAGAAACGAATGGAGATCTTACAGCAGATAATCGGAATGGACAAAGCGGCGGCTGCCCGCGCGGAGAAAGCTATCGAGAAAGAGCGCCGTCTGTCGGATGAGTCCGGCGAGGAGGCGGCAAAGTCCCGCGAAAAGCTTGTAGCCGAGGAGCGCGCAAAGGTGGAGAGGTTCTGCCGCGAGCAGGAGACAAAGCTGACGGAGCGTCTGTCGCAGGCGGAAAAGATCCGCGGCGAGCAGTGCGCTAAGCTGGACGAGAGCTTTAACGCGCATAAGGCGGATTGGAAAAAGGAAATAATTGGCAGAATAACGGGGTGTTGATATGTCGTTTTCGTCTAATGCCGTTACCGCAAAGGCGCGCGCGGTTCTGGGGCGGTCGCTGACGGCGGAGGATTACACGTTGCTTGCGGCAAAGGAAAACGTTCCCGACGTGTGCGCGTATCTTAAGCAGACGTCGCGTTACGGAAAGGCGCTCGCGGCGGTAAATCCGCAGACGGTTCACCGAGGGCAGCTCGAAGCGGTTTTGCGGCGGTCGGTGTTTGATATTTTCGAGAGCTTTCACAGGTTTGATTTTACGGAGAGTAAAGAATACTTCAAATATATCGTAATGCAATTGGAGATCGAGCAGATACTGGCGGCTATACAGTGTGTGGCTGCCGGAAATCCCGATACCTACATCGCGGCAATGCCGATGTTCCTGACGGCACATTCAAATGTGGACTTGCCGGCTTTGGGTATGGCGGAGAGCCTTGCGGAGGCTTTGCATTTGCTGGAGGGCACGCCGTACTTTTCGGCGCTTAAGGAACCGCTGATAACGGCTTCGGAAACGGGAGCCCTCAACGTTTGCGATTGTGAGCGGCGGCTGTACAAGATGTACTATATGCGGCTGCTGAAGATGATCGAAAAAAGCTTTAAAGGGTTCGAGAAAAAGGAGCTTAAACGCGCGGTGCTGCGGAGCATCGATATGGAGAATGTGGTCTCGGTACACCGGTACACGCTGTTTTTCGGCGACGACGCGGAGAGCGTAAAGGACGAGCTGCTGCCGTTCAAGTATAGGTTCTCGGGCGAAGCGATAGAGCGGCTTGCGGCGGAGCGCGATATAAACAGGATAGCCGCCGAGCTGGATCATATCGGGTATCGTCTGAGCTCGGACGTTCCCGAAACGGTGGAGCTGCTTACCGAGCGGATAAGTCTGGATTATCTGCACAAGACCCTGCGGCTGTCGCAAAGCTCGTCCGTGGTGTATTTCGCGCTGACGGAGCTTCTGGAGATTGAGCTGAAAAATATCAAGACGCTTATCGAGGGTATAAGATACGGGCTTGACGGCGCGGTGATATTGAATATGTTGGTCATCTAGCTTATGCGAAATGTTAAATATTAAACATAAAATACTCTAAGTATATTTGGCATTTGGCAAAATGCTACACAATGTGGGAGCAGGGCAAAATGCGCAAGCGAGCTGTAGTGCAGACTTGCAGCGGAGGGAGCGCAGCGACCAAAGCGGAAAGTCTGCACTACAGCTCGGCTAGCGAACGGAGCGAAGCGTAGTAAGCGGTGCGCATTTTGCGTTACAATAAGGAGTGAGATTATGGCAATTGAGAAAATGTCGCTTGTATCGGTCGAGGGACCGCTTGAACAGCTTGACGCGGCGCTTACGGAGTGCTGCGACAGCAAGCAGTTCCAGATAACGACGGGCGGCGCGGTTCTGCGGAATCTCAACGAGCAGAATCCTTATCTCGGAACGTACGCTAAGGTGCGGGATATGGCGGTAAATCTGAATATCAAGGCGGAATACTGCGATTTCAAGTATGTGCCGTATGAAACGGGCGAGGAGTTCGAGCGGTATTTTGAGGACATAAGCAGACGATACGACGAGATAAACGCGCAGCGTGAGCAGGTCGCTCAGATGCTGGTGGAGCACAGGGAAACGGACGCGTATCTTAAGCACCTGAAAGGACTGGACGTTCCGTTTAAGGATCTGTTCGGTCTGAAATATGTCAAGCTTAGGATAGGCAGACTTCCCGCAGAGAACGAAAAAAAGCTTGGGTATTATGTGTCGAAGTGCTTTGTCTTTTTACCGTTTGAGAAAACTCCGGATTACGTTTACGGAATATATCTTGCGCCGAAGTCGCTGATAGAGTTTGCGGATTCCGTGATGAACTCGCTTTGCTTTGAGCGCACAGTGCTTCCGAGCTATCTGGAGGACGATGCACAGGGCGCGGACAAGAAGCTCGCCGAGCGTATCGCAGCCGAGGAAAAGGAGCAGACGCGAATTGAACACGAACTGGCATATTTTACGGACGGGCTGAAGGGCGAGTTTACAGCGGCGATGTGCAAGCTGAAATACAAGGCGGACTGCTTTGAGCTGCGCAAAAAGGTGCTTATTTCGGATAATAAATTCTCGTTCTCGGGATTTTGTCCGACGAGCGAATATAAGAAGCTTGAGAGCGCTCTCAAAAAGGCGTCGGATGATATACGGGTGCTGGAGATACCTGTCGAAAAGGGCAAGGCTAATCCCGATATACCCGTAAGACTGAAAAACAATCCTGTCACAAGACCGTTTGAGATGTTCGTGAAGATGTACGGACTGCCGACCTACGGAACGTTCGACCCCACGCCGTACGTTGCGTTTACCTATATGATACTGTTCGGGCTGATGTTCGGCGACGTTGGTCAGGGTCTGGTGGTAACGCTGCTGGGTCTGCTGCTGACGAAGCTCACGAAAAACGGGCTTGCGCCGATAATGACGAGATTGGGTCTTTTCTCAATGGCGGGCGGCTGCATCTACGGCTCGGTATTCGGCATTGAAACGATAATCAAGCCGATTTACCACCGCGAGGAGATATGGCACAACGTCTGCAAGTTATTCGGAAATCTCGGTATTCCCGAGCAACCCGAGAATATATTTCAGGCGGCGACGGTAGTGCTGCTGTTCTCGCTGGGAATAGGAATTATTCTGATACTGATTTCGATGATCTTCAATATGGTGCTGAATTTCAGAGGCGGCAAAAAGGGCGAGGCGCTGTTCGCGGTAAACGGACTGTCGGGCATAGTGCTGTACGCGGCGCTTGTTGTCGGGCTGGTATGTCAGTTGATGTACGGTATTCCGCTTATGAACGCTCCGTATATTATCTGCCTTATAGTACTTCCCGTAATATTGATCTTCTTCAAGCACCCGCTCTCCAATCTCATATCGGGCAAGAAGTCCGAGGAGAAGATGAGCGTGGGCAACTTTATAATCGAGAACTTCATCGAGCTGTTCGAGTCGGCGATAAGCTTTTTGTCGAACACGATGTCCTACCTCAGAGTGGGTGGTTTCGTTCTTTCTCACGCGGGCTTTATGCTCGTCGTATCGCAGCTTGCGGGCACGGCGAACGGCGACGCGGAGGTCACGGCAAAGACGGTCATTGTCTATATAATCGGAAACGCGATCGTAATGGGTATTGAGGGCTTGCTTGTGGGAATTCAGGTGCTTCGTCTGGAGTTCTACGAGATATTCAGCCGCTTCTACGAGGGCGGCGGAACGGACTTCAAGCCCGTTGAAATAAAGCTTGACAGCGAAATTTAAATGATTTTTTGGAGGACAAAATTATGAATACGGTATTTCTTTTCCTTATGCCGCTGGTTGCGGTTGCGGCAATTATGGCGCCCCTTTTTGTAAGCCTTAAGCGTATGCACGACAAGAAGCCCGTGAACAGAAAGCGCGCGGTTATTGCGAATGTAGCTTCGTTCTTCGGCGTAATGCTGGTTATGACGATGCTCCCGCTGACCGGAGCTTTCGCGGCAGCTGCGGACGCTGCCGCTGCGGGCACCGACGGTCTCGCCGAGGGTCTTAAGTACATCGGCGCGGCGCTTTCGACGGGTCTGGGTACTATCGGTACGGGCGTTGCGGTAGGCGGCGCTGCTCCCGCGGCAATCGGCGCGGTTTCCGAGAACGACAAGTCCTTCTCAAAGGCGCTGATCTTCGTAGCGCTGGGCGAGGGCGTCGCGATCTACGGACTGCTCATCTCTATCCTTATTCTGTTCGGTTAATTTGAGGAACAACAATGAAATTCTATCTGATAAGCGATAATGTCGATACCAAAATGGGTATGCGGATAGCGGGGATAGAGGGCGTTGTCGCAAACAGCGCGGAGGAAGCGGTAAGCGCTCTCAACGCCGCCGCGGACGACGAGAATATCGCGGTCGTGCTCATGACCGAGAAGCTCGTTTCGCTGTGTCACGACAAGGTCTACGACATCAAGCTCAACCGCCGCAGACCGCTTATCGTCGAGATCCCCGACAGACACGGAAACAGCGGCGCTATCGACGCTATCAGCCGTTATGTCGAGGAGGCTATCGGCATTAAACTGTAATCAACTGCAATTGTTAGATACGAGAGGAATTAGTATGGATTTAGACGTTTTCAACTCCTCGAAGCTGGAGAGGTTCCGCACGCAGATCGACAAGCAGGCGGACGAGGAAATAGCGGAGCTTACCGCGAGGATACGCGAGAAGAAAAACGCCGCTGGCAAGGCAAAGGCGGAGTTCGCCGCCAGAGAAGCGCTCGCGCAGGTGCGCGCGGAGCAGAACAGCGCGGCTGCAAAGTACAAAAAGGAATTCTCGCGCTGCGATTTTGAAACGACAAAGGCAGTCCGCGCACACCGCAGTGAGCTTATAGAGAGCTTTTTCGCGGAGATATCCGGGGAGCTTGCCGAATTCACAAGGTCGGCGAAGTATGACGGCTATCTTGAGAACTCGATAAAGAAAGCCGAGGACGCGCTCGGAAAGGGCTGCGTTATACTTGCGGCGGTAAAGGACGTCGACAGGGTAAAGACGCTGACGAAAAACGAGGTTCGCGCGGACAGCTCGATAATACTCGGCGGTATCTGCGCGATGGACGAGAGCAAGGGCTTGTTCGCCGATCTGTCCATAGACGCGGCGCTTGCCGACGAAAAGGAGAAGTTCTCGGATAAGGCGGAGCTGCGGCTGTAAGCGCCTTTATCGAGTATTATACCTTTGGAAAGGGATTGAAGCTTTTGAATAATACGGTTTTTTCTATAAACGGTCCTGTTGTCAAGGCGGCGAACACGCGTGATTTCTCCATGCTCGAAATGGTGTACGTCGGCGAGAAAAGGCTGATCGGCGAGGTCATCGGAGTTACCGACGAATTCACGACCATTCAGGTATACGAGAACACCGCCGGACTGAAGATCGGCGAGCCTATCGAGAGCACGGGCGCGCCCGTCTGCGCTAACCTCGGACCGGGAATTATTTCCAATATATTTGACGGGATCGAGCGCCCTTTGCGCGATATGACCAAGCTCAACGGCGTGTTTGTCGCGGAGGGAAACAGTCTGTTTTCGCTCGATACCGAAAAGAAGTATGACGTTACCATTACCGTCAAGGTCGGCGACAAGCTTCGCGGCGGCGATATCTACTGCACCTGCCCCGAAACGGCGCTTATCACGCACAAGTGCATGGTTCCGCCGAACGTCGAGGGCGAGGTGACTTTTGCCGCCGAAAACGGGCAGTATTGCGTCAACGATACGATAATCAGGCTGAAGCTGACAGACGGCACGGAAATGCCGCTTACCATGGTTCAGAAATGGGCTATCAAAAAGGCAAGACCCATTGCGAAGCGTCTGCCGATCAACCGTCCGCTTATTACGGGACAGCGCGTTATCGACACGATAATCCCGATAGCAAAGGGCGGCGCGGCGGCTATTCCGGGCGGATTCGGTACGGGCAAGACCATGACCCAGCACCAGCTCGCGAAGTGGTGCGACGCGGATATTATCGTGTATATCGGCTGCGGCGAGCGCGGAAACGAAATGACGCAGGTTCTCGAGGAGTTTTCGGAGCTTATCGACCCGAAGTCAAACCGTCCTTTGACAGACCGCACGGTGCTTATCGCGAACACCTCAAATATGCCTGTTGCTGCCCGCGAGGCTTCTATCTATACTGGAATCACCCTCGCGGAATACTACCGCGACATGGGCTATCATATCGCGATAATGGCGGATTCTACGTCGCGCTGGGCGGAGGCTCTGCGCGAGATATCGGGTCGTCTGGAGGAAATGCCCGCCGAGGAGGGTTTCCCGGCGTATCTGCCGAGCCGTCTTTCCGAGTTCTACGAGCGCGCGGGCTATGTACAAAACCTCAACGGCTCGGAGGGTTCGGTAACGATAATCGGCGCGGTATCACCGCAGGGCTCGGACTTCTCCGAGCCGGTAACGCAGAACACAAAGCGCTTTGTACGGTGCTTCTGGGCGCTGGACAAGTCGCTTGCTTACGCGCGTCATTATCCCGCTATTGACTGGAATTCAAGCTACTCGGAGTATATCGAGGACTTGTCGGACTTCTTCAACGAGAACGTAAGCCCCGATTTTATGTCGCTCCGCCAGAAGATATCCAATATTTTACAGGAAGAGACCAAGCTTATGGAGATCGTAAAGCTGATAGGCGCGGACGTTCTGCCCGACGACCAGAAGCTTGCGATTGAAACGGCGAGAGTGGTGCGCGTTGGCTTTTTGCAGCAGAACGCGTATCACAAGGACGATACCTATGTTCCGCTGGAGAAGCAGCGCCTTATGATGAAGGTCATCGTCGATCTGTATGAGAAGTCGCTCGCGGCGCTGAAAAACGGCGTTCCGCTGTCCGACATCACGTCGACGGGACTGTTTGACAAGGCGGTCAAGATAAAGTACGATATTCCCAACGACGAGCTGAAAAAGTTCGATGAGTATTTTGCGGAGATCGAAGAAAAGATCGGCGGTTTGACCGTTACGGGAGGGCTATTATGAGTTTGCAGTATGTAGGACTGAAAGACATAAACGGACCTCTCGTGGCGCTTGAGGGCGTTTCGGGCGTGGCGTATGACGAGATCGCGAGGATACGTCTCGACGACGGCACGGAGCGCATAGGACGAGTGGTCGAGCTTGCGGGCGACAAGGCTGTTTTGCAGGTCTTCGAGGGCACGAACGGCATTTCTTTAACGAATACGAGAACAGTCTTTTCGGGAAAGCCGCTGGAAATACCGCTTGCGGCGGAGATGCTCGGGCGTGTGTTCAACGGCGCGGGCAAACCTATCGACGGTCTGGGCGCGGTGTTCCCTGAAAAAATGGGCGACGTCAACGGACAGGCGCTCAATCCCGTTGCGCGTCAGTATCCGCGTAACTATATCCACACGGGTATTTCCTCGATAGACGCGCTTATGACGCTTATCCGCGGTCAGAAGCTGCCTATCTTCTCCGGCTCGGGATTGTCGCACAACAAGCTCGCGGTGCAGATCGCGAAGCAGGCGAGGATAACGGGCGGGGACAACGCCGATTTCGCGATAGTGTTCGCGGCAATGGGTGTACAGAACGACGTTGCGGACTACTTCCGCCGCTCGTTTGAGGAAACGGGCGCGATCGAGCGCGTTTGTATGTTCCTGAACCTGTCGAGCGACCCGATAATCGAGCGTTTGCTCACGCCGCTCTGCGCGCTGACTGCCGCGGAGTATCTGGCGTTCGAGAAAAATATGCATATTCTTGTCATCATGACCGATATGACGAGCTATGCCGAGGCGCTTCGTGAATTCTCGTCCTCAAAGGGCGAGATCCCGGGACGTAAGGGCTACCCGGGCTATCTGTATTCCAATCTCGCGGCGCTGTACGAGCGCGCGGGAGTTGTCGAGGGCAGCACGGGTTCGGTGACGCAGATACCTATTCTGACTATGCCGAACGACGACATCACTCATCCTATCCCCGACCTTACCGCGTATATCACGGAGGGACAGATAGTATTCGACCGCGATCTTGACCAGAAGGGTATCTATCCCGGACTGTCGGTGCTGTTGTCGCTGTCCAGACTTATGAAGGACGGTATCGGCGAGGGCTACACCCGTGACGATCACGCGGCGGTATCCAATCAGTTATTCGCGGCGTACGCAAAGGTTCAGGACGCGCGTTCGCTGGCTTCGGTAATCGGCGAGGAGGAGCTTTCCGAGAGCGACAGAGCGTATATGCGCTTCGGAACGCTGTTTGAGGAGCATTTCCTGAATCAGGGCTTCGACGAGAACAGGTCTATCGACGAAACGCTCGATCTCGGCTGGGATCTGCTGTGCGCGCTGCCGAAGAACGAGCTTGACCGAATCGACGAGAAGCTGCTCAATGAGAAGTACGATCCCGAACGCGCCGCGAGATTTTTAGGCGATACGGGCGTAAATCCCGACATAGCCAACGAGCTGTAAACAGGAGATACCTATGGCTGAACAGATTTTCCCCACCAAGGGCAATTTGATAAAGTCCAAGCGCCAGCTTAAACAGGCGCAGCTCGGCTATGAGCTTATGGACAGAAAGCGCAATATTCTGGTGCGCGAGATGGTGTCGCTGACCGACGAGGCAAAGGAGCTTCGCGGCAGTATTGACAGCACGTATTCGGAGGCATACAAGGCGCTTCAGCACGCGAATACCACTCTCGGCGTGGTGAGCGAGCTTGCGGAAACGTTTCCCGTGGAAAACTCGCTGAAGCTCTCGGTGCGCAGCGTAATGGGCGTTGAGCTGCCTAAGATCGGCGCGGATATCAAGCCTGCGTCAAGACCCGTTTACCCGATGAGCCTGACAAATTCCGCGTTCGATTACGCGTATATCTGCTTTAATAAGGTAAAGGAGCTGACGGTTCGCTTAGCCGAGGTGGAGAACAGCATTTACAGGCTCGCGATCGCGATAAAGAAAACCCAGAAGCGCGCCAACGCGTTGAAGAATATAATGATACCGAGATTTCAGAATCAGGTGCGCTTTATCACAAACGCTCTCGAGGAAAAGGAGCGCGAGGAGTTCTCCAGACAAAAGGTCATCAAGCGGCGCAAAGCCGGATAATAAAAAACGCGCACCGGATCTCGGCGCGCGTTTTCGCGTAATTGTGCGGAATTGAGCGGTTAAAAATTCCCGCCGTTCCAGCCCCAGTTTTCCGTGGGCGAATACTTGACGTAGACCTTGTCGGAGGGCACTCCGAGCACGGTGTTCAGGGTCTTGCAGATCGCGGCGGTTAGCTGCTCGAACGCGGACTTAGAAGCGTTTCCGTAAATGCTGACCTCCACGAACGCTATCTTCTCGGACTTCTCGCCCTTGAAGTACAGCGAGCAGTTCGGCTCAAAGCCGAGCATAAGCCACGATTCGGTCTTGCCGATAATCTGAATATCCTTGGCAAGCGCGGACTTTATCGCGTTTTCCTGCTCGGGCGTTATGTCCGACGAATATTTTGTGTTGATAAAAGGCATTTAAAATTCCTCCCCAAATTTAATACTAATATTATTTTAGCATATTTTTCCCGAAAATTCAACAATAAGTTATTGAAAAAGTAACAAAAATATGTTAAAATAATTAAGAGAGATTATAAAAAATGTAAGGAGATTTTTATGGAAAAGGTTACATGGAAAGGCGGAACGCTTTTGGCGCCCGTGCCCGCGGTGCTTGTGTCGTGCGGAAGCGTTGAAAAGCCGACTGCGCTTACGGTCGCGTGGACGGGAATAATCAGCTCCGACCCGCCGAGGACGTATATTTCGGTGCGCCCCGAGCGCAATTCCTACGCTATAATCAAGGAGAGCGGCGAGTTCGCGATAAATATGCTGCCGTCGGCGCTTGTAAAGTCGCTTGACTACTGCGGCATAAAGTCGGGGAAGAACGAGGATAAGCTCGCAAAGCGCAAGCTTGCCGCCGCGCCGTGTACTAAAATTTCCGCGCCGCAGATCGAGCAGAGCCGCATTACGCTTGAATGTAAGGTAACGGACGTTATCCCGCAGGGTTCGCACGATATGTTTATCGCGGATATCCTCGCGGTGAACATCGACAAGTCGCTGCTCGACGAAAAGGGCAGACTGATGATCGAGCAGGCGGGCTTGCTCGCCTACGCTCACGGAACTTATTTCGCGCTCGGAAAGAAGATAGGCAGCTTCGGGTTCTCGTGCAAGCAAAAGCGCGTCAAGGAAGTCAATATGAAAAATCCCAAAAAGAAGAAAAAGGTGAAGTGATATGGTAAATATAGGAAACGAATGGGACGAGCTGTTGGCGGACGAGTTCAAAAAGGACTACTATTTGCAGCTTCGGCAGTTTCTGATCTCGGAGTATAATTCGCGGACGATATTCCCGCCGATGAACGATATATTCAACGCGCTGCGATACACATCCTACGGCGACGTTAAGGCGGTCATTCTCGGACAGGATCCGTATCACGGCGCGGGTCAGGCGCACGGGCTTTGCTTTTCGGTGAAGAAAGGCACACCGCCGCCTCCGTCGTTACAGAATATTTACAAGGAGATCAACACGGAGCTGGGCTTGCCGATACCGGATCACGGCGAGCTTACCGAGTGGGCGAAAAGCGGCGTACTGCTTATGAACACGGTGCTTACCGTCCGCGAGGGTCAGGCGAATTCCCACCGCGGACACGGCTGGGAGATTTTCACCGACAAGGTAATCGAGCTGCTGAATAAGCGCGAGCAGCCTATAGTGTTCCTGTTATGGGGCGGCAACGCGCGTTCAAAGGCGAAGCTCATAACCAATTCCAAGCACCTGATATTGCAGTGCGCTCACCCAAGCCCTCTTTCGGCGTACAACGGATTCTTCGGCTGCGGACATTTTATAAAGGCTAACGAGTTTTTGAAGTCGCAGGGCATTGAGCCGATAGACTGGAGAATAGAATGAAAAAGGAATCAATACATCGCGCCCGAGTGATCATAGCCGAGATACTTATTGTCATAACCGTAGTATGCGGAGGACTTTTCCTGCTCAATAGAATAGGATACATCAATTATGAGCATTACCAAACATATACCACCTCCGACAAGGCGCATGATATTGTTTTGTATAAATCCGAACCGTTGTTTTTTTCGCTGGATGGGAATGTAAAATATAAAATGGTTTGTAAGGATAATTCCCATGGCGGAGAGGTTGAATACGCAAAAATTGATTTTACCCCTTGTAAGGGCTGCGGTTGTTCTTTAAGCGAAGATGACGGGCAAAAATGCGTTTTCGGCGTTGACGATTGCAGCGGATATCGAAAATTTGATTTGGTGTGGAGCGAAATTTTTACTTAAAAAGTGAGATGAGTTTATGTTGGAATATTGCGTCTGCCCGAAGTGCCAGCGCATGATAATGCTCGACAGCGAGTTCGACAGCGGATTTTGCTGCTGCTGCGGAACGCATATCGCGTACTCGGACGCGCGCGGCGAGCTGCTGGCAGGGCTTCGCGCGTCGATTCCCGATGAATTTGTTATTGAAGCTGATCTCAGCGAGCTTATCGACGAGGACGACGCGGGCGACAATACCTACGGCTTGTCCGAGTGCAGAGCGGAATGTGCGGCGGCGCAGGAGTGTCTGGGCAAGTGGGATTTCGGCGGCGCGTTCAAGGCGTACTCAAAGGCGCTCGATTGGTATCCCGAGGACTTTGAGAGCCGCTGCGGACTTATGGTTTCGGGGCTTCTGCGGCTTAAGGATACGGAAAATTGGGAGCGCTATCTCACCGAGTGTACGGAGAAAATACGTTCCCAAAGCGATTGGAATATGGCGCAGGCGGCGCTGGAGTACGCTCTGGACATAATCAAGAAATTCCTGTCAAAGGGCGGACGCTACGTTTCGCCGTCGTATACTATCGGCTTTTTTGAGAAGCTTGCGCAGGGCTTTCCCGCATTGAAGCTGACTGCCGCAGAGATACTCGCGCATTGCCTGAACGTTGAGAACGCGCCGTTCACCGACGCGGCAAGGCTCGATCATGAAACAACGCGCTTCGCGGTCGGAAACTGTCCTCAGGAGCCGGATAAAAATCTTCGGCGCGGAATGTTGTTGATAATTCGCTGTCATTGCGACGACAGGGTAAAGGAATCGCTTTGCAGAGCGCTTTATGTTTACGACAGGGCGGTGTGGCTCCGCGCTAAGGATACTCAGCGGATAAACGACGCGCTGGGGCTTTGCGAGGAGATCACGAGCGGCGCGTATCCGCCGAACGACGTAAAGATCGTCCTTAACACGATCTTCGACTTTTTAATGATGGGCGGTCTGGAAAAAAACACCACCGAGCGAGAAAAGGTGATGTTTCTCTCAACGGTGTACACCTACGAGCAGATACGCAAAATGGAGCGCTTTTTCAGCACAAAGGCGATCTACTATAAGGTTTGTGCCGAGATATACTTAAAGCAGAGAGGCGCATCGCTAATCTCACCGGAGTACAAGCGCATACAGGCGAAGATAGCTCAATTGCCGGTCTGAGCTTCGTCGCTTCCGGATACATCAATGCTCACGGGCGGGAGCTCCGCGGGGTCGTACTCAATGGGCACGGGCTTCGCGATGTCGCCTTGCAGAGTGTATTCGAGTATCAGACGTATGCCGTCGTCCTCCGTGTAAAATTTTTCGGTGACGTTGATCAATTCATAGTCCGAATAGAAATTCTGTTCAAACGTTTCTTTTTGTTTTCTGAGCTCCGAAACAGCCGTTTCGGGGCTTCTTGTTATGGTTTTTTCGGTGTAGGCGGTGAAGGTTCCCGTTTTTAAGAGCATCGGGGTGTTCTGCCCGAAGACACTCACAACGCTTTTCTCCTCGGTGTAGAGCGAATTTTCCGCCGCGGCTTTTCCCCAGAAAAGCGGATACTCGTCGTCGCCGAGGATAAGCCACTTGAAAATTTTCTTCTCTCCGTCGGGAACGCTTATCACCTCGCTGAACGGCACGAAAAACTCCTGTGTTTCGTTCCACTCGCCGATAATTTCCGCGTCCGAGCGCACGAACAGTACCTTATCGCGCCCGTCGGGAACCGTTCCCGAAACGAGCATATCTCCCGTATTCACGCCGCTGCCGTTTGTTACAACGGAAGCGCCGTTCCGGACTATCTGCCGCACTATTTTCGCAGGGCGCGCTGCGACGACGTTCCGAGGCTGTTTGTCCTCAACCTCGGGCTTTGCGGCGGCTGTCTCGACGCGGACGTTCACACGGAATCCCTCGTATGACACGTCCACCCACGCGGCGTTTTCGATCTCCAGCATAAGCCGCTGCTCCGCCCGGGATATGTTCAGACGTTCGGTAAACGCACCCTCGGTGATACCGCATTCCTCAAGGATCTTCAGCACCTGCGTCCGCCGGACGTCGCCCGTTATATTTATGTCGTGAACGCGCGTCTGCTGCACCGCCAGTATCATTACAAACACCAGAAAGCCGATATACAGCCCCGACCTCATATGATATTTAGACAGTGTGAAGTAAAGTCCGCGGCGTTTTCCCGCACGGAGCTTCACGCCGTTTTTTCGCGCGATCTCGGCGGTGCGGTAGTAGTCGAGCGGCGACACCGAGCCGAGGATTTTTCCGTCCTCGAAGCGCACTCCGCGCACGCGTATCTCCTCGTTCAGCAGCTCCGAGAGCATTTTCTCCTGAAACCCGCCAAAGCCCGAAAAACTCACCAACCCGAAATACAGTCCCGTTTTTTCTTTTTTCATTTCAACACTCCTCAAAGGTAAGCGAATGTATCTTTCCGGTTATTTTAATGCTGCCTACTCCGAAATTGTCGATAACAAGCGGCGTTCCCGAAACGCGGATATCCATTCCGCTTACCGACAGCACGATAAAGTTGTCGTCGCAGCTTTTCACGCAGCGGCAGTTCTCTACGGTAAGCTCCGCGTTCTTTCCGTTTTCGGCGGTCATGGTTATTGAAAATCTCCGCCCCGTCATTTCTTCATATTCGATCAGCCGTTCCCGAACTCCCATTGCCATACCCCCAAAATAATACTTGTCTAATTTTATGCGTTCGTTCACCAAAAAAGAACAAGCCTTTTTGGCGGATTGAGATTTAATAAAAAATTATCGAAAAACGATAAAAATCTATTGACAAATGGAAAACAGTATGTTATAATACATTTAACGAAATTTGGGAGGGCAGACTTATGTGGAACAAAGACAAGTCAATAATTTTATCGCAGATACTCATTAAAATATGCTATGTCGGGATAGTGGTGTGCGCGGTATTAGCGCCGAATCTGGTCGGGCTTTATGAGAAGAACGTCGGCGTTGAGGGTCTGTATACGCCGCTTCTGGCGACGCTGCTGTGCTGCGTTCCGCCCGGGATCATAGCGCTGGTATGCCTTGACGTGCTGCTGTGGAACATTCAAAAGAACCGCGCTTTTATCGTGCAGAACGTGAAAATGCTCCGCGCTATATCCTACTGCTGCTTTTGCGTGGCGGCGATATTCGTTTACTTTTCGATACTTCGTCCGTTCGCGTTCGTTATCGTCTTCGCGGCGGGATTTTTCGGGATAATTCTGCGCGTGGTCAAAAACTGCTTTCAGCAGGCGATCGCTATCCGCGAAGAGAACGACTTTACGATATGAGGTGACGTTATGATAATTGTGAACCTTGACGTAATGATGGCAAAGCGGAAAATAAGCTCAAACGAGCTTGCGGAGATAATCGAGATAACCCCCGCGAATCTGTCGATACTGAAAACGGGAAAGGCGAAGGCTATCCGCTTTTCAACGCTGGATAAGCTCTGCGGGGCGCTGAAATGCCAGCCCGGCGATATATTGGAATTTGTTGAGGACGAGGAGGACTGACATGGAAGAAGTAAATTACATTCAAACGACCCCCGCCGAGCAGCCGAAGATCCCCGCTGCGGACGCGGCGTTCGCGTGGGCGGGCTTGGCGCTCGGATTTGTTTTCACGCACTTTTCGGCGAAGTATTTCGGCGGAGTGTGGGGCGGGATATTCTGGGCGCTTTTCGGACTGCTCGGCGCGGCTTTCGCTAAGGTGAAAAGGGTGAACGTAACGCCCTCTCACGCGGTTGTGTTCGGCATTGCGGAGCTGTTCTGCCTGACGCCGCTTTTCAGCGCGAATTATTTCGTAAACTTTCTCGCGGCGGCGTTTTCATTTATTCTGTTTTTTTATCTGACTATCGTGATAAGCTGCGGAGAGCTTTTCGGGCGGCATTTTATCCTCGATCTGCTGATGAGCGTTATGGTTCGTCCGTTTGAGAATTTCACGCGGCAGCCGAAATGCGCGTTCTCGATATTCCGCGGCGGAAAGCGCTCGAAAAACGTTTTGTATGCGCTGCTGGGACTGCTTGTCGCCCTGCCGCTCACGCTTATCGTGGTGTATCTTTTAATGCGCTCCGACGAGCTTTTTGAAAGCTCAATGGACGAATTCGCAAAGTATCTTCCGAGCTTTTCGTTCTCGCTTGTGGGAGAGCTTCTGTTCGCGATACCGATCGCGATGTACCTTTTCGGCGCGGTGTACTCAATGCGCGGCGACGCTCCCGCACACTATGAGGGCGCTCCGAACTATCGCGTATTGCCGCCCGTTCTGTCCTGTTTCGCGGTAACTCCCATCTGCGTATTCTACCTTATCTACGTTATCACGCAGTTCGGCAATATCGCGAGCGCGGTAGACAAAACGCTGAACTACGCGGAATTCGCGAGGCGCGGATTTTTCGAGCTGTGCGCGATCTCGGTGATAAATCTCGGAGTTATCGTGCTTATGCAGACGTTCACCAAAAGAAACGAAAGCGACAAGAAGCCGCGCGCGCTGCGCCTATACACGGTAATGCTCTCGCTGTTCACGCTGCTGATAATCGCGACCGCGATAACGAAGATGCTCATGTACATCGGCGAGTACGGAATGACCCTGCTGCGCGTGTACACGTCGTGGTTTATGGTGCTGCTGGCGATAATTTTCGTGCTTATAATCGTCCTGCAAATCCGTGATTATATCGTCTGGAAAGCGCTTTTCGCAGCGTTTACGGCAATGTTCGCGCTGCTGTGCTTCGGCGATCTTGAGGGCGTCATCGCTCGTTACAATATCGAGGCATATCAAACGGGAGCGCTTGAGGAGCTTGATGTTTATGCGTTTGAGGAGCTTGGATATTCTGCGGCGGCGCCCGCGGCGGAGCTTCTCGAAAGCACCCGTGACGAGCGGCTTAAACACAAACTTAAAGACGTTCTGGAGAAAGTCCAAATTGACGACGAATACGACGACAAATTCGCGTATTTCAGTATCCCGCGCGCAAAGGCTCAGTCGGCAATGGAACGTGTTAAAGGACTAATGAGGTAATGTATGACGAAAGCGAAATTCCCGATTCTGACAGCCTTAAATTTTCTCTTTATCTTCTTAGCATATGGCAGTCCCGTTGAAATAAAGGGAACGCTCTCGTGGCTGCCGTGGCTTATCGCGCTCGGAGTAATTATATATTGCGCTAAAACTGCCAAGGGATTTTTGAAGGCGCTGTTCGTTTTTCAGTTAGTAATTTATTTTATCGCGAGTGGTTTGTTCTGTATCAGAGAATACAACGGCAGAGAGCTTTTCAGCTCTCGCTGCGAAAATAATATCCTCACCGAGGTGTACCAACTCAACCCCGGCGCAATGGGACATTATTCCGTACAGAGCCGCGAATATCTCTGCATAATAAACGGCGAACTCCTTTCGGTAAGGATATTGCTCTCGCAGGAAACCAAGCGCGGCTCGCTCGAAATTTAATCAAACCGATGGCTGAGGTCGGTTCATATTGAATGTGAAAATTAGGTGAAATCCTCCGAAACGGTATTGACAATCTCCAAAAAAACCTTTATAATTCAAGTTATATAACGAGAGTTATAATATGAGGAGGAGAACTATGCCAAAAGCAAAAATCACGCGCGAAATGGTCGTTGACGCGGCGTTTGAGGTCGCAAGAACAATGGGTATCGAGAACGTCAACGCGCGCACCGTTTCGGAGAAGCTCGGCTGTTCAACGCAGCCGGTGATGTACCATTTCGCTAAGATCGAGGAAATGAAGCGCGCCGTATATGAAAAAGCCGATCAATTCCACTCGGAATATCTCATGAACATCACAAAACCGGAGGAGGGGATAATGCTCGGTATCGGTCTGAACTACATCGGATTTGCGATACGCGAGTCGAATCTGTTTCGTTTTCTTTTTCAGTCGGGCTACGCCGTCGGGAACAGCCTGATCGAGATGGTGGACAGCGACGAGCTGAAGCCGCTTCTCGAAATGATGAGCGGCGCGATGGAAATGTCTGTCGTGCAGACAAAGGAAGTATTTGTGACGATCGCGATGTTCGCTCACGGGTACGCGAGCATTATCGCGAACAACTCGCTCGAATACGATGAAAAGACGGCAGCGGCGCATCTGGAGCGCGCTTACAGAGGCGCGGTACTTGCGGTACGGGAGGAAACGAAATGAAGAAGCTGTATGAAAAAAGCGAGCTGTGGTTCGCGATTTTGTGGATAATCGTGTATTGTGTCGTATGCGGCACGGTAAGAGGAAATTTCGGCGATGAAAGCCCCATTATGACGGCTGTGCTCGCCGTGTTCGCGGTCGGGATATTTGTTTTCGTGAAGAGAAATCGGCTTGAGGAAAGGTACGGGCTTTGCAAATGGCAGGGCAGGGCGGCGGATTATTGGTTTTTCATTCCGCTGTTTATCTTAATGACGGGAAATCTCTGGTGCGGCTTTGGTATGGAATACAGCGGAGCGGCTCAGGCGTTCGCGGTTATCTCTATGCTGCTGACGGGATTTATCGAGGAAATGATCTTCCGCGGATTTTTATTCCGTATTCTTCTGAAAAAAGACCCCGCGCCCGTGGCGATAACCATTTCGGCGGTAACGTTCGGAATAGGACATATCGTCAATCTGCTTACGGGACACGGAAGTCTTGAAACTATAATCCAGATCTTTTTCGCCATTGCGTGGGGATTTATTTTTACATTCGTATTCTACAAATCGGGAAGTCTGGTAATGTGCGTTATCGCTCACAGTCTGAACAACGCGTTTTCAGAATTTAACGCTTCCGGCGAAAATGTGATCACGGCTTACATATATATAGGCGCGACTATTGTCGGCGCAATCGTTTACTGTCTGTATTTAAGCAGAAAGCCCGCGGCTTTAAAACGCGAGTGACCGTAAATTTGACATTTTCCGCAAACTGTGCTATAATAGAGCAAGATTTTTCGGAAGGTGAGTGAGCGGATTGGCAAAAAGCAGATCAGTGTTCGTGTGCAGCGAATGCGGCGCGGAGCATATAAAGTGGAACGGGCGCTGTTCGTCCTGCGGCGCGTGGAATACTCTTGAGGAGACCGTGCCCGTTACGGTGGGAGCGGCTAAGTCCGCGCCAGTAGGAGCGTTTAAATATTCGAGGATCTCCGAGATAAGCTACGAGGACGAAACGCGCTACGACACGGGGATCTCCGAGCTTGACAGAGTGCTCGGCGGCGGGCTTGTAAAAGGCTCGCTGGTGCTTATCGGCGGCGACCCGGGAATAGGCAAATCGACGTTATTGCTGCAGATCTGCGGCTTTATGGGCGGGGAGCATACTATTCTCTACGTTTCGGGCGAGGAGAGCGAGCGTCAGATAAAACTCCGCGCGGAGCGGCTCGGCGTAACGTGCGATAATTTGTTCCTCGCGTCGAACAACAACTGCGAGAGCATAATCAAAGCGGTCTGTGAGAACAAGCCGGAGGTCGTCATAATCGATTCGATACAGACAATAACCTCAAGCGCGCTGACCTCCTCGGCGGGCAGCATAGTACAGGTGCGCGAGTGTACCAACGCGTTTATGCGCATGGCGAAATCCGAGGAGATACCCGTGTTTATCGTCAGTCACGTCAACAAGGACGGCGGTATCGCGGGACCGAAAATTATGGAGCATATCGTTGATACGGTGCTGTACTTCGAGGGCGACAAGCAGCTCTCCTACCGTATTCTCCGTGCGATAAAGAACCGCTTCGGCTCGACGAACGAAATAGGCGTTTTCAGAATGGACGACGACGGATTGTCGCAGGTCGAGAATCCGTCCGAGATGATGCTCTCGGGGCGGCTCGGGAGCGTCTCGGGGAGCGCGGTCGTCTGCACTATGGAGGGCACGCGCCCCATTCTCGCGGAGGTGCAGGCGCTGGTAACAAAGTCGAATTTCACCTCGCCGCGCCGTGTTTCCACGGGGTTCGATTACAATCGGCTTTATATGCTGCTTGCGGTTCTGGAGAAGCGTACGGGGTTTGTGTTCGGCGGTGTGGACGTGTACGTCAACATAGTCGGCGGAATGAAAATAGACGAGCCTGCCGCCGATCTTGCCGTGGCAATGGCGCTGTATTCGGGGCTGTGTGACAAGCCGATACCCGAGAAGTGCGTGGCGTTCGGCGAGGTTGGTCTGGGCGGAGAGATACGCTCCGTGAGCCGCGTTCACGAGCGCGTTAAGGAGGCGGCGCGGCTGGGCTTTGAAAAGTGTATCGTGCCGAAAAATTCCTTCCGCGCGCTGTCCAAAAACGAGGACTACGGGATAAAAATAGTGGGCGCGGACACTCTCGCGGGCGCGTTCCGGGCAATTGCCGAAAAAAAGGAGAACAAATGAAGCGTATAATTTTGTGTTTGCTGATCGCGGCTGTAATGCTGCTTGCAGGCTGCTCAAACGGTGCTCACGGGCTTGACCCGAACGCGTTTTACGTTGAAGTTGACGTTAAATGCGGGGGCGTTTATATTCTGGAGGGCGAGTAACTCCCTTGACGGCGAGCCTATGGGAGGGCGCTCTGTGCAAGAAGCCGACTTCGAGAAAGACATCCCGGAGAACGATACAATGCATTACAATTTTTTCCCCGAGGATTTTTCGGGAACCGTTGACATGATTGAAGACGGCGTGTTCGGAATAAGCTTTACGGTCGTCGACCGTGACGGCACGAGACACGCAGTGCAGCCCGCTCCCGAAAAATACGGCAGCGACGATTATACGCTTGACGCCAACGAAGCAGGCTTCGACGAATGGCGTCGAAGCGCTCAATTCGGTGACGCATACCATTTCGCGCTTGAAAAGTCGCAGGACGGATATTCGATATACCCGACAAATTGAGGTGGCTATGAAAAAAAAGATTGATAAGCGCGGCGATCTTCGCGGCGGTCCTCGGCGCGGAGGTGCTTATCGCGCTGTTCGTTCACGACAGCTTTGTGCGTCCGTATGTCGGCGACGTGCTGGCGGTTATCTGCGTGTACTTTTTGTTGAGGATAATAACGGTTAAAACGCGTTACCTGTCAATTCCCGTAACGCTTTTTGCTTTTTGTGTGGAACTCGTTCAGATAACAAATCTGTCCGGGATACTTCCGAAGCCGCTTGACATTATCGTCGGCGGTACGTTCGATTTTGCCGATCTGCTCTGCTACATGATAGGCGGTGCGGTGTGTTTTGTTATCGATAAAAAATTTTTTGAATAACTTGCAGCGTTTTCGGAAATTCCGTGTATATAGGGGTGAGAGGGCAGAAATGAACTTTCAACTGCGCAGTAAATGACGGAGGAATATATGCACACCAAGGAACAGCGGCTCGCGTCGGCTCTGAAAAAGGGCGACACGTCGGCGCTCGCGAATATAATCGACGGCTACGCGGGCTACGTCTGCGCCGTGATACGGAATTTCTCGCGCGGAGCGTTCACCGAGGAGGATATCGACGAGATATGCTCGGACGTATTCTTCGGGCTGTGGGAGCACCGTGAGGGCTTAGACGCGGAACTCGGACTGAAAGCGTATCTCTCGGCGATAGCCCGAAACGCGGTCAAGAACCGTTTCCGCTCGGCAAAACCGCCGACGGTGGATATCGAGGAGCTTGAACTCGCCGATAATTTTTCGGTGGAGTACAAGGCGGAGCTGAACGAGCTTATGCACGAGCTTGACAGCCTGATAAAAGCGCTCCCCGACGAGGAACGCGAGATATTCATGAGGTTCTGCTTCTACGGGCAGAAGTCCTCCGAAATAGCAGCAATTATGGACATGGCGGAGGGAACGGTGCGTTCAAGGCTTTCAAGAACGCGCGCCAAACTCCGCGAGGAATTGAGGAACAGGGGGTTTGACTATGAGGAGATTTTTTGAGGAGCACGAGCTTAATAATGTCGAGCTTATGCCCGAAAATCGACTCAACAGTATTAAATGCTCTGTAATGACAAGAATTGAGGAGGACATTCTTATGAAAAAACGCAGATTATTTAAGTCGCTTGTTATCACCGTTGCAGCAACGGTAGCAGCCGGTGTGACAGCCGTTAGTGCGGTTGCCGCGCCGCAAGCACAGCTAGTTGAGAAAGATGGTGTACATTATGAGGTGTACCAGCAAGATCAATTCAACACAGTGGCAAAACAAATTGACGGTTACGAAGTTGAAGAAGCTCCGGATGACAGCGAATTTACGCTTGTCAGCACAAATGAATATGTTGACGGAGATTACCGGTATGTGGATATGCTGTATAGGTGTGGCACCGGGGCGAGGTCATCGGGCATATGGTGGGAAGGATGGCATAAGGTTTATTATGAGCCGGATTCAAGTGAGAGCATACACATTGCAACGATGTACTTAAAGGGTCTTTTCCATTGTAGCGAAAAGCAAAATAGCGTTCAGGTCGACGAAGATACCATTGATTATAAAACAGATAAGATTGTCACTCAGAAATATCCAATTATCAACGATAAAGAACCAACTTATGAGAGTGATTGCGGAGGGGCTTTTGGCAGCAAAAGATATGCGTATATTGAATATCAAGCTGATTTTGAAAAATCCTACGGAATTCATGATAAGCATATTATGCGGCTTAGAGTATTTCCAGACGGAACAGCGGAGGTTGTAGACAACTACTCATGATTAAAATTCTTGCGTAGTTTTCCACAGCGTATAATACAAAAAACTGTTTTTACAAGATATTGACTGCGCTGTTAGTTTGCCGAAATCCGGGTGTGATTTTGCAAATGTGTTTTACAAGTTCGACAAAACTTTCTCCAATAAC
>CAYWIP010000044.1:0-22994 GCA_964458395.1 uncultured Ruminococcus sp.
AGCAACAGATTACAAAAAATCCCTGCGCTTTGCCGCTAATATAAATTCAAATTTACACTATCTTTAACGATCATTGGCTTAATAGTCCGCCTATACATTTTCCGCATAAGCACCGCCGACAGGATAAGCCCGCATAGGTCGCTTACCGGGAGCGCTATCCAGATCGCCGACGTTCCGCCGATCATTCCGAGTACTGCCGCCAGCGGGAGCGCGGGAACGAGCAGTCTGACGATAAACACAAACAAGCTCCACACGCCGTTTCCGAGAGCCTGAAACGCCGAGGTCATTACTATCGAGCCGCCGACGAAAATAAACGAAAACGACAGCGTCCGCAGCGCGGGAATACCCAGTCGAATCAACTCCTCGTCGGGATTGAAGAACGACAGGAAAAACTCGGGCAAAAGCTGGAACAGCGCAATCCCTATAAGCATTGTCGCCGTGGCGTAGATAACTCCGAGCTTTATCGTCCTGACTATGCGCTCGCCTTTCCGCGCGCCGTAGTTGTAGGCGATTATCGGCACTATGCCGTTGTTCATTCCGAAAACGGGCATAACTACGAAGCTTTGCAGCTTGAAGTACACGCCGAATGCCGTTGCCGCCGCTTCCTCGTATCCCTTGAGAATTATGTTCATACAGTAGGTCATGACCGACATCAGCGCGCTCATCACTATCGACGGTATGCCGACCGCATATATCTTCTTCACCATAGCCCAATCAAGCTTAAAGCCTTTGAACTCCAGCTTCAGATCGTGATTCAGCTTAAAATGCAGAAACGCCCCGATAGCGCAGGAAATGCATTGTCCCGTTACCGTGGCGATCGCCGCTCCGCGCACGCCCATTGCGGGTATGCCGAACGTCTCCACTCCGAAGATAAACACGGGATCGAGGAAAATATTGATAAACGCGCCCACTCCCTGCATTATCATGGAGTAGACCGTTTTGCCCGTCGCCTGCAAAAAGCGCTCGAAGCATATCTGGAAAAACAGCCCGAACGAAAAACAGCAGATGACCGTCAGATACTCGATACCGTAATCCACAACGGCGGGCGACTTGCTTTGAGCGTTGAAAAACAGCGGCATTAAGGTCAGCCCGACTGTCAGGAAGATTATGTAATTCACCAGCGTCAGGATAAGCCCGTGAACTGCCGCCCTGCCCGCCTCCTGCGGCTTCTTTTCGCCGAGAAGCCGCGACACCACCGCGTTCATTCCAACACCCAGCCCCGTCTGAAACGCGATCATCAGCGACTGCATAGGGAACGACATATTCACCGCCGTAAGCGCGTCCTGATTTATCTGCGCCACAAATATGCTGTCGATAAGATTGTACATCGCCTGTACGAACATCGAAATGACCATAGGCAGCGACATTGTTATCAGCAGCTTCGGAACGGGCATTGTGCCCATTTTGTTCTCTTTTGTTTCCTGCAACAGATCACCTTATTTCAAAGAAAATCCGCACCGGACAGACCGCTTGTCCGGTACGAAGCTTTCCGTATTTTATACTTTAACTCACTTTAATATCGACGTGTAAAACTCGTCCCACATCTGCAAAACGTGCTTCTTTTCGTAGAACTCGTTTCCGCGCTTTGCGTTTGCCGCGCCCGCGGCGTAATAAGCGCTGTCGTCGCGGAGCTTTTTCAGCTCGTTTACAAAGCCCTCGACGCTCTTCTCCCGATAATAGAAATCGAAAAGGATATCGTCGTATATCGGCAGATCACGCAGAAGTATCGGAATATTCACGCACATCGCCTCGAGTATCGTCATCGGGAACAGCTCGTCAAACGACAGCAGCGCCATAACGTCGGCGGCATTGTACACCTTGTTCATATCCTCGCGCTCGATAATGCCCAGGAACTTCACGTTATGCGGCGGGTTTTTAACGACCTTCGTCAGCTCGTCGAAGCCGTCCGACAGGCGCCCGAAGCTGAATCCTCCCGCCCACACGAACTGAACGTCCGGCAGCAGCTCCGCGCATTTCAGAAAATCGAACGCTCCCTTGCGCACCTGCAATTGCCCCGCACACAGCACCGTGAACTTGTCCTCGGGAATCCCCAGCTTGCGGCGGACCTTGCGCTTCTTCTCGTCGGAGATCGGGTGGAACTGTTCCGTGTCCACGAAATTCGGGATATAGGTCACGCGCTCGCGCGGTATTCCGTAGCTCTCCAGAGCGTCCTTGAAGTACGGATTGACAACCACAAGATGCTCCATGCTCTTGTAGAATTTCACCATATACGAGTAGAACGCCTTGCGCGCGGGCTTCGGCAGCGCCAGACTCTGATCCACCGTATCGGGTATCATATGCACATAGCACACCGACGTTCCCTTTTTGCAGCGGTGGTTCTTCTGTATGAGGAACGAGGGGTTAATCGTGTGGTAATGCGTGATGTCGGCGAACATACGCGCGTTCTCGAATACCTCGAACTTGTCCGAAAGACCCTCGCGCACCAGCTTTACCTGCTCCATATACGCCGAGCCTACGCCCTGACCCTTTACGCTTGTCGCCTGAGATATCATATTTATTGTTTTCTTGTTCATAACTTCTCCTTAAAATTAAACAGTCCGTTCGCTTACCGATATATTGCCTACGGTCCCAAATCTACGGGGAGCCGGTCAGAATAAAAAGGAGAAGTTGGGTATGCAGTTTTACGGCAGTTCTTTGCCGTGCAGCTCCAGCGCCCGTTTGTACGCGTCGGAGAGCTGTCTGCCAGTTTGTGCGAAGCTGCGGGAACATACCGCCTCGTAGCCGTTTTCCACAAGGGACGGCAGACGGTTTTCGAGGATATCCTCGGCGAGCCGCACAAATTCGTTGATGTTATTGGCGAGGTAGAAATTGTCCCCCCCCCCCCCCACATGTGAACAAATCCAACCGTCATACACGGGAATATTTCTTAACAGAGTTGGAATTTTCATTGCCAGAGCCTCCAGCACGACTATGCCCTCCGTTTCCTCATACGACGGAAACAGAAACAGGTCGCTGCCCGAAAGCGCGGCTTGCAGCGCGGGCTTGTCCACATAACCCGCGAATGTGAGATTTGCGGGAGCGTTCTTTACGGCGCTCCGCACTTCTTTTCCGACCAGCTTCAGATTTGCCGAGCCGAACCAAATGAACTTGTACTGCGGCAGACGGCGGGCGATCTCCGCAAAGTCGTGAACGCCCTTGCGTTTTATCAGCAGCCCCGCCGAAACTACAACCTTATCGTCCTCGGAAAAACCGTACTTTTTGCGGAACTCTCTGCCCGCTTCTTCATTGCGCTTGTAGTCCTCAAGGTCGATACCGTTGGAAATGGCAAAAATTTCCTTTTTGATGCCGTAGCCCTCCAGCAGACCCTTTGAGTACTCGCTCGGCGTGATGATAACGTCGCCCTTAGTGTAACAGCTTATTATCCAGCGCTTGAACAATCCCGCGGCGAGATTTGAGCCGATGTACGAATTGCGGAAATCCTCCCTTGTGGAGTGCGCGTGATACACGAGCGCCTTGCCCATTCTGCGCACCCGTTTCGCAAGCCGCCGGGAATTCGGCAGGACGGTGTTTATATGAACGACGTCCGCCTCCTCAAGACTGTCGACGAGCGTTATTCCGCAGTCCGAAAGAGCCTTCTTCTGATGGTAGATAGCCCGCCCGACTCCGCTTTTCGCGATCTTTTTTTGCAGCTCGGAATAGATGTATACCTTCACTTTGACCTCCGATGTTTAGTAAATAGCCACATACATGTTTATTATACATTAAAACCGCGGAAATGTCAACGCTGTTATGACATTTTTTTCAACATTTCCGGAAGCTCGGAAAGGCTGTTCAGCTTGACGTCGTATCTGTCCGCGCTCCCGAAGCCGTAGGCGGCGAACGCGAATTTCGCTCCGGCGGCATATGCGCTGTCGCAGTCGGTCTGCGTATCGCCGACGTAGAGCGCGCTTTCAACTTCGTTTTTCCGCATTATAAGGCGGATGTTCTCGTCCTTTTGAAGCCCGTTGTCTCCCCAGCAAAGATGATCGGCAATATATTCCCCCAAGCCGTAATAATCGAGGAAAGCCTCGATATACCCCGCCTGACAGTTGCTAACTATGAACAGACGGCAGGTCTTTGAAAGCTCCGCGAACACGGAAACGGTATCGGGATAGATGCCGCCGCCGTGCGCGCGGAGGTAATCGTTTTCGCCCTCGCAGCAGCGTTCCAGAATTTTTTGGCGTATCTCCTCGTCCTTATCGGGGAAGAAGCGCTCGGCTATCTTGTCCATAGGCATACCCATAACGCTTTGTATATCAGCGGCGGTAATATGACTGTCAGCAAGCCCCGAGATCGCCTCGTTCCACGATTCGGCGACGTTCTCCGAGCTGTCCCAGAGCGTGCCGTCCATATCAAATATTATGTCCTTTATCATTATTTGCACCTCATATGTGAATTAACAATAATATTATTGCCCTGTTTATTTTACCATATTTTACAGTGAAATGCAAATCTTTTCGGGAAAAGAATTTTTAACTTGAATTTAGTCGGAATTTGTGGAACAATATGTATTTCCTCAAAAAATTCACTTCTAAGAAAGAATTGACTGCCGCAATTGAAGCCTGCATAATATACTACAACACAAAACGCTATCAGTTCAAACTACATTGTATGACACCTGTGGAGTACCACGAGGCGTTCGCGGCGTAAATCTGTCGAAAATTTCGCCGCGGTATCCTTTCTCCGTTCGTCGCTTCGCCCCTCACTCCGAAGGGATACCGCGATTAGCTGTCAAAAGAATAGCAGCCTGCACAATTTGCACAAGCTGCTTTTATTTATTCCGTAGAATTTTTTTGTCTTTTGCATTGTCCACTTGACAGGGGACGGGTCAAAGATCGGGCGGCTCAGACTGTAGAAAATATTCGGGAACGGTTATTTTTCTTTAAGCAGATCGTTCCACTTAAAATAATCGGGATACACTTTCAGCAGGAAGTCGTAAAAGCGCTTTGAGTGGTCGTGATGCCAATAATGCGCGTACTCGTGCCAGAACACCGACAGCACCGTTTCACGCGGATAAGCGGCGAGCCGAACATTTATAGAGATGTGACCTTTAGTGTAGGAGCAGCTTCCCCAGCGCGTTTTCATGTCCTTTATCGTGATCTGAGTGGGCGGCGGGGTCAGTCCGCGGCGTTCAAGCTCCGCGCGGACTTCCTCGTTAAGCTCGCGGCAAAGCGCCGCAAATCTCTCCGCGACCGCGCGTTGGATAAGCGAGAGAACGTATTCCCCGTCGCCGCCGAGCCGAGTGAACACGCGGCACTCAATCTCGTCCAGAACGGCACATTCCCGTGCGTTATGAATAATACGCACGGGATATTCCCGACCAAGCCAGTTTACCGTTTCGGTGTTGATCTCGCTGCGCTTTTCGCGCGCCCGCAATCTTTCGAACGCCCCGAAAAAGAAGTCGGCGCGCTCGGTGAGAAAGCGCTCGACCTCCTTTACGGAAACGCGGGAGTTTGCCGAAACGTATACGATATCGTCGTCCTTGGCTCGGAAGTTGACGTTTTTCACGCGCTTTCGGACAAGCTCATATGTGAGCGTTCTCCCGTCCGGGAGGGTTATGGTTTTCAGTTAAGATCACCCCGCCTGCTTTTGTGTTTTTCTGCTTAACAATACACGGATAAGCGTGCCTATTCCCATTCCAAACGCGGAACACAACGCGCCGCCCAGAAATGCCTCAAAGCTCATCGATGTCAACACGCCAACAAACGTTATCGGTTCGCCGTTATGGCTTGCCAAGTGCATTGTTCCATACACCGCAAACATAAACATCACACCGAAAAACAGAACCATAAGCCAGCGGAATTTGTTCCACCCGTTATCCAGTCCTATAAACAGCGAACACAAAATAGTTGCTATCGGCAGTGCGAGGTACATTGTAAGTATAGTATACGCCATAATATCGGTAGGTCCCATAATCGTCCAGAAACCGATAATTGTCAATGCCCACACCAACAAATAACCAACGACCTCAATAAGCTTTGAAAGCCACTTGCGGCTCTTCACCTCGTTTGTCGCGTCGTCCAGATGTTCGATCATTTTCTTGTCCTCCTTTAAAAGTTCGTCAAGGCTGACGGAATAAAGGTCGGACAGCTTGATAACGCTCACGATATCGGGGTACGCGCGGTTGTTCTCCCAATTTGAGATACTCTGCCGCGAAACGCCAAGCTCCTCGGCGACCTGCTCCTGCGTGAGTCCATGCTCGCTGCGCGCGTTTTTAAGTCTGCTGCCGATCTCCATTTCTATCACTCCTTGTACTGTTATTATAGAGGTTCAAGGAAAAAATGTCCATAAAATTTATTTTACATTGCCGAAAAACCGATGTAAAAATCGTTTTACATCGCGCGGTTATGCGGTTTACAGAAGCCCGCCCGTAACGATATCGAGCCGCTTGTTAACCCAACCTCCGGGTGGATCAAGCTCGCAGGAAACGCATAGCGCGCCGCCCTCAACTCCCCGGAACAACACTCCGTCCACGGAAATGTCCTCGTTTCGCCAGAGCAGATTCATTTCCCTGTCGAACGCCAGCACTCCCGAAGCCGAAGCCGCGAACATCATATCCCCGTATTGGAAGAAATAACCAAAATACCGGTCAACTTCAATATGCCGATATTCAAAAGTATTCATGTCAACAATGATAATTTCGCCGCCCGTTCCCAGGCAGAAAAAACGTCCCCACACCGCCGCGGAATTGAACGGATTCCAATCGTCATTGTCGACCTCAACGCGCAGAATGTTCCGCCCGCGCAAGGTAAGAGCGTAAAATTTTCCGCTGCCTGTCTTCAGGGAATGCTCGGCGGATATCTCGCCGCAGTTCGGGACAAGCTCGTATTCCCCCAGTCTGCCGCGCAGCACGAATGTCTGGCTCGGGCAGCCGAATTCGACGATAAAATCTCCCTCGTCGAACCCGAATTTCTTGTACAGCGCTCTCGGCGCTCTGCCCCTCGGGTCATCCTCACGGAACGTCGTCACAGTAATATCCCGCGAGCGATCAAGCCGTTCAAGCGCTTCGGTCATCAGCACGGTGGCTATTCCCTCCCGTCTGTGCGCGGGCGACACAGCAAGACAGCAGATCATATTGTGCGTTACCGAGAACAGCAGCACCCCAACGATTTCCGCGCCCTCCCTGACACAGAGAGCGCGGTTTTCCTCCATAAATTCAAGCACGGTGTTTCGGTATTCGTCAAGCCCCTCCTCGGTCTCCAGCCCGGGAAAATTATCGCGCATACCGCGTACAAGCCCGATCCACGGCTCGATGTCGCGCTCCGTACCGAATACCGCCTCAGCCATTGCGCTTTTCCTCTATAAGATTGAGGTACCTCTCCATGTCCTTGAGCGCCAGATTGCCGAAATAATCTCTGTTTCGGCTTTTCGGAGCGTCGTCGAGCATATCCGCCGCGAGCTCGTAAAACTTTTTCAGCATATCGTATTCGCCGTCGTCAAACAGGTGCTTCGAGAGCTTGCTAACCATTTCAAAAGCTAAATGCCAGTATTGGTCGGGGGCGGCGCAGTTCTTGTAATCGGAGAGCTTGTTATAGAGCTTTTGCGTGTTTTCCCTGCTGTATACCCCGTTCAGCGCCGCAAGCTCGACAACGCTCACCAAGCCCGTATTTTCCTCAGAAAGATAATACTCCTTACCCGTCCACTCGTCAAAGTATTCCTGTTTCCACCTGAGCATATTTTCGGGCGTGGCATAGCGCTTGAAATTCTGCTCCGCGGTAGCTGTCTGAAAATGGTATGACTCGCCGCAAAATCCGTTCATTCTGTATTGGCGTCTTGTCTCCTCCTCGGATACGGGACCGACTATCATAAAGCGCAGCCTGTCGGCTTTTTCCTTCGGAATAAACGGACGGCACAGCTCCATAAGCCGTATAAGCGTTTGCTCCTCGCTTTTGTCGTCCTTGTTTATTTCGCTTTCCCCCGCAGCCTCAAGTATGCAGTCAAGCAGCTTCGCGTCGGGCTTGCCGCTGCTGTCGTTCAGCATAATTTCGAGCTTTTCCGCGACGAGCTTTATGGGGGTGTCTTCATTATGCCACTCCCATGCCTTGTTGAGCAGCTTGTGATTGTCTGGATTGTTCGGTCTGATCTGCGAAAAATACTTCTCAAACTGCTCAAGACACCATTGCAGTTCAAGCTCCTCCGACGAATGTTCCTCATAAGCCTTCAGTGTGTCGGGAGTAAACGCCTCGTATAAATCGCAGCCGCGCGGACAGCCGTGGATATTGTTCAGAAAAAACGCCTTTGCCTGCTCCGTATCGGTAATGATAGGCTGTTTCATTTTTACCCCCTTTTCATACGTTCCGCCGTGCGCCGCTCGGTGTCGGCACAGTACGCCTTTATTTCAATGCTGTTCACATAGTTGTCGAAAACGTGTTCTCCGTGTTCGTCAAAAATTCTCTTTATCGGGCAGTCCAGCCGAACGACGTTGGTCTGATTGAAAAACACAAGCTGCACGGGACATTCCATAATGCCGCTTATTCCCGCAACGGCAACAGTGCCGCATTCCTCGTCAAGCTCCCTGCAGTTTCTCAGTTTGCCGCCGCACTCCTTGACTTTATCGGCTATCTCGGACGGCTTTTCGGTCATGTACCCATATTTCGCGACTCTTTGAACATTGTCTCCGAAATCGTCAAGTATCACCTGTGCCGCGTCCAGCATAAAATCGTAGCCGTAGCGCCATGTCGCGGCATATTCAACGCGGACCCAATCGCCCTCTTTGTCAATCTTTTTAAAAATCATTTCCGCACTCCTTTACCGTTCTGCAGCCCCGTTCAGGGATTGTTGATATAATACGCGATCTCTTCAAAATGACTGCGGGTTTTCGCGCCCATAAAAAGCCGCGCTCCGTTATAAGCCGCCGAGCTGTCGTAAAGCGCTTCGAGCAGCCCGACCCGAAGAAGGTCGCGGACTTCCTCATCATCGCTCGCGGCAAGCTCCTCAAAAAAATCAAAAACGCGAACGATAAGCGGATAGGCGTTTTTGAGCGCGCTTTTTTGCTCCCGCCGCGTTTTCGCTCCCGAATAGTCGTGCGCTCCGAAGTATTCCCTCAAAACAGGATTGAGTACGTTTTCAAAGAGAACATACGGCAGCTCTCCGTTTATTTCAAGCTCGGAATTTATTCGCCCGCTTAATTCGGGAAACCGCGAAAGCAGCAGCGCGGAGTTCATATCGGAATATTTCAGCTCCGCCTTAGTGCCACCCGCACTCGTCATAGTCCTTCCATTTCTCGTTGTAGCGAACCTCGTCCGCGAGCTTTAAGCAGATGTACGCTACAGCCGCCGCGACAACTATCACCGCCGCAACTATCGGTATCGCTATCTTTCCGACCGGTCCTACTTTTTTCTGAATTTTTTCGATCTTCATAATTTTATCCTCCAAAAAATTATTCGTTGGAAAGCGCCGAGTAAATATCCCGTTTGGAAATACCCGTCGCCTTTGCCACCTGTCTGCAAGCCTCCGAGAGCTTTTCACCGCCGCTTACGAGCTGCCGCGCAAGCTCCGCAGCCTGCTCCAATGTAAATTCGCTTTGCCGAGTCTCCGCGCCTTTTACCACGATAACATATTCTCCGCGCGGCTCGATATCGTCATAATAATGCGCCAGCTCGCCGAGCGTTCCGCGTATAACCTCCTCGTGCAGCTTTGTAAGCTCGCGGCAAAGCGCGGCGCGGCGTTCGCCGCCGAGAGCGTTCTCAAGGTCGAGCAGCGTCTGTTTTATCTTATGCGGAGCTTCGTAATATACCAGCGCGTGAGGGAGATTTTTCACCTCGTCCAGCCGCTCCGCGCGCTCCTTTTTCGGCACGGGGAGAAACCCCTCGAACGCCCAGCGGCCGACCTCCAGACCGCTTGCCGCGACCGCCGCCACAGCCGCGCTGCACCCGGGAATTATTTCCACGGGAATACCGCGCTCATAGCATTTGGCGACCAGCACCGCGCCCGGGTCTGAAATGCACGGCATACCCGCGTCCGATACCATGGCGATATTGTTCCCCTCCAGCAGCAGAGAAATTATCTTCTCGCTCTTTTCCTGCTCCTTGGGCTTGTAGCAGGAGAGCAGCGGCTTTTTTATGCCGAAATGCGTAAGCAGCCGCAGCGTTACGCGCGTATCCTCCGCGGCGATATAGTCGGAGTTTTCGAGCGTTTCAACGCCGCGCGGACTGAAGTCGCCGAGGTTGCCTATCGGCGTGCCGACTATCGACATTTTACCGTATTCGCCCGTTTCGCTCATTGAAACGCCTCCCGATACCAATCCTCAATGCCAAGCTTCTCAAAGCAGTACAGTTTGTATTTACTTCCGAGAACCCTGTTCAGCCCCGCCCATACGTCGTTCAGCAGCTTTACGAACTCCTCCGCGTGCTGTCTGCTGTCAAAGCCCTTATACGAAAACTCGATCTCGTTGTTGATAAACAGCGCCATATAATCTTTTTCCAGCTTGTCGATCATTTCCATTAGCTCGGTCTGCCCTTTCAGCAATTCTTCCGGCATTTTGTCGTTGAACGAGCCGTTGTCGCGAATTTGCACATTAAACGGACCCATTAAAGAATAATACTCATCATACAGCCACAAGCACCAAGCCCCGTAATCAAACATCAGCTTCAGACGCTTTTTCTGACCGTGATGTCTCTTGTCGCTCGCAAGCCAGTATTCGCGCTCCATACGGCAGTCGACATTAACCTCATACTCTCCGCGCAGAACCTTCCGTAGCTCGTCAAACACTTCGCTTGCCTGTTCCAGAAATTCATCAAGCTCCTCGTTGTTCTCAAATCCGACGTAAACCCAATCGTACCGTTCGTTGCGTGACCAGAGCTTTTTGCTCGTTTCAGCAAGGCTTTTCAGCTTACTTTCGAGCTTTGTCTGTCCGGCAAGCCGCATTTCGAGGTAGCTTGTATGCGAACCCCACACATTTTCAAAATAACCTAAGCTGTCAACCCTAACCTCGCCGCACCAGTATTCTCCGTCAAAAAGAGAAAGCGCAAGCCCGTTACAATTAAATTCTATATCCAACCTTTTCATTCGTATATCCTCGAATACTCCTCGGTATACGACTTGTCATCGTTGCGGAGTATCATGGGCTTCTCGACTATCATTCCGGGGTTAGCGCCCTTTTTGCCGCTGATAAGGAACAGCCACGGCTTTTCGTTGATGTTGTTGAACACGAACGTCACCGCCTTAGGCTCGATCTTGTTATGGCGCATAGCGCAGATAACGTCGCCCAGCCGCTCGGGACGGTGACACATTTTCAGCAGACCGCCGTATTTCAGCAGCTTTCCCGCCGCCGCGCAGACGTCCTCGACCGTGCACATGATCTCGTGCCGCGCGATAGCCTGCGCCTGCGAAGCCTTTTCAAACCCGGAATTGCTCGGCATATACGGCGGATTTGCCGTAACGATATCCACCGTTTCATATGTCAGAACGCTCTGCGGAATATGCCGAAGATCGCACTCTATGGGCTGAATGATGTTCTGAAGTCCGTTCTCGTCCACCGTTTTTTGCAGCAGCGAGATCGCCTCCTCCTGAATATCTATCGCGTAGATAAGCTGCGGCTGAGCGTTCTTGCAGAATATAAGCGGAACTATACCGCAGCCCGTACACAGGTCGCATATAACGCTGTCACGGCGGATACCCGCGTAATACGCCAGCAAAAACGCGTCCGTGCCGAAGCGGTGATCTTCCGATACGTACATTTTGATCTTTCCGAGCTGAAATACCTCTGTTTCCATATTGTGAACCATCCTCTCACCGAAATTATCCTATCAATATCTGCCCGTCGGGAACTACCGTATTTTTGCGCTCACGGCTGTTCATAACGAGCGACATTATCAGCGACACGGGACCGACTCTGCCGATAAACATCGTCACGATAAGCAGACACTTTCCCGCAAAGCCCGTAAGCGCTGTCGCCCCCGCCGTAAGTCCCGTCGTCGAGAATGCGCTCACCGCGTCGAACAGGCACTGCACCGCGCCCGCCCCGGTATCCTCGGGCATTGAGAAATAGAGCGCCGCAAAGCATACCGCTACCGCGAACATCGACAAAACGGATATGACGAGAGTGCGGTAGATCGTCAGTTTATCTATCTTGTGCTTGAAAAGCTCTACGTCGTTCTTGTTGCGGATATACGAAACAACGGTCATGATAAGCACCATAAGCGTCGTCACCTTAATTCCGCCGCCCGTGGAACCGGGAGCCGCTCCGACGAACATCAGCATTATCGTGCCGAGCTGCGAGAACTCGGACATTTCGCTCATGCCTATGTTGTCGTAGCCCGCCGTTCTTGTCGTGACCGACGCGAAAAACGAATTCAGCACCTTTTCGCCGAATGACATATCCTTCATGGTCGCGGGATTTCCGCTTTCGGTCAGCATATAGAAAAGCGTTCCGCCGACAAGCAGTATACCCGTCATAACAAGCACCGTATATGTGTGCAGACTGAGCTTTTTGCGCGTTCGGATATTCAGGAAGTTTTCCCAGACGATAAATCCCAGACCGCCCACGATTATAAGTATCGAAATGGTCAGCAGCACCGCGGGGTCGTTTTGGCAGGTGATAAGGCTCGTACCCTCGCCCTCCATTCCCATAAGGTCGAAGCCCGCGTTGCAGAACGCCGTAATGCTCATAAACACGCCCATCCACACGCCGTAGCCGCCGTATCTCGGCACGAAAACTATCGACAATATCGCCGCGCCGCAAAGCTCAAAGATAAACGAATATTTTATAATGCTGACGAAAATTTTGCGTCCGCCCTCGAAGCTGCTTTCGGTGAGATCTCCCGCGGCGTTTTTCAGCGTGCGGTAGCCGAGCTTTTTGCCCGCCGCGACGTTGAAGAACGTGATTATCGTAACAAATCCCAGACCGCCCACCTGTATCAGCAGCGCGATAATTATCTGTCCGAAGATCGACCAGTGCGTGTAGGTGTCGTAGATCGTAAGTCCCGTAACGCAGCTTGCCGAGGTCGCCGTGAACAGACAGTCGAAGACCGGCGTGAACTCCCCCGACTTTGACGAGATCGGCAGCCACAGCAGCAGCGTTCCCGCCGCGATTATCACCGCGAACCCTATGACCAGCGTCCGCGCGGGATTAAAGCGCTTTGCCGCTTTTTTAAATATCGGCATAATATTTCCCCTTTTAATATGTTAATTCATTCTGCGAATGATTATTTTGTCGACCGCGATCGGAACTTCGGAATTATTGGTGAACGTAAAGCGGACGTTCTCGGTTTTCGCGCCGAGAGTTACCGCCGCGCAAAGCTCTCCGTCCTTGTCCGCAATTATCTCAAACGGCAGCTCCGTCTTCCCCTTGTCGGAGGTGAGCTTTACCGCGTTTCCGCCGACGCTCGTGCCGTATACCGTGAAACTGTACGTACCCTTTTGCAGGTGCATATATCCCGTATACGCCGAGCCGCCGTTCAGCAGCGAGACAATTACATTGTCCTCTGCGCTCTCGGAAAAGTCCAAGTCCGCGTATTCGTCGTGACCCAATTTCTTGCCCTTTGAGTTAACGTAAAGCTCCGCCGCCGGATATGTTATGCAGCCGCCCTCGCCAATTCTGTAGCCGCGGCTCTCCGCCCATTCGAGGGCGCTTTCGGAGGCGGCGTAGATATGCACGGCATTCCCGAGCGAACCAACCAGCCTAAGCTCGTCTATCCATAATTCGGGAGTTTCTTCGATATTAGCCAGAACTATGTCGGAATTGCTTTCGAGCTTGCGGTACGCGGACAATGATGAAGCGACGTTTACGGTCGTTTCCGGGTAAAGGAACTGCGCCTTTACATAGCGGTCGCGCGGCATGGCGTAGAGCGTTACCGCGTCGAATTCGCCGCCGATCTTATCCATTGCCGCGCTCACAACGTCCGCCGAGCGCTGAGCGTTCTTCGCCTGGGGAACAATATAGTTTGAATAGCCGTAAACTCCCGACCATATCATCAGACCGCCGAGCGGCACACAGAACGCTGCCCAACGGACTTTCCCTAGCCGCCTTATCAGTCCGATTATCACCCAGAGTGCCGAAATTCCAAGCACGGTAACGTATATCTTAACAAAGGTCTCCTGCGTGTACAGGTCTTTGATTTTCTCACCGTACCGCATATGGGAAAGCCCGAGAACCATGGCGCTCACAAACGTTTCCGAGTTGATGACCGTCGGCGCGGTGAAAAGCTGCGTAAGCCCCATGACCGCCGCGTTAAGCCCGAATGCCGCAAGCCCGTGACCGCGCGTAAGTTTCCTCTTGTATATCAGTATAAGAGTACACAATATCGCAATGGAATAGAACCCCTCGGTGTACCGCCCGTAAATCGCCGTGTCCATTCGCTTGTCGTAGATCGAGGACGTGCATTTGAAAAGCACGCTCACCGCAAACGCCGCGCCCATAATCAGCAGCGAAAACCAACAAAAAACCGCCGTTTTATCGTCGATATACGGCAAGGTTTTCGGGTCGGTCTCTCCGTTTTCAAGCGTTTGGGGAATTCTGTTTCTCCGCCGGTAATACAGCACTATCGCCGCGATCACCGCGATAACACACACCGCCCCGAAGCCCCATGTCGACGAAAAGAAATAAAAGAAATGCCCGATAAGCGTTTCAAAAAAACGTCCTATGGTGAAATTTCCGTCCTCGCCGAAAAGCTGTCCGAGCATTTTCTCAATAGTGTTTGTCGGAGAAGCTCTGCCGCTCCCGACGTTCCATAAGGCTCTCTGGAAATACCCTTTAAGCAGCTTGTCGATAACAAGCCCGACCGCCGCGCCGCCGAAAAATCCGATAGACGAAAACACCCGCGTCCTCCTCATTGAGAAGAACACCACAAGCTCCAGAACTATTCCCGCCGCCACAAGCGACAACATTCGCCCGTGTGCGGCATAGGCGGCGGCGAGGGTCAGTCCGCCCAGACAGGAGAATATCTGCTTTTTCACCGCGCTTTCGCAGTCAAGCGACTTGTACACCAGTAGCGCGAATATCCACGGCAGCACGACGCACATTGTTTCGTTCCATGTGAATTTCGTCAGCAGCATATAGCTCGGGTACATTCCGCAGATCAGCGCGAAAACCGCCGCCGCGGGCTTGTTCACCCCGAACGCCCTCCGCGAGAGCCAAAACACGATAACGGGAATAAGACCCGCGAATACGCCGTTCACCATGAGCATCAGCCGATACCGCAGATACGGGTCGTCCGTCACCCAAAACACGGGAACATAGAACAGACTTTGAAAATATCCGTAATAGCCGCCCGTTGCGACCGTCGGCGACCAGTCCAGACCGTTCAGATACGCGGCGATCGCCGTGACCGAATATTCGTCGGGAGTGAGGTTGAAGATAGTCGCCGCGCGCGTCATCAGCAGATGAACGCCGAGCGCCGCCGCGTAAAGCGCAAGCATTATAAGCCCGTCCGGGATCTGAATGACTTTTCTGACGGCAGCCTGTCCGGGGCTTTCGGAAACGTTCTCCATACTTAACCCTCATTTGCCAGGCTGTAGCGCATAAAGTCGCGCGCGCTCTCGCCGTAGGCGTAGACCGAGTAGCTGCCCGTCCGCCCGACCATATCGTAAGAACCGCCCTCAAACGGCGCTTCAACGCCGTTCTCCGCGATAAGCAGACAGGATTCGGGAACGCGCCCGCCGCGCTTCAGCATTGTTACCTTAGTGTCGGGCGCCAGGAATTGCAGCGTTGCCGCGAGGTCAGGTTCGGACTCAAATACGATTATCGGCGGCGACTGCGGATTATTGTACAACAGTCTTGAAACCTCGACATAAGGCTCGGCTTTTTCGGCGTTCTCCGCGCCAAGCTCGGGCAGATACAGCAGACCCGAGTACGCCGAGGTGTACGCGATCATAAACAGTATCAGAAGCGACACCAGCGCTGTGCGGTGCTTTCGCGAGCATGACGCGAACACGATCGTCAGCGCCAGCACCGAAAATACGCAGGAGGACATTATGATATAGCTCATTCCCGTGAGCGCGTCCGTCGAGCCGCCGTTTAAATTCAGCGGGAGCAGACCCGTTACCGAGGCGGTCATATAGTCGTTCTCGCCGACACACGGATATCCCACAATCGCGAAGCACAGACAGGCATAAGCGTATATTGCCGCGCTGAAAAGCAGCTTCTTCAGGTCGATGCCGTAAAGCACCACAAACACCAGCACAAGGAACATTGCGAACGGCGCGATATTATCCGTGTACCGTCCGAAAACCGACGAGCCGTACGCTCCGGTCGTACCGAAGCTGAACAGCGCCGAAATTATTGATGTACAACCGATAGCCAAAAACTGGAACAGCGCAAATATTGTAATGCGCAGATTATATTTATGCTTGATAGGCTCGTAGACCTTCGCGTCATTCTCCGGTGCTTTTGCGCGGTTCTTGATAACTTCGGTTATCCTGGTTATTATCAGGATCGTGAACAAAGCCCCCGCGACCGCGCCCATACCCAGCGTCGAGGTCATAAACGCGTAGATGTGCGAAAAAAATACTCCGAAAAAGTTGCCCGTAGGTCCGAGCCGCCCGGGTATCACCGCCGCGTCGCCCATTGCCGCGCTGTTAGCGCCGTTCCGGACGTTCTGGAATATCATCATACGCGCGAGAAATTCGGCAAAGAACGAAATTATCAGCGACACAAAGAAAATGGGCAGGTTGACAATCTTCTCCTTGAACACCAGTCTTGAGAGCAATACCGTCAGCACAAGCGCCGCGACCACAGCCAGCATACGGTTGTCGGCGGCGTATGACGCCGCGCAGAGAAATCCCGTCAGCAGCGACATAGTAAACCGCGTGTAGCGGTTTTTCCTGTCCCACGCGCTGAACATACACAGCACCAGCAGCCACCCGAAAAGGCTCGTGATCGCTTCGTTCCAGATGAATTTGGAGCTTGTGAGATACGAAAAGTACATTCCGCAGCACAGCGCGATAAGCAGCTTGAAGCGCACGCGCAGTACGCCGAATTTCGACGCGAGGTGATAGGCGATCATCGGGATAAAGCTCACAAGGATACCGTTTACAATGAGCATAGCCTTGTACAGAGCATACGGATTTTTGAACACGCGGAACAGCGGCGCGTACAGAAGCGCCTGAATATATCCGCAGTCTCCTCCGATCTGCTCCATAAGCCCTGTCCAGTTTACTCCCGAGTAGAAAGCCGCGATACCCGCCACGCTTATCTCGTCGGGATACACCGAGGGCAGCTCCATGCTCACGGTCAGCAGAGAGTTCGTCACAAGCGAAAACGCGTACAGTATAAACATTACGCCCTTGTCACCGAACGCAGCATAGAATTGTTCCAGTCTGTGTCTCATTATTTCTCTATATCCTCTTTAGTGTAGCTGCAAACGTTGTAGTTCGCGTTTTTTCGATAATTCGGATTGGTGTTGTCGTATTCTATCCGCTTGACGTGAAAGAGCGTTTCGTCCATAACGCGGCGGCAGTCCGAAACAGCGTCCGCGAGCAGACCGAATATCCCGACCTGTATTCCCACGATCATCAGAATTGCCATAAGCACCAGCGACTGGATATGCCCCGCGCCGTCGCCCATACACGCCAGCACGATAAACCGTATCCCCAGAGCCAGCGCCGCCAGCACGAAAACCGACGCCATTATCAGAAACGTTTTCAGCGGCTTGCGCATAACGTAATTGCGGATTATCGTCGCAGAGGAGCGCTTTATGTAGCCCCACATCGACTTGAAAAGACGGCTCTCGCGCAGCTCGGGATTTGTCGCCACGTCCACCGAGATTATCTTGTTTTTGTCCGCGCCCGCCGTGATTATCGTTTCGAGCGTATACGTATAGTCGGAAAGCACGTTAAGCCGCATTGCCGCCTCGCGCGAGTAGCTCCGGAAGCCGCTTGTGGTGTCCGCGACGTCCGTGCCGCTTGCCTTTCGCACGACCCCGCTTCCGAGCTTCTGGAGCCGCTTCTTCAGCGGCGAGAAATGCTCTATGCCGTCCGTTTTGCGGTTTCCTATGACCATTGTCGCTCTGCCCTCGAGAACGGGACGCACCAGCTTTTCAATATCCGCGCCGCAATACTGATTGTCCGCGTCGGTGTTGACAATAATGTCCGCGCCCAATTTCAGGCACGCGTCTATTCCCGCCATAAACCCCTTTGCAAGCCCTCTGTTGTGAGTAAAGCTTACGATATGATGAACTCCCAGCTCCTTAGCGCGCATAGCCGTGCCGTCGGTGCTGCCGTCGTCGATTATGAGGTATTCTATCTCGTCGATACCGTCGATATGCCGCGGCAGGTCGGCTACGGTAACGCCGAGCGTTTCCGCCTCATTGTAGCAGGGTATCTGGATTATCAGCTTCATGAACCCATTCCCGGTACGCTTCCCATGGTCGACAGGGCGATGATACACGCCTCCATAAACGCCGCCCCGAGCAGACCGAGCGCCGCTCTCGCAAAGGAGGGCTTTCCGCTCTCGTAAAGCGCCATATAGTATTCGTCGGAGGTGGCGCGGTCCTTGAATTCCTCGCGTATCTTGTGTATACGCTTTACCGCGTGACGGTAGTAGATATAGTCGCCGAAAATGCACAGCAGTATCATTACGATGGTCGATACGGAATTCAGCAGATAATATGCCGCTCCGTTTACCTTGCCGCCCTCGCTGTTCATAGCCAGAAGCACGATAAGCATATACGGCACAGTCATAAGCAGCAGCACCAGCACCCCGAACAGATCCATTTTGCGGTAGAACTGAAACGCGGGAGCGAACAGTCCGCTGCACATATTAAAGGATATCTTATGCCGCTTGCCGTCCGTCATTCCGCGGAATGAACGGAACGCCCTGCCATAATGGAATATCGAGGTCGCCGAATACGCCGACAGCTCGTGCATACTCACGCCGTCCACCCCGATAGTCTTGTCGGATATCCCTGAAATAAAATCGCGCATGGGATCGTCCGTATCCAATTCGTCGAAGATCGAGTTCTCGTCAATGATCGGAGTGTCCTGCGGATATTCCGCGTGGTGTTCGTCGACATTTTCGGAGCGCTCTGCGGTTTCGGCAGCGGCTTCGGCAACAGGCTCCTGCTCGTCGGGAAGTCTGCCGTTCCAGACAAAGCCCTTTTCGTGAAGCTCCTCCAGCGCGCATTTGTTCTTCACCATATAGCAGACTCTATGGTGAGGAGTTCCGCAGACCGGGCAAACCACGATATCCGCGTCACGGTTAAACGGCGCTTTGCAAACGGGACAAATTTTATTTTCAAATCTTGTCATTGTCTTTTCCTTTCGCAAAAATGCATACACATACACATTTTATTATACCACATCTCAAGCGATAATTCAACCGAAATATACCTTGCAAATGTGAAAAATACGGAAAATTTTCTTCTTTCGGGGCTTCAAATCATGAAAAAACTCCCTCCGAAAATCGGAGGGAGCGGGAATATTTGCATTAAGCCAATGTCTTATCAGCCTTGGATCTTTGCGTTGATCTCATCGATCGCCGAATTGATAATGGGTTCGTTTGTTTCACGGAGAGTAACGAACGTTTCTGCGCCTGTCAGGTAAGGATAACCTACGAGGCAGTTAACGGGACTCTCGCCGCTCTGGCTGTCGTAAACGGACGGACCAAGACCGGTCTTGAACTCTACGATAGCGGTTACGGGGCTGGAGCCGTCAAGCTTGTAAAGCGCGAACAGGAAGTCGAGAAGCTCGCGTGTCCAATTCTGGCTCGGGTTGTTGATCATACGGGTCTTAGCTGCCTCTGTGGTAGCGGGATCCATTGCCGCGGTAGCTGAGCAGTCGATCCAAGCCTTAACGCCGTTTCTGTTGGTGGAACCCTTTACCCACATAAAGGAGTCCTGCTTGAGCTGTACATAGTGCTTATCAGCCTTCGGATCCTTCGGGAAAGGAACTACCTTGATCTCATCGTCCGCCCACTTGTAAGCGGTCTTGAACTTCTGGAAATTACTCTCGTAATCCCAGATACCGTTGCAGAAGAACAGCGTGTTGCCGCTCGTCCATGCTCTGTAGCTCGGATTCCAGTTGTTTATTTCGTGTCTGGGGTAAACCATGTGCTCTTCACGCATGGTATTGAGGAAGTTTATTCCTCTCTCGTAGTTTGCATCGTGCAGATTGCTCTGCAGCTTGCCGTCAACGATACTTACCATGGGAACGCCTGTGGATAGCATAAAGTTATCCTCAGCGCCGAAGCCGTCGGAAATATACTTGGGCTCCTCGGTGGTACCCGTATTCTGGAACGCTCTTGCCATGTCAAGATAGGTGTCCCAATCCCATTTGCCCTGTGCAAACAGTTCCTGAGGATCATCAAGACCGGCAGTGTCTATAACGCTCTTGCGGTACCACATAAGCTGACCGAGTGTGATCTCCCAGAATGCGCAGTAGTACTGACCGTTCAGCTTGAACTGCTCCATCATGTCCTTGGAAGCTTTCCACTTGTCGGAAGAGAAGTCAAACAAGTCGGTAACGGGCTGATATCTGTTCATAAGGATACCGTACGGGAAGTCCGCGCCCTCAAACGGGAAGAAGTCGGGAGATTCGTCACCCTGAATGAGCGTAGCCAATCTGTCGTAGCGGTTCTCGTAAGAAACGTTCATCCACTCGAATATCTGACCCGCCGCGCTGTCATCCTGACCATTTGCGGGAATGCCGTAAACCTCCTTGAACAGCTCCGCAGCCGGCGTGGTTTCATCGATACTGTACCATGCGAGCCACTTCAGACGGGTATCTACCGTCATTTCCGGCTCCTCAAGCTGATCCTTCAGATTTTTAACCGCGTCCTGAACATCTTTGTCCTCATAGCTGGAACTTGCCGTAGCCACAGAACCTGTGCTGGACGAGCTTTCACCGCCCGTGCTTGAATTCTGCGCGGGAGCGCCGCCGGATTGGGTCGGCGTACTGCCGCTGTTGCCGCCGGGACCCGGAGTTTCCTCGTCGCAAGCGGTCATCGTCAGCACCATTGTAACAGCCAAAGCGGCTGCTATAACAGACTTAAATTTTTTCATTGATGCACCTCCATAATAATAAGCGTTGCACGCTTTATGACACATATCCAATTTAACATTGTATGTGCCGACGGCAGCCCCCGAAACTCGTCCGCGCGGAACGAAGAAACAAAGGCGGCACGTATTACCTTATCATATTTTATTATAACCTAATCAAGGATTTATTTCAATATCAAAATCAGCTAATTTCCGACGACAAATTTCTGTAATATTGCACAATGACAAGGTAATTTTATGCAACGTTTTAACCAATTCAACTTAACGATTAACTTAACGTAACAATTTCGATAAAGAAACAAACCCTTTAAGCGGCTTAAAACCTCCGCTTAATACAATGTTTTACTATGTAACGGCTGCCGGGAATGCCTAAAACGCTTGCAATGTGCGTATTTCCGATGCTGCCGTCATAGTCACAATGAGCCTTTTCATAGCATTCCCCCTTTCTTTATTATATTGTATCACATTATTCACAAAAAAGCGATTACAAATCGGTTACAATTTGGTTACAATTTTGTAATAATTTCAGTTTCCCGCACGCTGCAAACTTTTTTGAACAGATAAAATCCTCCCCGTTTACGGCGGGGAGGTAAATTTTTATGCTTGTTTTTTCCTGCCGAGCAGCATTCCGACGATCAAAACCACTGCCAAAGCTAAAAGGAACATCGGAATGTAACTCAGTGCCACATTATAAGTAAGCCTCCAAAACTCATCGGAAAAAAACGGGGTCAAAGAGGGGTCGACGCCGGATAACACACCCCAAAAGGCTCTTGCGCCGCAAAGCAGCACAGCGGAAACGGACGCGGCGATTATAAATTTCCGTTTTACGAATTTCCCGATATTGGATATAAAGCACGTCATGCTCATTGTCAGCAGAGTAAAGACCAAGAACTCCAATACTTGATTTAACGGCAGATCGCTCAACGGCGGATAGAACCACCACGAGCCTGCGCGTCCGGCTTCCGCCGTGAACGCCAGAATCACCGTGGCAACGCCGGATACCGTTAATCTCACGCTTTTCTTTTGGAACAGCTTTGAGAAACTCGCTTTTATCAGACTTCCCGTTGAATATCTCATCAATTCCTCGCGATCGGTATTTGTCATTTTATTTCACCTCTTCTAAGTATGGGTTCTTGGCATTTTGAGCCATAACCTTTGTTTCGCCTTTTACGTTTACGTCAAGCCATAATAGAACCCATTTCTGCAAATCCAAAATTCCCTTGCAATTTGCAAAATCTTCTTTGTACTATTATTATAGCATAGATGTATCTTTTTGTCAACACATACTACGTCGTTAGCATCGACAAATTATTGCGGTGGTTTTGGCTGTTTTTCACAAAGCGCCCGAAAGGAAGACGTTTCTCCGCCCGTTACACAAAAATCCCTCCCGAGCCCGGGAGGGATAAAGATTATCGATCAATCGCGGATAAGCTCGATTATAGCCATTTCCGCAGCGTCGCCGCGGCGCGGACCGAGCTTGTAAATTCTTGTGTAACCGCTGCCGCGGGAGGCATACTTGCCCTCCGCCGTATCGTCAAACAGCTTCTTCGCAACGTCCTCCTTGGTGATGTACGAGAACACCTGACGCTTTGTGTGGAGCGTGTTCGCCTTGCTTAAGGTTATCATCTTCTCCGCCTCCGCGCGAACTTCCTTTGCGCGGGTCACGGTAGTTTCGATCTTTCCGTTTTCAAACAGAAATGTGACCATGCCTCTGAGCATTGCCTTTCTGTGGTCGCTGGCTCTTCCCAGCTTTCTTGAACCTGGCATTTCATTTTCTCCTTTCGCTAGGGAAACGCTGCTTAAAATGCAATCACCCCGCACAAATGTGGAGACCTGCGCGGCTGATCGTGTCACGCCTCAATGAAATCAGCGTGTCCCTTGAATTTATCATATGCGCCTGTTTCAGCGCCGCATTAGTTGTTTTCCTCCGAGCTCATAAGGTCGCACCCCAGCGACTGGAGCTTCGCCTTGACCTCGTCAAAGGACTTCTTACCGAGGTTTCTCACAGTCATCATATCGTCAGGCGACTTGTTTACAAGATAATCGACCGTGATTATGCCC
>CAYWIP010000045.1:0-22634 GCA_964458395.1 uncultured Ruminococcus sp.
ACATAAACAGAGCCGGAAATCAAGTCAAAAATTGAGCCGCATAAAACAAAGAAAAGACACAATAAAATTTGCCTTATATTACCGAAACCACATTCCTATAAAACCGACAGAGCAAACATTCCCCTACAAATACATAAACGAGCATAAACCTCACCATTAAAAGGTTTATGCTCGTTTTATGCTATTAACTTTTCAAGAATAATGTGGTAAAACGCCTAAAATGACGGGTGTTTTAAATTAATATAAACTCCCGTCACAATACAAAATCCAAATTCAATTGCGATATACCACCAAGCTGCATCAATGATCTCCCGATTAGCGGAAAACGGCATACAAATTGGTAGCACAAACTCCGCGCCAGCGAGATACAGCATAACGGGCAGCGCGAAAATAGCTGTACTTATCAGCAGCGCCGCAGAAACATTTTTACATTTCGCCGAAAAAAACAAAATTATCCATCCGCACAGAATAAGAGATACCGTTCGTAAAACGCACAATAAAACAATATACGCGACAATTGGAATATCGAAAAAACGCTCGAATTCAGGTATGCAGCGGATTGAAAATTCCATTCCCTCGGTCTTGTACAGCGACAAAATTCCGGTAATATGCGGAGCGTTCACGACAACGGAAATCAACGCGGACGTTATCGCGGAAACTGCGGTATTGTGCCGGAAATATTCGCGCCGTCCGTGCAGATTAGTGTACAATAAATACCCCAATCGCCGCCTGTTGTCATAAGCTATCAGCGGCGACATCGCGAAGCAGATTCCGAGCGCGGCGAATAGGGTGAGCCGCATATCCTCCGCGTAGCCGTCCGCGCCGAAAAGCCGCCGCCAGCCCGTCTGATAAAACATCGACTTGTTATTGCTGTCAAGCGTGGAGATGTGCCGCTGCTGCTTGTACGCGCGGTTGAAGCCGTCCTCCGCGTTTAACTCGTCGCGGATTTTCATCATTTCGCCGAAATCGGCAGTAAGTGCACGCTCGTGAAGCTCCTCAAACCTCTGCTTTTCCGTTTCGGCGAAATCGTCCGCCTGTCGGTCGGTCATCTGCGAAAACTGCGTACAGTAAGCGCGGTATTGCATATCGTCCGCGCTGAACGCTATCCGATAATTCACCGCCGAGTAAATATGAACTCCCAAGATAAGCAGAATTATCAGCGCGCCCTTGTGCGTCGCAAATTGCTTGTACAAAGCATAGGAAAACGGATTTTTCGGGATATACCGCAATGACGGGATAAACTGCCGCGTTTTGAAATCTTTAATTGCTATTCGAGAAAACAGAAAATTTTGCAGAATAAAAGTTCCGATAATCCCGACCGTCAGAGAAATGCCAGTTACAAAAATTATGTTGCAAGGCTCGCCGAAAATATTTATATTGAGATAATTTTTGAATATCTCCGCGCTGTCCGAAAATGCCACAAGGTTTATTTTCCCGAAAACCGCCGCCCAAGAATTGCCGTCTATAATAACGTACAAAATCACTTCAATTGCCGTAATTACCGCCGCCGCAATATACGCGTAGATCGAGTACAGCGCGGTGCAAAGGCACTCGAAGATAAGCGCGGCGAGAAACATGACGGCGATCTTCACGATGAAAATTAGCATCATTGCCGCGCCGATATTTATCGGCAGATTAAACCCGATAAATCCCCTCAGCGACTGCACGGGCAGCGACATAGCGCCTAATCCGAAACGTGCTGCGCCGACTGCCAGAGCGCTCCCGTAAAGCAAAATTCCCGTAACAATAACGCAAATCAGAACCGCCGCCGATTTCGCCGCGGCTAGATGCGCACGCCCATGCCTGAGCGGCTTTATCAGCGCTGTAATTCCCGATTCGCGCTCTTTAACTATCAGCGCGACAACTGCCGCAAGCGAGCAAAAAACCAATATAATATCGCACGCGGAATTATCGAGAGCAAGCAGGATCCCCTCCGACCGCGAGTACACGGGCGTGACCTCCCGAACCGCGTTATAAGCTGCGGGAGTGCGCGTGATATTCTTGTAGGCGAAGCTGTTCTTTTGGGCGAAGATCGACACACTTGTCATACGCTCCGCCGAAGCGTCTATTTCGGCAAGATAGTTTTTGTAGTTCGCGATAAGCTCCGCCTGCTCCGATTCTCCGCGTAAAAAATCGCGTTGATTTATTGCTTCAAACGAAAAATCACCGTTATAAAGCTCGTCTGTTTTCGCGTTTACCGCCGCGATCTTTTCATCATTTGAAAGTCCGTCAAGCTCATTATAAAACGCTCTGTAGTGTTCGTCCATGACTTCAACGGGTTTAGCCGAAAAACACAAATACAAATTCAGGATCATTGCTGCCGAAACGATAAAAATAAAAAATCCCGACGAAAACAGCTTGCGCAGCTCGCAAAATAGTACTCTCATCACTCGTCACCGTAGCATTGCATATACAGATTTTCCAGCGTTTTCTCCGTGCCCGCGACCTTTTCGCAAAGCTCGGGAACGCTTCCGTTTTCAATGATCTCGCCCGATTTTATCATCACGATCTTATCGGCAATAGTCTCGATATCCGACACGATATGCGTTGACACAATGATAATTCTCCCCTCGGCAAGCGACCCGATATGCCGCCTGATAATCACGCGCTGCTTTGGGTCAAGTCCCGCGGTAGGCTCGTCGAGAATTATCAGCTTAGGGTCGCCAAGAAGCGCCTGCGCTATAAGAACACGCTGCTTCATTCCGCCCGAAAAGCCGCCTATCTTTTTATTCGCGCAGTCGGATAATTCCACAAGATCAAGGACGCGCGCGACTTCGCTTTTAATTTCTTTAGGTGAAATGCCTTTCAATGCCGCCAGATAACCTACAAAACGCTCCGCCGTGAACGTGGGATACAGCTCCTGCTGCTACGGCATAAACCCGATAAGACTGCGGAATTTCACGCCGAGCGCCGACGTTCTCTCACCGTTCCAGAAAATACTGCCGCCGTTGTCTGCGGAGATATTCTGCGTGACGATATTCATCAACGTTGATTTGCCCGCGCCGTTGGGTCCGAGCAAGCCGTAAATACCGTCGTTAAACGTTATCGAAACGTTTTTCAAAGCGGCTTTTTGGCCGTAATGCTTGGACATATTTTCGATTTTCAGTTCGTTCATGACTCGTCACCTATGTAATCTTTTTCGGAAACTTTTGTATAGTTATCGAGATTTTTCAGAATATAAAACCCGTCCGCATACGCGACCAGATCATCGGAATATTTCAGAGAATATGTTTTACCGTCCAAAAGATCGGTGCAAGTCTTCCCGAAACAATTGAACAGCTTTCCGTCGGCTAACGTCAAATTCCCGTTAACGGGAAAGTCGGGCAAAAGCGTTTCTGCTCCGCTTTCGGAAAGCACAGCCGCGCCGCCGTCCTTTGCGTAAACGTAATACCCGTTTCCGACATACAGCGGCTCGGGCAGCGTCAGGTCGGCCAGCGTCCCGTTTTCGATATCGTAGGTCTTAAAGACGTTTGTAAAATATTTGTTTATGTCGTTGACGTTTTCAAGATATGGTACTTTATCCTCAGAATACGCATAGCTGAAAATAACCTTACCGTTATACAGCCCGAATATCCACGAACTTGAGCACCACCCTTCGTGCAGCTTTTCAATGCGTTCGAACGTTCCGGTTGAAAGATCAAAGCCGCAGAACCACACCTCGTTGTAGCCCGAGGACGCAGTTTTATCTTCGTTCCAGCCCGTCTTGTCCATTGAGAAGTACGCTTTGCCGCCGACTATCAACATACGCGTATAGTCCAACAGATTAAGCCCCACTATCTCACAGACCTTTGAGCGGTTCGTGCCGTCGGGATCGGACTTGTAAACGGTGGTCGTATCAGTAATTTCATCGCCGTCAAAGTCTGTTTCAACATCGAAAAAGTACAATTTTTCACCGTATAATACCGGATGATTTCTCATTCCGAACGAGGAACAATCCTTATTATTGGTATGCGCGCAATTAGGCTTCGAGCAAAGCAAAGCCGACTGCATTGTTTCAAAATCCGCGAAATACAGTCGACCGTCACTGTCCGAATAAAATTCGCCTTTTTCATCGGCGTTTCCGAAAGACCACACTATACGCTCGCTGCATCCCGAAGGCGGGAAATCGGTTTTTACACAGCCCGAGAGTATCGTAAGCGATAAAACCGCCGCAATAAGCTTAATTCTTTTCATTTTTATACACCTCGTACTGTCTGTTGCATTCATCAATTATTTTTTGTATTCCCGCAGCTTCAAGCTGTCCGCGAAGTTCGGGGAGCGTTATATCGACATTCTTCACTCGCTCCTCTCCCTTTTCGTACTCCGGGATAAGCTCAAAGCCCAAGAAGATATCCGTTACGGCGGATACCTCCTCCGCAAGTCCGCTTACATCAAACAAAAAATCTGTATCTTCGTGCAGCACTGCGTTTTTATACACCTCTTTATATTGCTCCGGCGTAAACGAACTGTTGTGATATCTGTGACATATAAAATCGTTTGCGAACCGAATAGTATTAAATGGATTTATCAACGTATCGACAATACCATCGGCAATACAATAATCTTTTCCCTCCACGCCGAAAGTCAGAAGATTGTTCAGATACGGGTCGGTGTAGACCAGCGAGAGCAGTTCAAACACCGCGCTTTTGCTTTCCGAGGCGCTGCATATTCCCGTTGCCGCAGAACAGTTCCTAACGGACGAGGATGAGCCGAATACGGGAACGGCTTTTATAATATTTCCGCCATATTCGATCTCCATTGTTTTTACTTCGCCGTAAGCCGCACCTCCGGGAACGCTGTCCTGCATTATAAAAAAGTTTCCGCCGCCTCCCGCGCTCCTGTTGACCAACAGTTCGTTATTATTCAATTCATTATAAAGGCGTATTTTTTGACTAATTCCGGATTGTCCAATACACATTCGGCTGAATGTGTATTCTCGTTCCAATATACTCCCGTAACAATCTCCTTTATATCGGCACAATTTACGGCGACATTTGCGCCCGGAACATTGGCGGAAAACACGTCGCATTTTTCGTTTGCCTTGACTTTTTTCAAAATGTCAAGCTGCTCAATTATCGGTTTTGAAACGTCAAAGCCGTATTTTTCCGCAAGCTCAGAGTTTACATAGTATCCCCAATCAAGGCTCAGCGTATATGACGTCGACCCGTTCAATCCGTAAATTCCGCCATTTATCCGCAAACCATCCCACAATTTTTCCGGGAACGCACCATAAAGCTCGCGTCCGCTTTCCGCCGTAAGATAATCGTCCAGACGCTCATATAATCCTGCGAAAACAAATTCACTGTAATTCATGGGTGAGATAATGTCGATCTTCCCGCCCGAATTCAGCTTATCTTTTACCGCGGTAAGAAACGGATCGGGAATTGTGCCGTCGGATGCGGCTATTGGTTCAAAGCAGACCGCATATTTGAAGTCTAATTCATCAAGATAAGCGTTCACTTCGCGCGTGCGGAACGGCGATCTAACCTCGTAGACAGTTTCCGGAACAGCCCACACTATAACCGTTTTCTCGGGATATTGCTCTTGTATCTCGGCATAGGACGGAAAGTTTATTTCATATTGCGTTGGTTCGTTATCGTCTTTCGACATAATAATTTCGTCTGCAGCGTTATCACTTTTCGACGGATCACGTGTTATATCACAGCCTGTAAAAGATAATATTGCCATTGTGCAAACTATACGGCAAAAGAGTTTTTTCATAGTTCTCTCCCATAAATTCCATTATACTCTAACAGTTAACTATAAATTATTAAAAGAGCACCTCCCAAAATCTATTGAGCCGATAAAAGTTTTTTAGAGACGCTCTTTAAATAAATTCTTTTGAAAATTGCCAAACGCTGTACTATTTCCAAAGGCATCCAACAAATTATCACCATTTTAAAGTTGTACGACTATCACTGCAACACATTGAGTGGGTTGAAGAAACGCCGATCCAAATTTCGCCGTCATTGTAAATGCTTGCACGGGAAGCATTAGGGGCGCCCCAACCGTTGCTAGTATTCTGTTTGATGGTTGTCCCCTTTACATAGTATTGTCCCTCAATGGTCACTGAAGTATTTACCATATAGCTGCCCATTGTTGATGTTGTTGCGGTCGCACTTTTGGATGTCACATCCAACGTTGAAGTGGTTGTAATCCCACACGAACACTTGTTTTCGTCTGATGCCGCGTTTGCGGTTACAGCCATGCACGTTGCCATTGCCCCAGCTAAGGTTGCTGCTGTTATTCTTCTGATTGTCTTGTTCATAAAGAACCTCCTAACGTCTTTGGGGATAAGTTTTATCCCACTGTTTTTTCGTCACTGTAAACTTAATTGTGTAGCAAGAACAATTGTTACCGATACATTCACGGCACTTTCTGTTCATTACTGTAAATTGTGATAGTTTCGCTTTTGCCGTTTTCTTCCGTCACCACAAACGTGGACTTCACGCGGTATGTTCCACTCTTGAGATCGGACTTTGTGCTGTACAGATAAACCGAACTGATGTCAGTTTTTCTTGTCCACGTTGCGCCGTCAACATCTTCCCATATCCATAAGCCCCCAGTGCTTTTGCAGGGTCTGCGTTACGGTAATGCTTACGGCAACGGTACCTTCTGCCGCGCTTGTACAGTACGCCGTGCCGTTTTGAATTGTCAAATCGGCTCTACAACTGCCTGCGATCTCGTATGCCGGCGAAATGCCGTCATTTTCCAACGATGTCACGGCTACTGTGTCTGCATAAGAAATAACGCTAAAATTCAAGCAAAAAAAGACTACTGCTACAAGCAAAGCTATCAGTTTTTTGAGGTGCATCGGCAGTTCCTCCTCTCCTTGCATAATTTGAGGTTTTTCTCCCTCTATTATAAACGTCTTCCGAGAGGTGGATTTTGGTAGGTCAAATCTTTAAAAATTTTAAAGTTTGGAAATATTCAACAAATTAAACGTGCTATTTTTATCTAAATCTGCCGAAATTTCAATTATGTAATCTCCATTATCCTAAATAAAAACCGATTTATTCAGTTTGTCGCCCTTTAAATCAATAAACAGCCCGGTTGTACCGTTTATCTTAATTTCCTCAAATATGTTTTTTTCAGTGTTGTAATGCGGTGAAAAATGCGTTTTGACCCATTGCCAAAAAATTATTTCCTGTCCATTTTGCATATTCCTATAGTTCATATAAACATAGCTCGGAGTTGAAACGATTTCGATCAATTCAAATCCTTCGGGTATATTGGTTAAAGCATACTGATACTCTATCGTCTGAGAGCAGTTTTCCAAATTAGCAGCAGACAACTTCGTGTTGTCCTCATAAACCGTTCCGTTAAAATGCTCCGAAACAAATCTAACAATAGCATTTACACAACCCACAAGCAACGTCATAAGGATAATGATAAGCATAGCTGTGAGTATGCGATGTTTAATATTGTATCTTCTTGTACTATAATCGGTTATCGGCGGCTCTTGAATAGTTCCCGCGTTTCTCAGTTTACAAGTGTTTCTTGCAAAACGCGCAAATACCCTTTTCATAGCTAGGCGGTGTCGGAGAGAAGGCTTGTAGTCGGGCAGATCGTTAGGTACCCTGCACTCAATTCTGTGTACCTCAAGCATAATCTCCTTAAGAATATTTTCACTCATTGCACTTGTTCCTTTCATTAATGAAATTTCTGATGTTTTTCCTCGCCATTTTCAAATGCCAGTTTACAGTTTCACAGGATATTTCCAGTTGCTCGGCAATTTCGCGGATTGATAAACCTATTATAATACGCAACTTGTAAACAGTCCGCTGCTGTTCGGGTAAAGTGAGTATGTATTCTACAAGTTCCTCGCGTGTATTTTTAGTAATTGCGTCGTCTTCTATTCTCACACTCTAATCAATTATATTCTCGTGCAATTCTTGAAGTTTGCTTGTATGATTACGTTCCTTTTTAAATGTACTTATAGCGGTATTTCTGACGAGTATGTCAACAAACGTTACCCTTTCCTCTTTTGGAACCGTAAAGAATATTTCGGGTTTATCTGCAATATCCGAAAAGACCTCTTGAATTACGTCCGCGGCGTTTTCCTCATCATTCACTTTTTGCATAGCTATGTACATAAATAGTTTATAGTTTTCTGCGTAGAAAACTTGTAACTCGTTACGTTGTACATCATCTGTGATAGTTGAAAACGTGAAATCGATCATAGTATTCTCACCTCTTAGTATTTAGTATAGCACATTTTTCAACAAATTTCAATAGGGCATCTCTAAAAACCTTGTTTGAGTCAAAATCAACAGGGCACGCCGTCTGCGTCGTCAAACCTCCTCGCAAGGCATACAGCCTTGCTTCGTCGGCTTTCCTAGCAGCCGACGCACCCTGCCGATTTTGCCTTTTCAAACCGGTTTTTAGAGGTGCCCAATATTTATTGTCATGCCAACATTGACTAGATAATTAAATTAAAGGCGGCTGTAAAAGTAATCCGTCGCCTTTTTTATCTTCTGTTCTGTTGTTTTCGGTTATACTTCTTGTCAAGCACTGATCTACGTCCGGAACAGCCCGAAAAGAGCAATGCCGCTGCAATTACTGCCATAATTTTATTGATTTTCATTTTCAATGATTCCTTTCTCAATATTGTTAATTCTGATTCCGCCTGAAAACCGTATAGTTTTCTTGATACCGCCGCGAGATACTTGCCGTATTTTTCCGACAAAGCAGAAACAGTGCTCTCGTCGCGGTTCCAAAAGAGCTCGATTATCCGATCGTCATTCATTTCCTCACCTCAATTTTTGTCCTCTGTAATATAAGGCAAATTTTTTGAAAGTTCGGTCAACTTTTTTATTTTGAAATAATTCGCAGGTTCAATAACTAATATGCAATCGGGCAGCCCATATCAGATACTGCCTGATAATTTTATATGTATGTTTCTTGCCCAAAAGCTTCTAATTTATATCATCATCGTCATCATGGACGGCGAAAATATCCACTATATCCAATAGCGCATCCGCCATTTCCACGTCGGACACTCCCATCTGCTCCATCATAGCAGCCATCGCGTCCTCAATGCTGTCAACCTTGACCTCACCCGCCTTTATTTTATCCAACACCGTTAGAATATCTCCCGTCATTTCATTTATGGAATTTTTCTTTTGAGGAATTCTATCTCCAACACTCGCCTTGTACATCTCGTACACATCACGGAGAATCTGGTTGAACCTCTCGGATATTCTAAAGCGCAGGAAGTCATCTTCGTTCACAACCGTTTCATTCAATAATTCATAGCGTTGTCAAAGTCATCGGGCTTAGGCTTGTTGTCCGAGTAATAATTTTCGATCCCGCGCTGTGCTATCGTCAGCATATTGTTGACCGTTCCTATGTGTGGCGCGGCAAGCTGCCGAACGTAAACGTCAATGGAGTTTATCAAGTTGGAGAACTCCTTATGCTCGATCAGATCACTGATAAGATAATTGTTCTGCTTTCCGCTCATCAATACTTCAACAGCCTTGTCGCTAAGGTGAAGCTGCTTAAGTTCAATATTCTTTGTAATGCGACTCTCGGTGAACCCCAGCAGATAGTCCATCGGGACTTCGTAGAATTTTGCAAGCGCTATGATACGGCTATAACCCGTGTCACGGTCATTGTCGTTTTCCAAACCGTTCATCATAAGCAGCGGATAGGATTTCTCAACCAAATTGGTTGGTTTCAATCCGTTTATAATAATTTCTGATTTACCATTCATTTTAATTTTCCTTTCTGTTCGCCGTTGGCGAATAGTCGTAAATGAAAAAAGACGACTGTTTCCAATCGTCTTTTGTGGTTATATATAAAAAGGACGCGATTTCTCACGTCCTTTTTAATGTCATAATTCACGCCAAATGGCTATTTTACTGGGTTCGATTGACTTATCACTATCGGTAATCAGCATACCGCGTTTTCCCCGCGGTTACAGCCCGCAACGGAGAGAACCGCAGCCGCCGCAAGCACTATGGCAAGTATTTTTTTCATAGCCTTTCTCCTTTAACATACAAAAAAGGGATATAACTTAATTATAACATATAAAACGCGATTTGTAAATACCTAAAAAATACCTTACAGCGAAAAAAGCAGAAAAGCCGCTCCCGCCGCTGCGAAAACGGGCGGCAGCATATTCGACACACGAACCCTTTTCCCCACACAAGATTAACTACCACACAGAAGATAAGTATCTACTGTTGTATCGACAGTAAAACAGAATGTAGCAATACCGCATATTTCTAAATTCTTCGGCAGAATCGTCGGTTCAGAAGTTACCTCTCCTCTCGCAACGGTAACAGCGGTAATAGTGTCTATATTTGGTTCAAACACGTATGTTATTGCGATTCACCAAGCAAAGTTGTTCATTTTGTATGCTTGTCTGCTAAAGCGGAAATGAATTTTACACAAACTAAAGCTAGTGTACTATCCCGTTGATATTTAGTATAATAGTATCCCTAAGTTATTGCACCTACTTTTCAGCAATAACCGGATAAAGTGATATAAGCTTTTCGCGTGCGTCACCGGTTCTAAAATGCCACCGGATTTTAGACTGCTTCTGATTGCGTTTTGTTTTATCAACAATTTCCACAACTCTTCCGGAAAGCTTAACTATACTCTCATTAGCAAAATAACCGAAAAAAGGGGCTGTCGAAATTGACAGCCCCAAAGAAAAGGGAGCGGGATATTCAGTCGAAAGCCGACAGCCAAAGCCGCTGACCCTCAACTGCCTTATACGTTGAACAGCAGCTCATCGTAAGTCGGGTACGGCCAGTACTCCTCGCCGACGATAGTTTCCAGTTCGTCCGCAACCGCGCGCAGGCTTTGCATATCCGCAAACACCTCGTCGTGATAGTAACGCGCCTTAGCCTCCTCGCCGTCGAGCGACTGCGCCTTTACGACCGCGTCGGACAGCGCGTGAGCCTTGTCGCTGAGTGCGATCGTAAGCTCGTTGACCTTCTTCGCCATTTCGGTCTCGACGGTCGGCTCAACGCCGATTGCCTTTTTGCTCGCCGCGATATCGCAGACGTCCTTGGCGAACTTCATAACCGCAGGCAAGATCTCGGTCTTTGCCATATCCGCGGCGGTGAGCGCCTCTATGTTGATGACCTTGGAGTAGTTCTCAAGGAGTATCTCCTGTCTTGCGTGAAGCTCGATCTCGCTGTATACGCCGAACTTCTTGAACAGGTCGATATTCTTCTTAGCCGTGAGCGTCGGGATAGCGTCGACAGTGGATTTAAGGTTGAGCAGACCGCGTTTCTCGGCTTCTACGGGCCATTCGTCACCGTAGCCGTTGCCGTTGAAGATAACGCGCTTGTGTTCCTTGATAGTCTTTACAAGCAGATCGTGGAGCGCCTCGTTGAAGTTCTCCTTTGCAACGCCCTCCAGCTCGTCCGCGAACTCGGTCAGCGAATTTGCGACAATCGTGTTAAGTATGGTGTTCGGTCCCGCAATGTTAAGGTTGGAGCCGACCATTCTGAACTCGAACTTGTTGCCCGTAAACGCGAACGGCGATGTTCTGTTTCTGTCGGTGCTGTCCTTGGGGAACTCGGGCAGCGACGACACGCCGACGTTGAACATCTGCTTGCCCGCGCCCGTGTACTCCTTGCCCTCGACAAGCGCGTCAACAACGGCTTGCAGCTCCTCGCCGAGGAAGATCGAGATGATAGCGGGAGGCGCTTCGTTCGCGCCCAGACGGTGATCGTTACCGGGGCTTGCCACGGACAGACGAAGCAGATCGGAGTACTCGTCGACAGCCTTGATTATCGCCGCGAGGAATGTCAGGAACTGCGCGTTCTGCATGGGCGAGCGTCCGGGATTGAGCAGGTTCTGACCGTCGTCGGTGGACAGGCTCCAGTTGTCGTGCTTGCCCGAGCCGTTGATACCCGCAAAGGGCTTCTCGTGCAGCAGGCAGACAAGCCCGTGCTCGAGAGCTATCTTCTTCATAAGCTCCATGGTGAGCTGATTCTGGTCAGTCGCGAGGTTAGCGGGCGCGAAGATCGGCGCGTTCTCGTGCTGCGACGGCGCTACCTCGTTGTGCTTGGTCTTGGAGGTAATGCCGAGCTTCCACAAATGCTCGTCGAGATCTTTCATATAGTCCGCAACGCGCTCCTTGATCGAGCCGAAATAGTGGTCGTCAAGCTCCTGACCCTTGGGAGCGGGAGCGCCAAAGAGCGTTCTGCCCGTGAAAATAAGGTCTTTTCTCTTGTCGTAGGTCTCCTTGTTGACGAGGAAGTACTCCTGCTCCGCGCCGACGGTAGCCACAACGCGCTTTGTGGTCTCGTTGCCGAACAGTCGCAGGATACGCAGAGCCGCGTCCGAAACCACATCCATTGAGCGCAGCAGAGGAGTTTTCTTGTCGAGCGCCTCGCCCGAATATGAATAGAACGCGGTGGGAATGTACAGCGAACCCTCCTTGACAAATGCGTAGGAGGTCGGATCCCAAGCCGTGTAGCCGCGCGCCTCGAATGTCGCCCTTATGCCGCCCGACGGAAAGCTCGACGCGTCCGGCTCACCCTTGATAAGCTCCTTGCCCGAAAACTCCATAATTACCGTGCCGTCGCCCATAGGCGAGATGAAGCTGTCGTGCTTCTCGGCGGTGATGCCCGTCATCGGCTGAAACCAATGCGTGTAATGGGTCGCGCCCTTTTCGATCGCCCAATCCTTCATTGCCGCCGCTACCACGTCGGAGATCGAGCTGTCAAGCTCCTTGCCCTCCGCTATGGTCTTTTTCAACGTCTTAAAAACGTTCTTCGGCAGACGCTGCTTCATCGTTTCCTCGTTGAACACGTCGATTCCGAACTGGTCTACCACATTAAATTTTTCTTCCATTGTCCCTTTCCTCCCTGAGTACTTAAAAATAAAAACGGCGTTTTGAGCGCGGTTCACCCGTACCCGAAACGCCGTTGTTTCTTACATTTACTATTATAGCCGAAAAATCGCCTTTTGTCTATTGATTTATTGCACAAAAAGCGAATCCGTTTGAGCGGATAATATAGCATTTCGCACAATCAATTGCAATTTAACGTTCAAAATAATTCTTTTTAAAGGCTTATCCAATAGAATCGCAGCCAATTCTGCAAGTTGGCAAAAGAGAACTTGCACAAATCACTTATTGAACATATCCTTTATCTTGTCAAAGAACGTCTTGCGCTTTTCGTAATTCTTCTCGTCAAGCGTTTCCTCAAAAGCCTGCAAAGCCTCCTTCTGCTTCTTGTTGAGGTTTTTGGGAACCTCAACGTTTATCCTTACCATCTGATCGCCGCGGTCGCCCTCGGAGCGCTGAAGCCTCTGAACGCCCTTTCCGCGCAGTCTGAACACCGTGCCCGGCTGTGTTCCGGCAGGAACGTTGTAGCTTACCTTACCGTCGATAGTCGGCACCTCGATCTCCGCGCCGAGCGCCGCCTGCGCGTAAGTAATCGGGAAGTCTATCCAGATATTGTAGTCCTCGCGCTCGAAAACGGGATCCTTGCGCACCGCGATACGCACCTTAAGGTCGCCGCGCTGACCGCCGTTCGTACCGACGCTGCCCTGTCCGCGGACGTTCAGCGTCATTCCGTCGTCGATACCCGCGGGCACCTTTACGGAAACGGTTTTCTTCATTGTCGTCTTGCCCGAGCCGCCGCACTTTCCGCACGGACTCTCGATGATCTTGCCCTTGCCGCCGCACTTTGTACACGGTCTCTGCGACTGCATCATACCGAACATACTGCGCTGCTGAACGGTAACATATCCTCGGCCCTTGCAATCCGGACACGTCTTCGTGCTCGTGCCCGATTTTGCGCCGGTGCCGTTACACTCGGGACAGTCCTCCGTCCTGTTTATCGTGATATCGTGAGAAACGCCCTTGCACGCCTCCATAAACCCGATCTCCAACTGCACCGCGATATCCGCGCCGCGCCGCGGAGCGTTCGGGCTTGATGAACGTCCGCCGCCGAAGCCGCCCATTCCGCCGCCGAAAATATCCGCGAAAATATCTCCCAGATCCACGCCGTCAAAGCCGCCCGTAAAGTTGGCTCCGCCGCCGTAACTCGGGTCAACTCCCGCGTGCCCGAACTGGTCGTACTTCGCGCGCTTTTCGGGGTCGCTCAACACCTGATTTGCCTCGTTGACCTCCTTAAACTTAGCCTCGGCTTCGGGATCGTCGGGGTTCAGATCCGGATGGTACTGCTTAGCCAGCTTACGGTACGCTTTTTTTATTTCCGCGTCCGAAGCGCCCTTTTGCAGACCCAGCACCTCATAATAGTCTCTCTTCTCTGCCATACTCTACTCCTATCTGAAAGGCAAAAGCTCGCACCGCTCACTTCGTTCGCTAGCCAACGGTAACTCCTCCGCTCACTTCGTTCGCTCCGTCGTCACCGTTGCTTGCGCCTTTTGCCGCTACAACCTTTATTTGCTGCCAATATTTGAACGCACTTTTACTGCGTCGTTATTGCATCGCATATAATTTACGAGAACCATTGCCACTGCTTAATTATCAAACAAATCGGGATCGACCATAGGAACTATCAGCTCGCAGACCTCGCCGCTCTCGTCGAATCCCCAATAGCTCTGATAAAACCCGTCGCCGAAGCCCGAGCTTATCTGAACCATTCGCTCGCCGCTGTCGGGATTCGTCCACTCTATGAAATCTCCGCCCTCGCGCTGATACGCGGGGAGAGCCTTGTCGCTCTCCGCGAAAAGCGCCGCGAAATAATCGTCGTAATGATTCTTACCGGGATTTTCCTTATGCCACTTTCCGAGGAAATCCGCGTAATTCTTCGCCGCACCCGCGTCGATGAAGCACATCATTCCCGCGTCCACAGGGAATCCGTGCATAATACCGTCTTTCGCCTTGAACGCCGCCGTTTCCTCCTCGGACTCCGCAAGCTCATAGCGCACAGCTTTCGCGTCCTTTATTTTGAGCCGCGCCGTACACATTCTTATGCCCACATATTCATGACGGCATATCGAAACCTCGGCGGGATAACTCCCCTTGGGGATCTCGCGAGCCAGAACGGGCGCGATAACGTGTTCCCCGAAAAGATAGCACAGCGGGTCGGCAACGATGACCTTTCCGCTCGGAACGTCCACCGTTCCCACCGTGAGGAAAAATCGAGTTTCCGTCTTGACAAACTGCCGCGCGATCTTCTCCGCGTCGACCTCCGTTTTGCTGATGTACTTTAAATTCTGTTCGAATACCGCCTGAACCTTTTCTCTGTTGTTGAAATTGAGGATAAAATCAATCATTCTGAACGCCAGCTCAATCGCCTCGTCCTTGTCGGTGGGGAACTCGTCAAGTCCGCTGAATACTGCGCTGCAATCGGTGCTCTCCTCGTCGGGGAAACCGCCCGCTATGCCGATAAGCCACTTTCCGAGCGCGCTTTTTTTGAATCTGAACACGAAAAAAATCATATCATCGTGTTCATCATCTTTAAGCGCGAACGCAAACTCTATTTTCTTCGGCGGCTTGCCGTCTGTTTCATCCTGTTCGGCGAGCCATTCGCACAGCGCTTTCTGCGCGATATCTTTCTGCTTTTCGTTCATAAAATTTTATCCTTTCAAATATACAGACCTTGAAACGGCTTTTTGTCATACCCCTCCAAAATCGGCAAATACACCGCGCGAATTCACGCGGTGTACGTACCAAACTGATTATTTCTCGGTGAATTCAACGTCGACCGCGCCGTCGTCGCTGCCGCCGTTATCGGAAGAACCGGGAGCGGCGCCTGCGGCACCCGCCGCGCCTGTGGCATTGGGATCTCCTCCCTGAGCCTGATAGATCTTGCCCGCTACCTCGTAGAACGCGGTCTGCAGCTCCTCTTTGGCTTTCTTGATAGCCTCGATATCCGTGCCCTTGAGCGCTTCCTCGAGAGCGGCGATCTTCGGCTCTACCTTTTCCTTGTCTTCGGCGGTGACCTTGTCGCCGAAATCCGCCATGGACTTCTTCATCTGGTAAACCATGGAGTCCGCTTCGTTGCGCGTATCAACGTCCTCCTTGCGCTTCTTGTCCTCCGCAGCGAACGCTTCCGCCTCCTTAACAGCCTTGTCGATATCGTCCTTGCTCATATTCGTGGACGCGGTAATGGAGATATGCTGCTCCTTGCCCGTGCCGAGATCCTTAGCGGATACGTTTACGATACCGTTCGCGTCGATGTCGAACGTAACCTCGATCTGCGGGATTCCGCGCGGCGCGGGAGCGATACCGTCCAGACGGAAGTTTCCGATAGACTTGTTGTCCTTTGCGAATTCGCGCTCGCCCTGAAGTACGTTTACGTCAACGGACGGCTGGTTGTCCGAGTAGGTGGTGAATACCTGCGAGTGCTTGGTCGGAATGGTGGTGTTGCGCTCGATCATTCTCGTGCAGACGCCGCCTGCGGTCTCGATACCGAGCGACAGCGGAGTAACGTCGAGCAGTACGATACCGCCGACCTCCTTATTCAGAACGCCGCCCTGAATGGACGCGCCGATAGCAACGCACTCGTCGGGGTTGATTCCCTTGAACGGATCCTTGCCGAGGAAGCCCTTTACCGCGTCCTGAACTGCGGGGATTCTCGTAGAACCGCCGACCAACAGGATCTTGTGTATCTCGTTCTTCTCCAGACCCGAATCGGAGATCGCCTGCTTGAGCGGACCCATGGTAGCCTCAACGAGATCCGCGGTCAGATCGTTGAACTTCGCTCTCGAAAGCGTAACGTTCAGGTGCTTAGGACCGTTTGCGTCCGCGGTGATATACGGAATGGAAATGTTGACGGTGGTGGAGTTGGAAAGTGCGATCTTCGCCTTTTCCGCTTCGTCCTTCAATCTCTGCATAGCGAATTTATCGTTGTTAAGATCGATGCCGTCTGACTTCTTGAATTCCTCTCTCAAAAAGTCGATAATTCTCTGGTCGAAATCGTCGCCGCCGAGGTGGTTGTTGCCCGCGGTCGCGAGAACCTCCTGAACGCCGTCACCGATATTGATAACGGAAACATCGAACGTACCGCCGCCGAGGTCGTATACGACGATATTCTGATCCTCTTCCTTGTCGACGCCGTAAGCAAGCGCAGCGGCAGTCGGCTCGTTGATGATACGCTGAACGTTCAATCCCGCGATCTGGCCCGCGTCCTTTGTAGCCTGGCGCTGGGAGTCGGTGAAGTAAGCGGGAACGGTGATGACCGCGTCCGAAACCTTTTCGCCGAGATAGCTCTCCGCGTCCGCTTTCAGCTTCTGAAGGATCATCGCGGAGATCTCCTGAGGCGTGTACTTCTTGCCGTCGATGTCTACCTTATAATCCGAACCCATGTGACGCTTAATGGAAATAACCGTCTTGTCGGGGTTCTGTACTGCCTGGTTCTTCGCAAGCTGACCTACAAGGCGCTCGCCGTCCTTTGTAAATGCAACTACCGACGGAGTGGTTCTGCTGCCCTCGGAATTCGTGATAACAACAGGCTCGCCGCCCTCAATAACAGATACGCAGCTGTTTGTCGTACCCAAGTCGATACCAATAATCTTAGCCATAATATATTCCTCCTAAAGATACTCTTTAATAATTTATGTTAAAAGTTCAACGCGCGACACGTCAAACTAATTAGCAACGCTTACCATTGCGAATCTGATAACCTTATCGCCGATCTTGTAGCCCTTTGCAAACGTCTGGACTACCGTTCCGCTCTCGGCCTCGGAATTCTCGACGCGCTGTACCGCCTGATGATAATTCGGGTCGAACGCCGCGCCGTCGCTCTCGATCTCCTCAACTCCGAGACCTTTCAGCGTTTCCATAAAGCTGTCGCTGATCATCTTAACGCCGTTCTTGTAGTTCTCGTCGGAGCAGTCAGCCGAAAGCGCGCGCTCAAGATTGTCCAGAACGGGCAGAAATTTCGAGGTAACATTTGTGATTATCTCGGCTCTCAGCGCGTCCTTTTCACGGGCGGAGCGCTTGCGGAAGTTGTCGTACTCCGCCATTGTGCGCACGAGCTGATCCTTGACAGCCGCAAGTTCCTCGGAGACCTTGTCGCCCTCCGTCTCGGCTTCGGGCTGCTCAACTTCAGCTTCGGATTCCTCTGCTGTCTCCTCGTTCAGCTCCCGGTCTAATTCTTCGTCATTTATCATTATCGTTGTCGTCCTCGCTTTCTATCTCGGGTACGCTTTCTCCGGAAAGCATACGTGTTACCTTTTGGCTTAAATATTCTATATAAGGGATCACCTTGCGGTAGTCCAGTCTTATCGGTCCGATAATTCCAAGCGACCCGGCGGGCTTGCCGTCCTTGTAGTAGCTTGCGCTCACCATTGCGCCGTTGGATATCGCGAACGTGCCGTTCTCCTCGCCGAACATTATGTTGATTCCCGAAAGCGCGTCGTTAAGCAGATTTGACAGCTCGCTCTTGCGCTCGATGAATTTCAGCACGTCCTGCGTGGGGAACTCCGTACACGCCAGCAGATTAGCCTCGCCCCTGACCTCCACGGAATCCCTCATCATCTCCTCGGAAAGCTCGTACACCGCGTGAAGCAGCGGAGCGAGCGACAGCATATAACCGCCGAGCGCCGCAGTCAGCCCGCTGATGTACTCCTCGGACATATTTTCGAGATTTACTCCGCGCAGATGCTCGTTGAGAAACTGCGTGAAATCCGCCATCTGCTCGTTGGTCATATCGAATTCCATTCGGCAGACCTTGTTTTTGATAGCTCCGTTTGAGGCTATCAGCAGCAGAACGTACATACGCTTTCCCGTCGGGATAACGTCCACCTTTGTGATAACCGAGAACTTCGACGCGTGATTTGTGGATATCGCCGCGCATTTGGTTATCTCGGCGAGGGCAGTGGAGGCGTTCTGAATTATCGCGTCATCCGTGACTGCGCCCTCGTCAAGCAGCTTGTCGATCTCGTCTATCTTGTCGGGATTTATCGGTTCGGGCGACATGAGATTTTCGATATAGTACCGAAATCCCTTGTAGGTCGGCACTCTGCCGGCGCTCGTATGCGGGTGGTCGAGATATCCCTCCTGCTCGAGAGCCGCCATGGTGTTGCGGATAGTCGCGGAGGAAACTCCGATCTCGGGCTTCTCGGCGAGCGCCTTAGACCCGACAGGCTCACCCGAACGGACGTACTCGTCAATTATCGCAGACAATATTTTCGCAGCCCTTTTATCCACGCTATCAACCCTTTCCGCCGGGCGCTCCTTAACAGCTTCAAACTTATTAGCACTCTATCTCCCCGAGTGCTAATTATAATTTAACACATTTACAGCGATTTGTCAAGGGTTTTTGAAAAAAAACATCACAAACTCGCTATATTTTTTTAATAATTCATTGTGCAATATTACTACTTTTGCCGAAAAAGGTCGGTTTTATGCGGAACGCTCTATATAAAATATATTGCATTTCCTAAAATAAAGTAGTATAATATAAATAAGGATACTTCAGCTAAGGAGGAATGTTCAATGGTACAACCCGCAGAAAAGGAAAATTACACGTTCGCCGATTATCTGACATGGGACGAGAATGACAGATACGAAATAATTTACGGTGACGCCGTTATGATGGCGCCGCCAAAGCGAATTCATCAGGAGGCGCTGACGGAAATTTTCAAACAGATCGCTAACTTCCTTGATGATAAGCCATGTAAGATCTACCCCGCGCCGTTTGGAGTACGCTTGTTTGAACAGGACGGAGACAGTCCTAGCGACGTAGATACCGTAGTTGAACCCGATATCTCGGTCGTCTGCGACCGCAGCAAGCTCGACGACTATGGCTGCAAGGGCGCTCCGGATATGGTTATCGAGATACTCTCCCCGTCGACAATGCGCCATGACCGCCTTGTTAAATTTGAGCTATACCGCCGTGCGGGAGTGCGCGAGTATTGGATAGTCGACCCGAACAACCAAAGCGTCGAGGTCTATCTCCGCGACGAGAACAACGACCTCAGACCTCACGAGGTCTACACGCGCAATGATACCGCAAAGGTCACTGTGCTGGACGGCTGCACCGTGGAGCTTGCCAAGGTTTTCCCCGAAACGAAATAGCCGGAAAAAGGCGGATACTTTTTTTTGTCCGCCTTAACTCTTGACATCCGCGCCCGGATATGCTATAATATTCACAAATACAGCTATAATGAACGGAGAATATTATGCACAAGGTACAAGCGAAAGGAATACTCAGCGCAGGAAACGGAATGAACGTCTACCGCGGCTGCTCTCACGGGTGTATTTACTGTGACGCGCGTAGCGACTGCTACAATTTCACACACGCGTTTGAGGATATTGAGGTAAAGGAAAACGCTCCGGAGCTTCTTGAAAAGGCGCTTCGGGCTAAGCGGCGGCGTTGTATGATCGGCACGGGCGCGATGTGCGACCCGTATCTTCACGCGGAACGGGAGCTTCGGATAACCCGGCGGTGTCTGGAAGTTATTGACAAGTACGGCTTCGGGGTGACGGTACTCACCAAATCCGACCTGATAATGCGCGACATTGACCTGCTCAAAAAAATCAACCTCGAAACCAAAGCCGTAGTTCAAATGACCCTCACGACCGCCGACGAGGAGCTTTGCCGCATAGTAGAGCCCAACGTCTGCACCACCGCTCGGCGGCTGGAGGTGCTGCTCGAGATGAAAAAGCGCGGCATACCCACCGTTATCTGGTTCACGCCGCAGCTTCCGTTTATCAACGACACGGTCGGGAACGTCCGCGCTATTGTCGGAATGGGAGCGGAAGCGGGTGTGCGCGGAATCATCTCGTTCGGAATGGGTCTTACCCTCCGCAGCGGCGACCGCGAACATTATTACGCGCAGCTCGACAGGCACTTCCCGGGGCTTAAACAGCGCTATATCCGCGAGTTCGGCGACCGATACGAGATACCCTGTCCAAACGGAAAAGCGCTTTGGGAAACGTTCGTCGGCGAATGTGAACGTTATGGCATAGAATGGCGGCACGAGCGTGTTTTTGCGTATCTGAACGAATTTCCCGAGCCGGAACAGCTTACTCTGGAAATTTAAGGGAAAAATATTACAGAAAATTAACAAAAGATTACAAATGGTTACAGTTCGTCGGGTGCCCTTGACAAACGGAAAAACTTGGTTTATAATTATTGATGTGGTTAATCCACTTAACTAATGACAACAAGGGAGAGAACAGTTTTGAAAAGATTTTCAGCAATAGTCTTACTTATATGTGTTGCCATAAGCGTTACGGCATGCATGCGGGATACCGACCTGCCGAGCGCTCCCGTCAACTACTCAAGCTTACCCGACAGCTCCTTGACCCAACCCGATAACCAATGGGCGACCGCCGACGAAAACCCGGAAGAATCAACATCCGAAAGCGCGGAAAAATCGACCTCCGAAAGCACGGAGAGCCTGCCGCCGTTCCCGGCTGACGACCCCGACGACCCGAACGGCGTCAGTGAATTCGTTGACGATACCCACGAATGGGAGGACGGAAACTATATCTACAACCCCAACGCCGTTGACACGACCTTTGATCAGCGCTATTACGGCGATTTCGGGTGGACGAACGAGGCAAAAACGCTCTGGACGGGAGTCACGGGAAAGCAGCCCGCAAAGAAATACGATCCCGACGCGGCTGTGGCTTACGGGCGCGCGAACTGGGACACACATATCGGACTGTGCGCCGAATTTATTTCAAATTGTCTGCTCGCGGGCGGGATAACCGAATTTACACAAAGCTCGACCTCGATAGCGCTTCAGCTGCTGAACTCGCGGCTGGGCTTCGGGCAGTTCATTACATACGACAAAAGCGATCATACAATTCCAATGCCCGAATACGCGCGCCCCGGCGACATCGTGCAGATTACCTGCCCATACGAGGGAACTATGATACATTCGCTGCTTATGGTCGGAACAAGTCAGCGCGGCAGGCTTAAGGCGGTATGCCATAATTTCGCCAACAATGGTGAATACGAATTTAAAATAGATTACCTGAACGACCCGTGCTACGACTGTTATACCGAAACGGTAGAGGTCTTCTTCTACCACTTCTACCGCGACGATGACGAGGGACTTCCCGAGGAGGTAGTCAATAACAAGGATATCCTGCTGTGGGAAAGCCGCGGCTATAACATTCAAAATGAGAAATACGACCGCGTTTCGGCGCTCAGATACGCCATAGATTACCCGAGGGACGGCGTCGGTTCGGACGGCGCGGGACACACCTCCGCTATTCTGCAGGAGGGCGGTCTTTCTATCGGCTATCCCATTCAGTCGGCGCTGTTTATGCAGCTTCTGAAATCACATCAAGGCTCGGCGTACTCGCTTTCCATCAACCCGAACAGAACGGTCACTCTCCCCGACTGCGCCGTCGCGGGCGATATCTGCTTTGTCTACTGCCCGGAAGACGGAATGATGTTCAGCTCGTTCGCGGTCGCGGGCGAGGACAAATACGGACGTATGATCGCTCATTCCTACGATCTGGTCAACGACGGCACCTCGGCATTCAAGGTCGAGAGCCTTTGCCCCGGCTGCGGCGCGGAGGTCGAAGAAGTCATTCTGTATCATTTTGACGATTGAAAAATGTTTGGAGATTTAATAATGAGAAAAGCAAAGAGGATATTATTAACAAGTCGCGCGAATATCTCTCCGACGACATTGACGAGCTTTCAATAGGTGGGAGCTGTTCCGACGGCGACAAGACATTGTTCTGGCTGATTGATTTTGTCAATATTACTTGACACAATTTAAGCAAAAGATTTTAACAAATT
>CAYWIP010000046.1:0-22401 GCA_964458395.1 uncultured Ruminococcus sp.
TTATATCATATTTTATTACTTTTTGCAAGAGGTTAAGTTAGTGCAAATGGGGAACATTATCTTCACCGAGCAATTCATTCCGATACATCTTTCCAAGATCGTGAAACGCAAGAATATTTCCTTTTTCAGCTTCGGACTTCATGAGCAAGAAAGCATTCGGGATATCATGATTTTTATATAACTCGGTGCAAGCAGATTTATATTCCGCTGTCCACTTAATATATAAATCTCCGTCCGGTTCGGTTTCGTCCAACACGTCCTCGCCGTATTCCGCGAACATTTCCGTTGAGAACTCCATTTCCAACACGGCACGGATAACCGAATTTTTGATTGATTTGAAAGCTTTGTTTTCCTCCAACGGCGGGAATTTCTGCACGGCACTCGTATAGGTTTCATATTTCTGCTGTTCCAAAGCACACCACTCGTTATACATCTTTTTCAGCACGAGGTTCTCAGCAAGTTGCGCGACGATCTGGTCAACGGTTTTCTTGACATTGGGCTGCAAGTAGCCGTACAACTTTTTGCCTTTGGAATTGCGGAACTGTTATTGCAGTTTCAAAATAAGCTGTTCGAGCTGCGGATCAAATTCATTGCTGTTTTTCAATTCCGACATCAGATTTTTCATCACGCTTTCCGCTTCGGAGCGCAGCTTGTCGCGCACGACAGTCTGTTGCTGATACAAATTCTGCAGCTCGTCATGATAGATATCGTTCGCGAACGCGCTGCGGATTTTCTCGATTCCTTTTTCGGTAAAGTAAGATAATAATCTTTCTCGATAATGTCTTCCCGAATATTTGTTCGTTCGCTTAACGATGAGATCAGCGCTTTAAAAGCATCTTTGTTTTCATGCAGCATCATGTCAAATCATCTCCTATAATAATGTCAATAACCTTTGGAAGAACCTTTTGCGGATAGTATTTTCCGGCGTAACCTGCGAGTCTCAGAGGATCAAGTTCGTTCTTTGAAATAACAGAATTTAATATCTCTTCAGGATTTTCCGCGTCAATATGAAGCCTGCCCATATCGTTTATAACGTCAAGCATTTGCAGGTAGCGATGATTTTCGCTTGTCACTGCAACGGGAGGCTTTTTTACAACTACATGACAGCTTTCCGGAAGTTTTTTTCTGTAATTATTTGAAACGACTTCAATTTCTCGAGGAATAAGCGTTGATAACCCGATTCGGTTAAAAAAAGACGCGCCGCTTTCATATCCGATCACCTCGTTCCTATCCATTGTGAGCGTTTTGACCGCGTAGCGATCATAATCTGGCTTAACCGGTCCGAAAACCGTTTGCTTAGGAACATAATAAACTCCCTTTTCTATACGTCCAAGCTTTCCCTCATCAAACATCCTTTTCAGCTTGTTGTTTGTAATAAGCCCGGCGTTTTCCGATGTGAGTTCAAATTCTTTTTTCAAAATTCTGGCAATGCTTTCGTTTGTAAACGGATCTCCAATAGGAAAATCTTCGATAATCCTACGGATTCGTTCGCTGTATAAGCCTGTTCTCATAGCACCTGCTCCTTTCTTAAAGATATTTTGAAGTTGAAATTATTCAAGGTTTCTCATCTTTATTATATCATATACCCTTTGATTTGTCAAGGTATTTTTTTGTTTTCAGATACGTCAATTATTTAAGATACTCGTAAACTTTCGACTTGGTGTCCTCGTACAACTCGGTGGGATCATAGAGCTTGCTTTCGATCAATCGGAACGGATCGGGGCGACTTGCGATCTCAGTGAAGCTTGCGGGCGTTTTATACTTATCCTTTAGGATCGTGTAAAGGCACTCAAGTTGAATTCGATTGTTGCAGTTCTTCATCAGACTGTTTACCAATTCGGGAGTTACCGAGCCGCCGACATAGCTTGCAATTTGCATAGCCTCTTTGAATTGTTCGTTCTTCAGATCAAGCTCCGAATTGCCGCGATCCCATTCGTAAATATCGTTGATCGCATAGTGCAGCTGAATCAGAACTTCCTTTTTACCCTCCGCATAAGCATTGTGAATTTCGTCCACTCTATTCTGCTTGCCCTCGGGCGTTAAATCGTCATTGTTATTGATCGCTTCGATCTGAGAATAGGCAGCGTCACGAGCCTTGATCAGAGCGTTGATGTTCTCCGCCATATTATCGAATCTTTTCGATAATTCATAAGTTCCCGTAATCATCATAGTGTTTTCCTCCAAAAAATAAATTGTTATTTATACCGCGCCAAAGTCGGTACATTTCATAATTAACCGTTCTCATCACGGATTACAATTCCGTTCGTATTGAGGCTGACGTTCCCGAACGGCACTATTTCATCATAAAGCCGCTCGTACCGTTCGTATATTTCGGCGGCGGACATATACGCCGTATCAACGGTAAAGCAGCCCAGAGAGCTTGTGTTGAATGTAACAGCCATTTTAACCTTGTCATTTTTCTTTATAAATTCAACCTCTGCTTTCATGGTCTGCTCCCTCCGAATTGCTGTTTATACCATACATTTTGGCAATGCTCTTTACTTTGCCGAGTGATGTTTTATTTTTTACCGCTGTTTCTTCCAACGACAAACCGTCCGACAGATTAAAGAAAATATCGGTTTCCAACGAATTATGCGTTTGCGGTCTTTGAGATCTAGAGCGGCTTTCTTCCGATACGGGTATATATAATCGCTTGCCGCCGTACTGCTCCAACAGCGCCGCAAATGCCGCTGCTCCGATCAGAAGCAGAATGCTTTCCGTGTTCTTTCCGTAAAACGGATCGACTGCCGCAAGCAATGATTTATAGCTTGTTATATATCTGTTTAAGCAGAATTTAACCAAGCCCTCAAGGAATCGCTGCTGATATTTCGTCAAGCGGTTTTCTGTTACGATCTCGTCGACGGGAACGCCGTATTCAAGATATTCCCGTAAATAATGAACGTTTTTCAGATACTCAACCCGCTTATCGTATTTGGAGATACGGGGAATGTAAATAAACGTTCCGCCGTATTCCCCCGTTAATGATTTGAAATTATCCCGTCCGACAAGCTCCTCAAGCTCGATCATCATTTTCTTGTTAGGATGCTTCATAACTGAGTGATTTTTCTGATTTGCCGCTCGGTAAGGTTATATTTATAATGAAGCTGTAAGTAGGTCATTCCGTTTCGGTAATCCCGTCTTATGTTTTCGTTCCGCTGCTGACGTGTTACCGTGTCGTGCTTTGGTACATAGATTGTACCGCCGTCAACCGACTTGATCAGCTTCAACGCGCTCTCCTCGCCGATCATTTCCACAAGAGCGGTATAGCTTTCAAATGTATTACGCATTTTATCCACGCTCCTTAATATGTATTGTACCGTTTTTCTTTGAAATGGTACATATAAAACAGTTCAAAAAGTGCTTGTATAAAACAGGCTCATATTTTCGTTCTAAGCCGCTTTTATTGTTAAACGCTACTTTTCATTGCCTTTGTATTTCGGACGCTCTAAAAAGGGTCTATAACGCTTAAAAAGACATACCCGAATTATTCTCCCGTAATTAAAAAAACGACAAGGCTTTTTGCCTTGTCGGTCTGCGTTTATGTATTTGCTTTGTGGATCGTTACCTTTGCGGTCTCTTTCGGTTCCGATCTGCGAACGGCGGTTATTATCTCGGAGGATATAACCTTGTCGTCGCTTTTGGGAGCGGCGGGCGGCTCGTCGGGCAAGCCGTTCAGATTGAGCAGTCCTTTAACAAGCTGTATCGCCGTTCTCCAACCCGCCGTGTAGCCGTCGTAATTCGCGAGAGCAATAGCGTCGCGGATACTCTCATCAACGCTTCTTTTCCAATCGGGCGTATATTTTTTTCCGCAGCGTTCCAAAGTGTATCTGATGCCGCCGTGGATTCTGTCAATATCGTATTCAACTCTATCGCTCCACATATCCATGCTGTTATCCGTCATATAGTCCCACATTGCTTCCTGAACGGAGATACAGCTATTGAAAATTCTCTGTCCGTCTGTATCTAGCGTACAGAATTCGGGATCGCCCTCGGCGGGAATGCCCTGCATTATCCACGAGAGGGAAACGCCAAACTCATAAGAGATCAGCTTAAACACCATCGCGGTATATGTTTCGATTCCCGATTCCACTCTCGAATAATCGAACGGGTGACAGCAGATACGGCTTGCGAATTCCTCTTGACTGTGGATAAATTTTTCCAGTTATTACATTGCTCAAGTGCTGTGGAGAAACACACATCCGCCTTGCTAATTCGGCTTGTGAAATGCCGTCCTCAAATAATTGCCTTGTTACAAGCTGACCGAGCGGCGGCAACATTTTGTATGGCTTTTTTGGCATTTTTTTAATACCCCCCTTTTTTTTTTATTAAAAGTATGATATAATATGAGTACGGTTATATCACAATTACATTATACATTCGTATACGAATATTGTCAAGTACTTTTTTATTCGTACACAAATATTTTGGGAGGAATGCACAATGAATGATGTGGGTTTTCGTATAAAAGCACTAAGGCAGAAAAGAGATGTATCACAAAAAGAATTTTCCAAACGAGTGTGCGTATCACAATCATACTTAAGTAGAATTGAAACAGGAAATGAACAGCCAACAGATATGTTAATAAAACTAATTGCTCTGGAATTTAATTGTTCTTTACGTTGGTTGCAGAAAAACGAAGGAGAAATGGAAATTGATGATTACGATTATTGGGATAGACCTAGTGCAGAACAACTAAATTACGGTGCTATATCAAATACGATTGATTTATTATCGCTATTAAAAAATCGCAACGAAGCGGGGCAATTCATTTGTGTTTCGACAGTAATTCAATTGTTAATCAACTTACTTGGATTAGATAATCAAAGTAAAGCAACGCTTATTATGGATGAGTTTTCTTCGTTTGCAGCAGAGTTCCAATCTGTTATCTCAAGTTTAGAAAAGAATGAATGCACTCCCTCAAAGTTAAACAGCTTAATTGTTGATAGTCAAGATATAGTTGAGGAATTGCGAATTTTGTATCAAGCCAAATAAATTTTTGAAATATGTTTTTACAATTCTTGCATAATGCACAAATGTGAATTTGATTTTTAGTTCCTCAATCCATAAATAAGCAAAAAGACTTACAAATTCGCTATACAATGCGATTTGTAAGTCTTTTTGTGATTTTGTAAAAGTTCCTCAATCGGTCAAAAAACACCGTTTTTTTTGGATTTTGTGCGCCGTATGGCTTTTCTGTTTCGAGCGGCTTAATGCGTTATTTAATAAGGGTTTGCGGGCAATTTAAGAAAAATCCGATTTTGGATTTTATATGATTTTTTTTTAGATTTCATACACCGCGTTACACGACGAAAAATACGCACCGTGTTTGCGAATAGATGGGAGAACCTCGGACGTAACAAAACGCTTAAATCTGCGGATTTTCTCTATTCTCTGCCGTATTTCTATGGGGTACTCATCCGGTATGCCGTCGTTATGTGCCTTCTGCGGCTGCATTGCGAACAGCAGAGAATACAATCCGCTTTCGTTAATAACGGTAGCAGTCTGCCTCCTATTCATTGAGTCAATAAGCTCGATTTTTTTCTTATCCTCATCATCTATGCGACCGAGACTTCGTTTGTGGTTGTGTCAAGTTTTATTATACAACATCAAAATCCCGTCTGAATCTTTTTGGTAACAACTCGGTGAAACAAAAAAGCCCTGCGATTGATCCCTCAAAATCAAGAGATCACTCACAGGGCTTTTCGTCAAAATATCCAAATTCTTCCAAGAAAATTTTGTAGGGGAGGGTTCAAGTCCATTTTCGTGTCGAAAATATCTACGGACGGTGTTTTCTGTTTTTCACAAGATTTATGCCCACAAATGGCTTTGTACAGCCGTTTGTGGGCATAATATCTTTTTTGTCAGTGTTTCATGGCGGAGAAGAAGGGATTCGAACCCTTGTGAGGTTGCCCTCAAACGGTTTTCAAGACCGCCTCGTTATGACCACTTCGATACTTCTCCGTATTGAGCAGCGGGATATACCTGCTGATAGAATAATATTATACACTAAAAAAAAGGATTTGTCAAGCACTTTTTTGATTTCGCACTTGAAATTTTCGTTTGATTTTGTTATAATACTAAGGTGAACAAAAGAAAACTCGGAGGGATATCAATGAGCAATGTTACTTATCAGTATATAAAAACCAACAAGGATGTGCAGACATACATCAACTACGCGGACGCTGCGCTGTCGTCTATCGGCTACACTGAGCATTCAAACGCTCACGTTGAGCGCGCGGCGGCGACGGCGTTCATGATACTGGATACTCTCGGTTATGACGCGCGGACGTGTGAGCTGGCGCAGATTGCGGCGTATATGCACGATATCGGCAATGTCGTGAACAGAGTGGACCACGCGCAGACGGGTGCGGTAATGGCTTTCAGGCTGCTCGACCGCATGGGAATGCCTGCCGATGAGATCGCGCGGATAATCTCGGCTATCGGCAACCACGACGAGGGCACGGCATCACCCGTAACTCCCATAGCGGCGGCGCTTATAATCGCGGACAAGTCGGACGTGCGCAGAAGCCGCGTTCGCCGTGCGGAACGCGAACAGGTTGTCACGACCAACGCGCCGCCCGCCGATATCCACGACCGCGTCAATTACGCTGTGGAAAGTTCTGCGCTGGCGTTCTCGGACGACAAAAAGGAGCTTATCCTCACGTTAAAGATCGACCTGCAAATAAGCTCCGTTATGGAATATTTCGAGATCTTTCTATCGCGAATGAGCCTTTGCAAGACCGCCGCTAAGTCTCTCGGAGTGAATTTCGGGCTGGTCATCAACAACTCTCGGATACTGTAAATAATTTCCAATATGCTATTTTGACGGTTTTCCACAGAGTTTTCGGCGGCAATGTGTGAAAATTGCCTAAAAATAAAAAACCTCTTGCAATTCCGCAAAATATAGTGTACAATATAGATAGTGCTTACAAGCCGTATTGACTTCCATAATTTGACAGGAGATAAGGGCAATGAAGATTTTGTGTTTATCGAGCAGAAATTTGGCTGACGTTTACGGAATAAGTGCATACAAAATCCGATTTTAAACCTTAGCTGTATTAAACATATACAGCTTTTTTATTTTGAGAGGGGATAGTTATGGCTGCAAAAAAAGTTGCGATCATTATGGGAAGCGACAGTGACTGGGCTGTTGTAAAGAAAGCTGTTGTTGAATTAAAGGGCTACGGAGTGGAGTATGAGTGCCACATCATGTCGGCGCACAGGACTCCGCGGTTGGTTTGTGATTTCGCCGAGGGAGCGCAGTCGGCGGGCTTCGGCGTGATAATCTGCGCGGCGGGAATGGCGGCGCACCTCGCGGGAGTTGTCGCGGGGCATACTACGCTGCCCGTTATCGGCATACCGTGCAGCTCGGACAACTTCGACGGTCTGGACGCGCTGCTTGCGACGGTGCAGATGCCGTCCGGTATCCCCGTGGCTACGGTTGCGGTCGACGGCGCGAAAAACGCGGCGGTTCTGGCGGTGCAGATACTCGCGCTGTCTAACGACGTTCTCGCGGCGCAGCTTTCCGTTGCCAAGCGTCAGATGATAGACCAGATCGCCGAAAAGGACAGAAAGCTGCAAACGGAGCTTGAGGACTTGTAATTCAACTTGCGGCGTACCGCATAAGCATTGTATGAATACGCTGATAGCTGTTAAGGAGAGCGGGGTGTGGGAATGGACTTTGGACTGCCGACATTTCTCGGACACGGTCTTGAGGAATGTGCGGAATTGTGCCGCGAGCTCGGACTTCGGTTCACGGAGCTGAGTATGGACTTTCCCGAATATCAGCCCGAGCGGGTTGACGTTGGCGAGCTTTCGCGGATAGCTAAGAAGTACGGGATCTATTATACGGTGCACCTCGAGGGCGCGCTCAACCCGTGGGAGATAAATGACAGGGTCGCCAAGGCGTACACCGAAACTGTTCTCGATACCATAGAGCTTGCCAAACGGCTTGCGATACCCGTGCTGAATATGCACTTTCACGAGGGAGACCACATCACGCTCCCTGAAAAAAAGGTCTGCCTGTATGAGATGTATCCCGACGAGTTCAGGGCTAAGCTTACTGCGTTCCGCGATGCCTGCACGAAAGCTGTCGGTGATTCGGGAATAATGATAACCGTTGAGAACACTCGTTCGTTTATGAGGGAGTTCGTTGCGGAGGGCGTTGGGCTGTTGCTGGAAAGCACCGTATTCGGGCTGACGTTCGACACCGGACACGACGCGGCGCACGGTTTCCGGCAATTTCCGCTTATTGAGCGCAATATCGAGCGGCTGCGGCATATGCACCTGCACGACTTCAGCGCCGAACGCGGCGACCATTTGCCGCTCGGTGAGGGAACATTGGATATCGGACAGTATCTGAATCTTGCCGAAAAACATAACTGCCGTGTGCTGCTTGAGACTAAAACTCCGGATGGCGTTCGGCAATCGGCGCGGCATATTAAAGAAATTACAAACAAATGAAATATAATAATGGAGGACAAAAAAATGGCTAATGTAACAAAGGGCGCACAGCTCTACGAGGGTAAGGCAAAGAAGGTATTCGCGACGAGCGATCCCGATCTGGTCATCGTGGATTACAAGGACGACGCGACGGCGTTCAACGGCGAGAAAAAGGGCACTATCGTCGGCAAGGGCGTTATCAACAACAAGATGACGAACTATATGTTCGGGCTGCTTGAAAAGGAGGGTGTTCCCACTCACTTGGTGGAGGAGCTTTCCGACCGCGAGACATTGGTGAAAAAGGTCGAGATAGTTCCGTTGGAGGTTATCGTGCGCAACGTTGCCGCGGGCAGCTTCTCGAAGAAGCTCGGTATCGAAGAGGGCAGAAAGCTTTCCTGCCCGACGCTGGAGTTCAGCTACAAGAACGACGACCTCGGAGACCCGTTCATCAACGACTATTACGCGCTTGCGCTCGACCTCGCGACTAAGGAGGAGATCGACACTATCGCGAAGTACGCGTTCGCTGTAAACTCGTTTATGCTGAAATTCTTCAAGGATATAAATGTTGACCTTATCGACTTCAAGATCGAGTTCGGACGTTTCCACGGCAAGATTCTGCTCGCGGACGAGATCTCGCCCGACACCTGCCGCTTCTGGGATTCGACGACTCACGAGAAGCTCGACAAGGATCGTTTCCGCCGCGATATGGGCGGAGTTGAGGACGCTTATAACGAGATGATGAGGCGTATTTTCGGAAAGTAATTATAAAGGGTGGGAACGAGATGTTCAATAGTATTCACGAGGAATGCGGAGTTTTCGGGATTTACACCAACAAGCCCACAAACGTGGCAAGCTCCGCGTATTTCGCGCTGTACGCATTGCAGCACCGCGGACAGGAGAGCTGCGGAATCGTAGTCAACGAGCGCGGCGTTTTCAAGACCCACAAGGGGCTTGGACTGGTGAACGAGGTGTTTACGCAGCGCGTTCTGGACGAGTTTGAGGACGGGCGTATCGCGGTAGGTCACGTTCGCTATTCGACGACGGGAAACGTCAACACCGCCAATTGTCAGCCGATGACCGTGCGGCATATCAAGGGCGCTCTGGCGATAGCGCATAACGGAAACCTTATCAACGCGCTCGATCTGCGCCGCGAGTTCGAGATGAACGGCGCGATCTTCCACTCGACGAGCGACACCGAGGTCATCTCCTACGCGATAACGAAGGAGCGCCTTGAGTGCGGCTCGATTCAGGAGGCTGTGGAGCGCGCTATGTACAGAATAAACGGCGCGTATTCGCTGTGCATAATGTCGCCGAAAAAGCTTATAGCGGCGCGCGATCCGCACGGCTTCAGACCGTTGTGCTTGGGCAGACTTCCGGGAGACGAGGGCTACGTCGTGGCAAGCGAGACGTGCGCGTTTGACAGTATCGGAGCGCATTTCGTCCGCGATATCGAGCCGGGCGAGATAGTCGTTATCGACGAGAACGGCGTTGACAGCATAAAGACCCACTGTGGGAAACCGTCGTCGATGTGCGTGTTCGAGTTTATCTACTTCGCCAGACCCGATTCGGTGATCGAGGGCGCGTCGGTGCATAAGGCAAGGCTCCGCGCCGGGCATTTCCTCGCCGAGGAACACCCTTGCGAGGCGGATGTGGTTATCGGCTGCCCCGACAGCGGACTTGACGCGGCGCTGGGATTTTCTCAGGCTTCGGGGATACCCTACGGGGTCGGGTTCATCAAGAACCGCTATATCGGCAGAACGTTCATTCAGCCGACGCAGGGAATGCGCGAGAACTCCGTGCGCATAAAGCTGAACGCAATACGCGAGACGGTCGAGGGAAAGCGCGTGGTGCTGGTCGATGACAGTATCGTGCGCGGAACGACCTCGGCGAAGGTGGTAAAGCTGCTGCGCAACGCGGGCGCAAAGGAGATCCACATGCGCATTTCCGCGCCGCCGTTTATCTCGGAGTGCTATTTCGGCACGGATATCGACAGCAAGGAGAACCTTATCGCAAACAAGCATACGGTGAAGGAGATCGCGGAGATAATCGGCGTGGACAGTCTGGGATTTCTCAGCACGGACGCGGTTATAAAGATCGCGGAGAACGCGCACTGCGGATTCTGCCGCGGCTGCTTCACGGGCAAGTATCCCGTGGACGTCCCCGACGAGTTCCCCAAGGATAAGTTTGAGACTAAGTTCGAGGAATAACGCGTAAAAATAATCAACATGCAGTAATCGCAGCGGCAAAAGTCGCAAGCGAGCAGTGCGACCGAAGCGTAGGGAGTGCTGCTCGGCTAGCGAACGGAGCAAAGCAAAGTGAGCGGTGCGAGCTTTTGCCATTTAGATAGGAGTTAAGATGAAGAGTTACAGTGAGAGTTACAAGGCGGCGGGCGTTGACGTAACGGCGGGTTACGAATCCGTCCGATTGATGAAGAGCGACGTCGAGCGCACGAAGATACCCGGGTGCATTTCGGGGATAGGCGGCTTTGGCGGGCTGTTTCAGCTTGATCTGAGCGGAATGACCGAGCCCGTGCTCGTAAGCGGCACAGACGGTGTAGGCACTAAGCTGAAGATCGCCATGCTGATGAACAAGAACGATACTATCGGTATCGACTGCGTAGCAATGTGCGTGAACGATATCATCTGCTGCGGAGCTAAGCCGCTGTATTTTCTGGATTATATCGCGATCGGTAAGAACGTTCCCGAAAAGGTCGCGGAGATAGTCAAGGGCGTTGCGGACGGCTGCGTCATGGCGGGCTGCGCTCTCGTCGGCGGCGAGACCGCGGAGCACCCCGGTATGATGCCCGAGGACGAGTACGATATCGCGGGCTATTCGACGGGTATCGTGGATAAGTCCAAGATAATCGACAACACACAGATCAAGGCGGGCGACGCGATTATCGGTATCGCCTCGAGCGGCGTACACTCGAACGGTTTTTCGCTCGTGCGCAAGGTGTTCAACATTAACGATCAGAAGCTCAAAAGCTTTATCCCCGAGCTGGGGCAGTCGCTCGGCGAGGCGCTGCTTACGCCTACGAGAATTTACGTCAAGCCCGTGCTCGATCTGATCTCAAAGGTGAATGTCAAGGGCGTTTCGCACATAACGGGCGGCGGATTTTACGAGAATATCCCGAGAATGCTCCCCGACGGTATCAGCGCAAAGATCGTCAAGGGAAGCTGGACGATACCTCCGATTTTCGCGCTGCTGCAAAAAGAGGGCAATATCAGCGAACACGATATGTTCAACACGTTCAATATGGGCGTGGGAATGGCGGTCGTTGTGGATAAGGCGGACGCGGACAAGGCGGTCGAAATTCTCAAGGAAAACGGCGAGCAGGCGTTTGTTATCGGCGAAACCGTTTCGGGTGACGACGGAGTTGTTTTTGCGTAAGGACTTTTGAATTCGGCGCGGCGTTTGCTGTCGCGCCGAATTTTTAAAACGGAGGAGTTATGGGATTATTTGACAAGCTGTTCGGGAAGAAAAAGCCCGAGGTTTCGGAAAAAACCTTAAATTTTACAATTGATATTCAAGGCGATTGCTTTATCATAAACGGCAGTCGCCTTGAAGTGCCAATGCATATAGACGCGCTGACAAAGGTTCTCGGCGAGCCTCGCAAGGTGAGCTTCAAGACCAAGCCCGAGGACAGGGAATTTCTTGAAAAGCTTCACAGCGAACCCGTCACTGACAGGGTGAATTACGCGTGGGACGAGCTGGGGCTTATGTGCTACACCTACAACGGAAAGGTGGTCAACACGTTCGGGATATGTATGCAGCCCGCGGACAACAAGTCGCCGTCGAACCCCAAGGGACTGTACGGCGGAACGGTACTTATCGGCGGACAGCCGTGGTTTCCCGTTGTAATGCGGGGCGAGGACTGCGACGTAATGCGCGAGCTGTATTTCGGGGAGTATCTGCTGACGGCGGAGTACACCGATTTCGATCAGGACGACAGCACGCGCACGGAGAAAGACTTTACGGGTATTGAGATACAGTTGAAAAACGGTTGAGGAGAATCTTTATGAACATTTTGGACATTAAAGAGTCGGACAGCAATTTAGATGATTATTTCGTTTGGGAAACCGTCTGGAATAAGGATACCCTTATCAATATTGTTGTGGAGAACGAAAACGATCTCGATAAACCCGAGCTTGAGGGCTTCAACGTCGGAAAGATCATTCGTCCGCTCAGGAAAAAGCTTGATTTTGTCGAGAATAACCGCAGTATTATTGAGGACGTGATAATGCGCGAAGAGATTGAGGAGTTCACTGCTGACGATCTGAAAACGCTTTATATAGATGAATTGCTTTTAATGTATTTCGCCGACACGGGCGGCTGTGAGCTTGGATTGTATCTGATGTCGGAAACAGACTGCCTTGACGGCGGTACGCTGATTCTGGGCGTTAAAAACGATAACACCGTAACATTTGATGATTTTTTGGGAGAATGATATGAAGAACATTGTTGTACTGGTATCGGGCGGAGGAACGAATTTGCAGGCGCTTATCGACGCGGAAAAGCGAGGCGAAATAAAGGGCGGAAAGATAACCTGCGTGATAAGCTCAAAATCCGATGCCTACGCGCTTGAAAGAGCAAAGCAAAACGGTATCTCAACAAGAGTTATTCCAAGAAAGGAGTACGCCGACGTTGCGTCATATACCAAGGCGGTGACGGACGCTCTTATTGAGGAAAAAGCCGATCTGGTAGTATACGCGGGATTTATGACGATTCTGGACGAGCAGATCGTAAAGGCGTTTCCGTATAAAATGATGAACGTTCACCCCGCGCTTATCCCGTCCTTCTGCGGAAAGGGATTTTACGGTCTGCATGTGCATGAGGCGGTATTGGAAAGCGGCGTAAAGCTCACGGGGGCGACGGTTCACTTTGTGACCGAGGTGTGCGACGGCGGTCCGATCATTTTACAGGGCGCTGTTCCCGTTATGAACGGCGATACTCCCGAGGTACTGCAAAAGCGCGTTATGGAGCAGGCGGAGTGGAAGCTGCTGCCGAAAGCGGTCTCGCTGTTCTGCGAGAACAGGATAACCATAAAGAACGGTAGGGCTTATGTTGATTGAGGAGAGGCTATGATAACGGATATTGAGGAAGGCGAATACGGGTTGGAGGGCTTTACGCGCTGGGAGCTGTTCGACAAGGAGATCGACGTATCTATCGAAGAGAACGTTGATATCGCCTATGCCGAAAAATGCGCCGAAGCGCTGAACTCTCATCCAGAGGAAACGGTAAACGCGATATGGGCGGCGGCGAAAAAGTACTGCCTGTTCTTTATCGATCTATGCGGAGACGATTGGGATGATTGGAACGAAATGAGCTTCAAGGTCACAAAGAAAACGCCCGCCGAAAAGATCAAGTCGGAGATATTCCCGAGCTGCCTTATAATAAACGAGCCCGAGGACGAGCGAGTCGGCTTTCACATTGAGTGCGGCTGCTCGTGGGAGCCGGAGCACGGTCTGGAGATAACGATACTTGACGGAAAGCTCGTATACCTTGGCGCGTTTGAGGGTCAGAGTGCGTGGGGAAAATTTCCTACCGATAACGAATGGAATTTTGTTAATAATGTATAGGAGTAATTATGAACGATAACTATTCACTGTGCGAGAGCAAGGCATATTTCGGCTGTCTGGACGGACGGCTAAAATCTCCGCTTTTCGGGCGCGAGATTGCGTTTCTGGTAAAGGGCGGCGAGGAGGTCTACGCGCGGCGGTGCGCGGAATTTTTCGAGGGAGTGACCGTTGAAAATCTCGCGGAATATCCCGTTCTGAACGCGCTTTTCGGCGCGCTTGGCGAGTACATTATTGATCTGCTGGACGAGCGCGGGGAGGATTTTGAGCTGGGCGATTTCGAGTATGACGAGGATTCGCCGATAACGGACTTGTTGAAAGCGTTAGTGCCTGTCGGTCTGACGTTTGAACGCTTCGGTTACCTTACCGAGGAGGAGTGTCCGCCCGCGTTCAGCCTTAAATTAAGCTTCGCGCCCGTTCCTGACGAGCTTATGGAGATCGCCGTGCATGGCGACGTCGCGGTGTACGCGGGAGAATTCCGCGGAGTTAGCCCGTGGAATGATAAGATCCACAAGAAAAAATGGAACTACGCGAGGAACATATGAAGCACTTTACGATATTGGGCGGCGTGAACGGCGTCGGCAAGAGTACTCTCGCGGGGGTTCTGGAAAGCGTGACGGATAATTTCGGAACGCTCGTAGACGCGGACAAGCTGACCGCGCAGTGCGGCGGAGACAAGCTCGAAGGCGGAAAACAGGCAGTGAAGCTGCTTGACGATCTCATAAGCCGCGGCGAAGATCTCACTCAGGAAACTACGCTCTCGGGCGGCAAGACCGCGCGGACTATCGCCGAGGCGCGTGAAAACGGCTATTTTGTCCGGTTGTACTATGTCGCCGTAAGCTCCGCCGAGGAGAGCCTTTCGCGTATCGCAAACCGTGTGCGCAAGGGCGGTCACGATATCCCCGAGGACGCGGTGCGGCGGCGCTTCGCAAAGCGTTTTGACGACCTTGCGCGGATATTGCCGACGGTTGACGAGGCGCTGCTGTTCGATAATGAAAACGGCTTTGTACACGTCGCGGAGTATCGTAACGGAAAACTGGCGGTATTCGGAGATTATTTCCCCGAGTGGCTTGCGGAGTTGAGGGAGCGGCTGAAATGAACGAACAGAAATTCACGGGCAAGGCGGATTTGTACGAAAAATTCCGCCCGGGTTATCCCGACGAGCTGATAGATTTTCTTTACGGGAACGCGCGCTGTGATAACGTCGCGGATATCGGCGCGGGTACGGGAAAATTCACGCGCTGTCTGCTGAAAAAGCCGTGGAAAGTCACCGCTGTCGAGCCTAACGACGATATGCGCGGAAAGCTCGCGACGATTGAGGGCATTACGGTCGTGAACGCTCCCGCCGAGAATACGGGTCTAGGCGATAAGTCGGTGGGCTTGGTGACGGTCGCGCAGGCGTTTCATTGGTTTGACGAGGAGCTTTTTAAAGCCGAGTGTAAGCGTATTCTGACGGAAAACGGGCAGCTCGCGATAGTTTTCAACGAGCGCAATTTAACGGACTGCGAGATATCGAGAGCGCGTGACGGAATATGTCAGCGGTACTGCGGCGCGTTTCATTCCGGACACATCGGCAGGCGGACTACCGAGGAGGGCGGCGAGTTTCTGAAAAACGAGTATTTCCGCGAGATGAAGTATTTCGCCGCTGAAAATAACATTGAGGTGGACGAACGGACGTTTATCGGCGACACGCTGTCGCGCTCCTACGCGATAGGCGAGGACAACGAGGATTACGGGCGCTTTGTCAACGAGCTGAAGGACGCGTTCGCAAAGCACGAAAACGGCGGCACGGTCACGATAAAATATACGGCGGCGTGTTATCTTGGAAAGTTTTAGGAGATAATATGAACGAGCAGAAATTCACTGGCAAGGCGGATTTGTACGAGAAATTCCGCCCGGGCTATCCCGACGAGCTGATAGATTTTCTTTACGGGAACGCGCGCTGTGATAACGTTGCGGATATCGGCGCGGGTACGGGAAAATTCACGCGCTGTCTGCTGAAAAAGCCGTGGAACGTCACCGCTGTCGAGCCTAACGACGATATGCGCGGAAAACTCGCGGCTATCGAGGGCATTACGGTTGTGAACGCTCCCGCCGAGAATACGGGTCTCGCGGACACGTCTGTGGGTTTGGTGACTGCGGCGCAGGCGTTTCATTGGTTCGACGCGGAGAGGTTTAAGACCGAGTGCGGACGGATACTAGACGATAACGGAAAACTCGCGATAATCTGGTACAACGACGTGAAAGAGGGTTTAGCCGCGCGGCAGACAGAGATCTGCAACAAATACTGTCTCGACCTGATACTGAACCAAGGTCACGCGTGCAAGCGCTCCGCCGAGGAGGGCGATAAATTTCTGCGCGGCGGATATTTCAAGGAGCTGACGGTCGAGGAGTTCCCGGGCGGACGCGTTTTTGACCGCGAGAGCTTTATCGGCGAAACGCTGTCGCGATCGTATGCGCCAAAGCCCGATCAGCCGCATTACGAACAGCTTGTTAATGAGCTGAACGCCCTCTTCTCGGAATTAGAGTGCGGCGGAAAGGCAGCGGTAAAAACGCAAATTATCTGCTATCTGGGCAGCTTTTAAATTTAAAACAGGAGGACAAAAAATGATTACTTTGGATAAGGAATTGAATTCACTGGCATATCACGGCAGAGGTATCGTTATCGGCAAGAGCGCGGACGGTAAGAAGGCGGTGATCGCGTACTTTATTATGGGGCGCAGCGAGAACAGCCGCAACCGCGTATTTATTGAGGATGGAGACGGCATACGCACTCAAGCGTTCGACGAAAGCAAGATGACCGATCCGCACCTGATAATCTACGCTCCCGTGCGCGTTCTCGGGAACAAGACGATCGTTACCAACGGCGACCAGACCGACACGATCTACGAGGGAATGGACAAGCAGATGACCTTTGAGGAGAGCCTGCGCACGCGCACCTTTGAGGACGACGCGCCAAACTTCACGCCGCGCATTTCGGGCATAGTTCACCTTGAAAACGGAGGAATGAATTACGCTATGTCGATACTGAAGTCCGCGAACGGCGACGATAAGTCCACGCGCCGCTTTACGTTCGCGTACTCCGACCCGATAAGCGGACAGGGCAGCTTTATCCACACCTACGCGGCGGCGGGCGATCCGCTCCCGAGCTTTACGGGCGAGCCTAAGGATGTGGTTATCCCCGATATGAGCCTTGACGACTTCACGAGCTTCCTCTGGACGAACCTCAACGCTGACAATAAGGTCTCGCTGTTCACGCGCTATATTGACATCGAATCGGGCAAATTTGAGAGCCGTATCTTTAACAAGAACAAGTAGGTGAACCATGGAGATAATCAGCGAGGCAAACGAGAAATTCAAGGACAGACAGGACGAGATATGCGGCTTTCTGTTCGACTTGCTGCGGAAGATCAACGAGATCGAAAAGGACGCTTTCGATAAAAGCGAGGAGCTTAAACGCAAAAAGGCGGAACTCGGTATCCCGAAGCATCAGGTCGGTCCCGGGGAGAATGAACTCTGGGACGAGTACGAGCAGCGGCTCGGCGAGGTCGTAAAGCCCGCCTGCACCGAAAAGCTTCTCAAAAGGCGTTACGCCTGCTCGTTCGGAAAACCGTCGAAGTACGGCTATATTAACGGCGAATGTACGGCGAGATTCATAATGAAAACCGCGAAAAGGGCGGTCGTGCAGACGGATTTTATGCACGGAACTCCGCAATCGCACAAATTCGTGATAAGAGATGTTGACGGAAAATGGCTTGTCGACGAGGTTTATTACGGATTTCAGAGCGATCCCGACAAGTGGTATTCCGACAATATCAGATGATTCGGAGGACGATATGAGCGAATACAAATTCAGGTACCACCCCGACCCGCTGAAAACGGGCGCGTTTTTGAACGACAAGACCGTCACTTGCGATTGCTGCGGCAAGCAGACCGATGTGTACTATACCAATCCGTTTTATTCGGCGGCAGATGTGAACAATCTCTGCCCCGAATGTATCGCGAGCGGAGCGGCTGCCGAGAAGTTCGACGGTGAATTTCAGGACGAAAGCAGCACTGATGAGGTAAACGACCCCGCAAAAACGGACGAGCTTATCCACCGCACTCCCGGCTACTGCGGCTGGCAGCAGGAATACTGGTTCGCGCATTGTGACGATTACTGTGCGTTTCTGGGTTATCCGACATGGGAGGACTTGGAAAAAATGGGTATCGACAAGGAAATAGAGGAGACCTATCGTGAGGATATCTGCGGCATAGCTTTCGAGGACGCAAGAGAGCATATCGAGGTCAACGGCTGCTATCTGTTCAGATGTCTGCACTGCGGAAAGCATTTTGTTTATATCGACTTCGATTGAGGTGGACTATGGAGATAGAAAACAAGGCGTTCGAGAAATTCAAGGACAAACAGGACGAGATATGCGGGATATTGCTGGAGCTGCTTGGACAGATCAACGAGCTTGAACGGTCGGTTTTTGAGCGCGACTGCGAAATAAATACCCGTATCCGCAAAAAGGAACTTACCGCAGAGGAAATATCCGAATGCCACGATAATTTGTGGGCAGATTACCGCGGGGAATGTAAAAAGATCGTTGATGGCAGATGTACCGAAAAGTTGCTGAAAAAGGGCTATGCGAGATCGTTTTCCACTACGCCGATGTACGGCTATATCGAGGACGCGGACGACTGCCGCGGAACGTTCTTTATGGAGAACGCGAAAAAGGCGATCGTGGAGTTTCGCTTCACAAATCATTCGTCGGTGAATTTTATGCACAGGTTCACGCTTGTGCCAAGCGGGGATACATGGCTCGTGGACGCGTTCAGCTATGGCACGGAAAAGGAAGGCGTGTGGCACAGAGGGCATATTTAATTGTTTAAAATATAGGAGGTTTTTTATGACTGAACTGGAACTGAAATACGGCTGCAACCCCAACCAAAAGCCGTCGCGAATCTTTATGGAGAAGGCAGAAGCTGCCCCCAGCGGGAAAGACCTGCCGATCGAGGTGCTGAACGGCAAGCCCGGCTACATCAATTTTATGGACGCGTTCAACGGCTGGCAGCTTGTCAAAGAGCTTAAGGCGGCGACGGGCTATCCCGCGGCGACTTCCTTTAAGCACGTTTCCCCCGCGGGCGCGGCTATCGGCTTGCCGCTCACGGAGACACTCGCGAAAATTTACTGGGTGGACGATTTGGGCGAATTAAGTCCCTTAGCTTGCGCATACGCGAGAGCGCGCGGCGCGGACAGAATGTCGAGCTACGGTGACTTTATCGCGCTGTCGGACGTCTGCGACGTGCCTACCGCAAGGATAATCCAGCGCGAGGTATCGGACGGCGTTATCGCTCCCGGCTACGAGCCGGAGGCGCTGGAGATACTCAAATCCAAGCGCAAGGGAACCTACAACATAATCAAGATCGACGAAAGCTACACTCCCGAGCCTATAGAGCGCAAGCAGGTGTACGGCATAACATTCGAGCAGGGCAGAAACGAGCTGGTAATCAACGATGAGCTTTTCGCTAACCGCCCGACCAAGAACAAGGAGATCCCCGAGAGCGCTATCCACGACCTCGCTATTGCCATGATCACGCTGAAATACACGCAGTCCAACTCCGTTGCTTACGCGTGCGGCGGTCAGGCTATCGGTATCGGCGCTGGTCAGCAGTCGAGAATTCACTGCACGCGCCTTGCGGGAACAAAGGCGGACAACTGGTATCTGCGTCAGTCGCCGACGGTAATGAATTTGCAGTTCGTCGACGATATCCGCCGCGCGGACCGCGACAACGCTATCGACCTATACATCGGCGAGGACTATATGGACGTTCTCGCGGATGGCGAATGGCAGCGCATTTTCAAGGTGAAGCCAGAGGTGTTCACGCGCGAGAAGAAGCGCGAATGGCTCGACACTATGAAAGGCGTGGCACTCGGTTCGGACGCGTTTTTCCCGTTCGGCGACAATATCGAGCGCGCCCATAAGAGCGGCGTTGAGTTCATAGCGCAGCCGGGCGGCTCTATCCGCGACGACAACGTTATCGAGACTTGCGACAAGTATGGTATCGCAATGGCGTTCACGGGTATTCGTCTGTTCCACCACTGATAAACGGCAATAGCGGCTATGCACAACAAAAAATCACGGCAGCGCCAAAAGCTTCTGCCGTGATTTTTCATACTATGCGTGACCGCGCACAACGGTCAGTCTGCCCTTATCCATTTCGCAGACGGTGTCGCAGAGAATGTCGATGTCCTCCGCGGAGTGCGAGGCGATCAGCAGCGTTTTTCCCTGTTTCTTCAAGGCGAGCAGATATTCGCGCATATCGGCAACCCCGTCCTTGTCAAGACCGTTCATCGGCTCGTCGAGGATAAGCAGCTCGGGATCCTCCATTATCGCCTGCGCCAGACCAAGCCGCTGACGCATTCCGAGCGAAAATTTGCCGACCCTTTTCTTGTCGTCGGGGTCTAAGCCTACGCTTTTGATCGCGTTCCGTATTTCGTTTTTGCCGATCTTGTTGTTGAGCGCGGCGAGAAATTTCAGATTGCTGTACGCGGAATAATTCGGGATAAAGCCCGGAGTTTCTATGATAACGCCGACGTTTTTCGGGATATCGGTATCCTTTCCGATACGCTTTCCGCCGACGACAATTTCTCCCGACGTCGGGGGAACTATGCCGCAAATGCTTTTAATGAGCATTGTCTTGCCGCTGCCGTTTCTGCCGATAAGCCCGTGGACTTTCCCTTTTTCAAACGAGATATTCACATTGTCGAGAACGACAGCCTCCTTGAATTTTTTTGAGAGATTTTTTATAACTATCGCGTCCATATTTTCGTTCACCCATCCTTAACGTCTAAGCTTTTCTTTCTTCCGAAAAGAATTATCCCCGCGGTCAGCATTACAATTAACGCGGCATAAACGAACATGCAGTAATCGAACGTCGGATTTGAGGTCATTTTGCCCACGTCGATGTTGTTCAAGGTGTTCCACGAAATCGGCGAGAACCGCTTGAAATCGATCCACCCGCCGTTTTCCACCAATACCGACCACACCACGAGCAGGGAGGAGATGATTATTCCAAGAAAGCGCGTTCCCGAAAGCAGATTGACGAAAAAGACGATCAGCCCCAGCAGAGCCGCCGATAGCCACGAGGTCAGGAATGTGAAAAGCGTAGCCTGAACCGGTGAAAAATATTCAAGAATAATATTGGGAACTCTTACGAAATGAGCGTCGGCTTGATCGGCAATACCCGAATTGGCTATCGTGCAGAGCGTTCTTCCCCATTCGAGCGATGGCTCCGCGATAAATACCGTCGAGATAAACGTGAGAAACAGGATAAACAGATAGTAGACCGCGCTCGCGGCGAATATGTACAAGACCTGCCCCGCCAGCCATTTCGCGCGGCTGATGCGCGTATAGACGAAAATCTGGTTTTTGTCGGTGAACGGCGCGTTGCAAAACATCAGCAAAACGGGCAGGGTGAAGATGACCTTAGTGTAAAATTGAACATACAAAAACGGGAATATCCAGATCGAAATTTTTGTTCCCATAAGCCCGGCGATCCTCTGCAAATCTTCGACGTATATCTGCACCATAATTATCAGCAGCGCCGCGATCGTCCACATTCGATAATCCGTCGCCCATTTGCACAGATTTTGCAAGCATACCGCGCAGACCGTTTTAATTGATCCCATTGCGCACCCTCCTTTGAACGGTTATCGTGAATACCAATCCGCAGACCGCCGCGATTCCCAAAAATACCGCGTTGGCATGGAGAAACGCTGGCAGCGCGCTTCGGTCGGTATGCGAAAGCGACAGCATCTCCGGATTAAGATCGCAGGGGAAGTTCATCGTTATGCGCTCGACCGCGTAGCTGAACACGAACGGCGCGCATATCGCGATATACTTGCTCGGGAAAAACGCGGTCATCATAAGCCCCATGACCGCCCACACAGCGCAGCTCGCGGCGAAAACAAACGTTCTTGCCGTTACGTCGGGAAAAGCGCCCAGCACGTCATACGGCGCAGATAACGAGCCGCCGCCCGGATAATAAAACGGATAAAACGTTGAATATATCCCGACAAAGAGCATCATTCCGACAAAAACCGCGGCAAACGAGGAAACATAGCACATCACGACGTTGACGGCGGAATATCTTCCCGCGCCCTTTCGCGTAACGCAGTTTGTCGTTACCATGCCGTTCCATTCGTCGGAGAAATTCGCCGCGAACGGCAGCGCTCCCAGGATCACAAATAGCTTCCGATATCCGTCAACGGAACGCAGCAGCTCCATTTCCGTCATTACGTCTATTCCCTTGTACGCGCTCGGGAGCAGCCGCAGGGAGCAGACCCCATATGCACTAACCTAAGCAAGGCGCAGTCATTTGCAAACGAACACCTGTT
>CAYWIP010000047.1:0-21997 GCA_964458395.1 uncultured Ruminococcus sp.
TTTTTATTATAATCCTTTTCCTCGGATTGTGTCAAGTTTTATTATACAACATCAAAGTGTACTTCCGTACTAGATGAATAAAGTTTGAAATGTCGGCGGTTTTCTGCTCAGTTTCCTCAATAATTTTTTGGAGTTCGGAAACCGTCTGCTTTAACTGCTTTTGCTCACTGTCGTAATTCGCGGACATTTGGGTGAAGCGCTCTTCGGATATCTTTCCCAGAACATTATCCTCATAAATCCGCGCGAACAGCATGTTCGGATCGTCAATTCTACGTTCGGACTGTGCCAGCAGTTTCTTTGCTTTCTTGACCTCTTGCAAGTGTGCTGCCGAAGCACTTTCCATTGTGGAATTGACAAACGCGTCCTCGTTTGCGTGAACGATTTCAAGCAGTTTGTTCAGCTCGCCCAATACCAACTTCTGTAAAACTATCGTCCGTATGTAATGCGCCGTACAATTTCGGGAATTGTGTCTATAGTTCGAGCAAGACATACTCTCATGATTTTCGCCCATTTTTGCGCCGTTGTGCAAGCATAATTTAGAGCCGCAGTCAGCGCAGAACACCATTCCTGAAAAAGGACTTATCTTATTAGACTTTTGCGGACGGCGCTTGTTCTTACGAAGTTCTTGCACCAAATCGAAATCGTGCTGTGAAATTATCGGCTCGCGTGTGTTCTCGAAAATCTGCCAATTCTCGCGCGGAAGTACAGTCTGCTTCTTGGTTTTGTACGACTTTACCTCCGTTCTAAAATTCACCGTATGACCGGCATATTCGGGACGTTCAAGAATTTTTCCTACGATCTGCGAACCCCATTCTGTCGGGTTTCTATAAGGATTTGTACCTTTTCTGCCTTTGGAACGCGCATAAGCGGTGGGTATCAGAACTTTTTCCTCGGTCAATTTCCGCGCGATCTGCCCCGGACCCAAACCGTCAATACACATTTTGAAAATCCTCCGCACCACCTGCGTCGCTTCCTCGTCAATCTTCCAAACGTTTTTATCGACTTCGGATTTTACGTAACCATACGGTGCTGCAACCGCTAACGGCTTTCGGGATTGCCCTTTAGACTTGAACGCGGCGCGTATCTTACGACTTGTATCACGGGCATAAAACTCATTAAACAAATTGCGTATCGGAGTGAAATCGTTGCTTTCAAGCTCGCTGTCTACGCCGTCATTCACGGCTATGAAGTGAACTCCGTGTTCCGCGAACATTACTTCGGTGTAGTAGCCGACTTTCAGATAATCACGTCCAAAACGCGACATGTCCTTGACAATCACAGTTCCCACTTTCCCGCTCTCAATATCCGACAACATTTGCTGAAAACCGGGACGGTCAAAATTCGTGCCGGTGAAACCGTCATCGATATAATATTGACAATTGCGAAGTCCTTTTTCATCGGCGTATTTCTGCAAGATCGCTTTCTGATTGGTAATACTGTTGCTCTCGCCGTTCAAGTCATCGTCGTTGCTTAAACGACAATATAATGCAGTAATTTTGTCTAACATATTAACCTCTCTTTCCGACAAAATCGGCGGATTATGCAATATTATTATAACTTATTTTAAAACATTTGCCAATGCTTTAAATCAATAAATTACATAATCCGCAGAAAAAATTTATGCCGCGTTTTCTAAATTGTTTGCTACCAGCCGTTCTATGATGTCATCAAGCGTTTCTTTGCAGTCAAGATTGAAATGCAATTCTACAATGTAAGTGGTATTTCCGATTTTGTACTCTGAGTTAGTGTTCGCTTGCTCTACGGCGGTTGAATCGAATGATACATTTCTTTTCATTAAGCTCCTTTCTGCCGATTTCTCGACTGATTATCTTCGCGGGCACGCTTTCGGTATGTCCTGTTTCCGCTGCTGTTCGATTAACTTGCTGATGTAGTCACCTTGCGAAATTTCGTTGTATGTAGTCGCGATATCGGAATATTCTTGTAAGAGCGTAGCACACCTATTATATTGCTCCTTGATAGGTGCAGCTTTCTGTTCCGTTTCAACGATAACACCTTTGAGATATTCGTAATCCGAGGTGCTTTCGATATTTTGCTTTGCGAGAGTTTCTCTGTACATTTCCGCGCGAAGCTGCTCCTCTGCTGTAAGCAAGGGCTTGTCCATAAGTGAGAAATATTCCTCCGCTTGTGCCGCAAGGCTCCTTAATAAATTGCACATTGTTTCCATTCCATTTACCGCCTTTCTTGATTTTTCAAGCTCGTATTTGAGTTGATCTATTTTCCCTCGACTTCACCGATTGACCGCAAATTATCGCGGTTAATTATCGTAAGCAAAGCCGAGAGTTTACAAACATCTACGCCTTTTTCCGTTACTACGCCAATTGTGGATTGGTAACTGTTACGCAATGGGGAATTTGCGCAGCCCTAAAACCATAACGTATTAGATTGCTGAGCAAAGATTTGCACGACAAAAAATCGCGCTCCAAGGATAGCCTTGAAAGGCGCAGAAATAATTTATAACGGGCAGCATAATAAGGCAGGGAAAATACTCCAGAAGTTAGTTGCGTGTAATCGATTTTGTTTGCTGCTCTTAATAACAAAAGAATTCCGAGCTACATTTCTGTCGCTCGGAAAAAAATTACTTTCTTCTGTGCTTAGCTATGATTACCATAGTCGCCAATGCTGCCGTAAGCGGTACTAGCGAGACCGCTATTCCCGTTGATGGATTTCCATTATCCTCGGACGGGCTACTCTCGCTTGGAGCGTGATTGCTTTCGTCACTTGAAGAAGTGCCGCCGCTCGAATTCGTATCACTTCCGTTCGATGTGGTATCCGAACTGTTATCTACGTTAGATGTTGTGTCGGAGTTACCGCCCGGATTTCCGCCGTTTGAATCGTTGCCGGAATCGGATGTTGTAGTTTTCTCTTTATAGGTCAGCGCGTAGGTCGAGAATTTGTCGGTCTCGATCGTTACGGTGTTGGGCTTGCTGTCAAGATCGGGAAGAATTGTTGCTGTGCCGTCGTGAACGCGAATTACAGAATATTCCGCTTTTCCGCGTAGAACTTCGGGTATCTCAAATGTTACCTTGATCGGAGCATTTGTTTCGGTGATTTTCTGCTCCCGCTCCTCGCCGATTTTTTTCAGCAAGGTAACGTCAAGATATTGTCCGAGCTTGTGATCGGTCAGATTGCCGATAGCCGTTTCGACATTTCCCTTATCCTCGGCGGAAACGGTGCTTGATGCGTCCTCGACCTTCAGGATTATCTTGATATCCGTGCCCTCATTTACTTTTTTCTGTTCGTCATCGGTCAAAGCCGCCGAGATGAGCTTCTCTTTGGAAGTTGCAATTTCGGGCTTGGGAACATTCGTGGGAGCTTGAACCTCCGTTTTGATCTTACCTATTTTCAGATCGTCCGCGGTTACTTCTTTTGTGCCGTCCTCGTCCTCGAAATCCTTGCCGCAGCCGTCACAATGCCAATGCTCCTTTACGCCGTCGTCATCTTCCGTAGGCTTTACCTCGGGAACATATTTGAGGGGATCATCGTGCGTGTGCGGCAATTTATCAAGCGGGTTGGTGACTTTGCCGTATTCGCTTGTATATACGTCCTCGCCCTCCGTCTGCTCAGTGGGAGGAACGTGTTTATTTTCATCTTTTGTCCACACGGAATTATCTGTAAGAACGGGCAGAGTTTTTGTGTCTATATGCGTACCGTTTAAAGTACAAACGCGCTGTGCCGTGCCTGTTTCCGTTAGGGTCGGAGCTGTCGTTATCGTCCACTTGCCCCATTCGTGAGTATGTCCGAGCGCGGGCAGAATGTCTGTAACCTCGCCGTATTCACTTGTATAAACGTCCTTGCCGTTTTTTTCCTCGGTCGGGTCAACATGCTTATCATCAATCTTTGTCCACACGGAAGTATCTGTCAAAATGGGTAATGTTTTTGTTTCCGTATGCTCGGCATTCTTGGTGCAAACGCGCTTTGCCGTGCCTGTTTCCGTTAGGGTCGGAGCTGTCGCTATCGTCCAATTTCCCCAATTGTGAGTATGTCCGAGCGCGGGCAGAACATCCGTAACCTCGCCGTATTCACTTGTATAAATGTCCTTGCCATCGTTATCCTCGGTCGGGTCAACGTGCTGTTCTTCGTCTTTTGTCCATACGGAAATATCTGTAAGAACTGGCAGCGTTTTTGTATCTGTATGCTCGGCATTCTTGGTGCAAACGCGCTTTGCCGTGCCTGTTTCCGTTAGGGTCGGAGCTGTCGCTATCGTCCAATTTCCCCAATTGTGAGTATGTCCGAGCGCGGGCAGAACATCCGTAACCTCGCCGTATTCGCTTGTATAAACGTCCTTGCCGTCGTTATCCTCGGTTGGGTCAACGTGCTGATCTTCGTCCTTTGTCCATACCGTGGTATTGGTTAATTCGGGAAGTTCCGTTGTATCCTTATGCGTGCTGTCTTTGGTGCAAACGCGCTCCGCTATTCCTGTTGATGTCAAGGTCGGGGCGGTTTTAATGCTCCAATTACCCCAAGCGTGAGTATGCTCCTTTACGGGGAGCACAACTTCAACCTCGCCGTATTCGCTTGTGTAAACGTCCTTACCCGTATCTTCCTCGGTGGGTTCTTCGTGCCGATTTTCGTTCTTTGTCCATACCGTGGTATTGGTTAATTCGGGAAGTTCCGTTGTATCCTTATGCGTGCTGTCTTTGGTGCAAACGCGCTCCGCTATTCCTGTTGATGTCAAGGTCGGGGCGGTTTTAATGCTCCAATTACCCCAAGCGTGAGTATGCTCCTTTACGGGGAGCATAACTTCAACCTCGCCGTATTCGCTTGTGTAAACGTCCTTGCCCGTATCTTCCTCGGTCGGCTCGACGTGTTGACTATCGTCCTTTATCCAGATTGGATCGGTCAGTTTGGGAATTGTTATCGTGACCTCGCCGTAATCGTCGCTTGTGTATTCCTCACTTCCCGTGCCGTCAAGGGTCGGGTCTGTGCGGTCGACCTTTGTCCATGCCGTTTCATCGCTCAGCTCGGGAATGGACAAGGTTACCGTGCCGTATTCGCTTATGTAATCCTCGCTGCCCTTATCTTTAATGGTAGGGTCTTTGCGGCTGCCGCTGTCCTTTGTCCATACCGTGTTATCGGTCAGAACGGGCAGCGTTTCCGTGTCGATATGCGTGTCGTCCTTGGTGCAGACGCGCTTTGCCGTGCCCTCGTCATTCAATGTGGGGGCTTTGGTTATCTCCCAGTCGCCCCATACGTGGGTATGATCGAGCGCGGGCAGAATGACCGTTACCATGCCGTAGTCGGTGCTTTCGTAAACGTCCTCACCCTCGGCTTCCTCGGTCGCGTCCTTGTGGCTTGTCTTTGTCCATACCGTTTTATCGCTCAGCGCGGGAATGGTTATCGTGACCTCGCCGTAGTCCGTGCTTGTGTAGTCCTCGCTGCCCGTGCCGTCAAGGGTCGGGTCTGTGCGGTTACTCTTTGTCCAGATAGTATCGGTCAGCGCGGGAACGTCCGTCTTGGTCTGCTTTTCGCCGCAGCTGCAAGCGCGCTCCGCTGTTCCCGTTGTGTTTAGGGTAGGCTCGGTTGTCAGCGTCCAATCGCTCCACGAATGTGCTGTTTCGTCTTTCTTATAACCGCAGACGGAGCACTCATCCCAATGGTTTGTGCCGTCCGATTTCTGCACAAAAGTGTGATTTTTAGTTCCGCTTGTAGAGGTGCAGCCCGTAGTTTGACACTCGTGCCAATGCTGAGTATCGCTCGTTGTCCAATTTGTACTGTAATCGTGAGCTCCCGCACTACCGTATTCCCGTCCGCAGACGGTACAAGCCGCCTTTTTCTGACAAGTCGCTGTGCCGCCGCTGTGCGAAGCGTTGTCTTTTTTCTCGCCGCAGTCGGAGCGTGTGCAGATGTGCCAATGGTTTGTGCCGTCCATCGACCAAGAGTCACTCCAACTGTGACCGAGAGCGGGGTCGCCGGAAACATCGGTTATCACCGTCATGCCATCAGCTCCCGAATACTTTTTTTCACCGCAGCCGCAAGTCCAATACTCAATATTTCCCGCTTCCGTGCAGGTGGCGTCCTTGGCGGCTATGTGTATGTCAACCTTGTGTCCGTCGTTTGTAATGATGTCCGCATACGCCGACCAATTTTCCGCGTTTTTATAAGCGTCAACCGCGCCGCACGGAACATAGATCGCAGTGACGCCGGTGTTTTTAAAGGCGTCGGTTCCCAATTCGGGCGGCGTTTTTCCGCCAACAGTCACCTCTGTGAGACCGCCGCAGTCCTGAAAAGCCATTTTACCGATACTTGTGACCGTGCTTGGTATCTCTATTTTGCCGCTGAGTTTTACGCAGCCTTCAAAGGCGCTTTTACCTATTGTCGTCACACTGTTCGGAACGGTAATGCTTTTCAGCGAGGTGCAACCTTCAAAAGCGCTATTTCCGATACTTGTCACGCTGTCGGGAATAATTATGCTTTCAAGCGCAGTACATCCATAAAAGGTATAATAGCTGATAAAACTCAAATTTTTCGGAAGCGTTATTTTACGCAGATTGGAACAATTTCTGAAAACCTCGTTCTGGATATAGGTCACGCTGTCGGGAATAGTTATCTCTTCAAGCTTCTTGCAATCTATGAAAGCCATTTGAGATATTTGTGTAACGCTGTTCGCGATGGTTACGGAACTTAGATTGACGACATTGTAAAAAACACGATCTCCTATTGATGTAACACCGTTTTCGATTACAATGGAAGTGATTTCGCTGCTGTCTTTCCACGGTGATTTCGAACTAGTGGTTGATCCGTAACCCGTCATTCGTCCGCTGCCGCTGATAGTCAGCGTTCCGTTATCGTCAAGCGTCCATGTGAGGCCAGTGCCGCATGTGCCGCTGCTGGCAGCCGATGCTGTCATCCCCGGCACGTCAAGCATGACCGCCGTCAGCACGACCGCCAGCGCTATGACTGCCGCAGAGACCCTTTTGACGATCTTTTTCATACAATTCTCTCCTTTATGTAAATTCCGGCAAAAACAAAGCCGTTTCTCACATCATAGCTTTTTATCGGCAAAAAATCAAGATGTTTTGCGCGAAACAGTGTCTATTTTGCGTGAAACGGAAATTTTTTACAAAAAAACAAAACGCGCCCGGCAAGACCGGAAATGCCGATCCCGCAAGCGCATTATTTACAATTATTTCCTTTTGAAGAAGTGCTCCCGAACGACTTCCTGCACGGCGGCGAACTGATTTTTCGGTATCGGGATACGGCGGTTTCCGAGCATGAGCAGCTCGTAGCGGACTATCCCCACCGAGTTGTCGAGATTGGCTATATACGCGCGGTGCGGCATAAAAAAGCTGTTGTGCTCCCGCAGGCGCTCAAACAGCTCCGACAGCGTGACGGAAGTCTCCAGTGTGCTGTTGTCCGTCAGAGTGATCTCTCGCGTGTGGTTGAAGCTTTCTATCATCACGATCTTGTGCAGCGGTATCCTCATAAAGCCGTCCTTTGTTTTTACCGCGAGCACGTCGTTTTTCTCGCGGGCGAGCCTTTGGATTGCCCGCGAGACGGTCTCGTCAAACTCCTCTCTGCGCAGCGGTTTTAGCAGATACCCGCAGGCGTACACCGAAAAAGCGTCAACCGCATAGTCGCGCGAGACGGTCAAAAACACGATCTCCGCGTGCCCGCCCCTGCCGCGTATCATTTCGGCAAGCCGTATTCCGGATATTCCCGGCATAAGCACGTCAAGAATATACAAGTCAAAGCCACCGGCGTTTTCGATATGCTCCAGCAGGTTTTCGGGCGATGTGAACGCCATCAGCCTCAGCGGCAATTCCGCGTGCTCCGAAACGAAACTCTCCGCGAACGCTTTGAGCGCCTTTATGTCCTCAGCGTTGTCATCGCATAATGCTATTTCTATCAATCCGTTCACCTCACAATATCTTCCGTAATACTGCTGTGAATGAAAAATTGAGGGCTGCCCATATCTCCTGGCGCTATCTCATATTCGTCAAAAACGATAACGAGCCTGTCAAAGGAATCAATATAAAAATTAGCGTCCTCGCTTAGCCGTCTGAACGCATGGCTGCCCTCAACATAGAATTGCCCGCCCATATTCTCGTTTTTGTCCTTTATCTGTTTCAGTATCTCGGCGGTCAAAACCCCGATGTAGTCGCTGTTTTTCTTGAACAGATCGGAAAGCGCCAATACCTTGCCCTCGTTCTTGCCGTAGACTATCCAGCGGTTGTAATCCATTGAGCCGCCCGCGTTTACCGTCACGTTGAACTGCGCGATAAAATATTTCTCATCGTCGCGAATGACCGTGTATCTCATATCCTCCGCAACATAGCCGTTGTAGCGGCGGTTGAAGTACCACATAAACTTTTCCTTTGCTTCGTTGGTGTAGCTTTTGACCGCGCTGTTCAACTCGTCGTTCCCACCGAATTCGGGGCTGCCGATAGATATCGAGTTGTCGCCCCAGCCGAGGTATAAGCTGCGTATCGTGCGGATATTGACCGATAACAGCGAAGACGCCGCCTCCGCTACGGAAGGCAGCATATTCAGCACAAGCAGCACTCCCGCTCCGAGACCCAGCAGCGAGGACACCGCTCGTTTCGGCAAGCCGCCGTGACCCTCCTTGCGTTCGGACACGCCGTTGTCATAGAACAGCGCTGCCTGAAACACAAATTCCCCGTTTTCGAGCACGCATTGCATAAAACCGTTATACTTTTCAGCAACACGCTTTACGGAGCGAAGCCCTATGCCATGCTCGTTTGAATTTTCTTCGGTAACAGGCAAGCCGTTTTCGTCGAACTCAAGGTTTCCGGAACAGGGATTTTCCACCGAAATGAGCAGCCTGTGACCGTCCTCATACATTGCCGAAACATTGATGTGCCGCTCCTCCTCGGGTAGCTCGGCGCAGGCGTGTATCGCATTTTCTATCGTGTTCGCGAGCACAAGGCAGACGTCCTTTTCCTCAAACGGGAGCGCTTCGGGCAGCATAAGATTTTGCGTAATTCCGCACCCCGCACTCTCAGCACGCGCGAAATATTCCGACAGCACCGCGTTTATTTCGGGGTTATTGCAGCAGCGCGCGCAGTCAAGTTCACCGAACGAACCGTTTAGCTTGTAAATATATTCCAGCGCCTTATTGTGATCGTTCTGTTTAACAAGACCCTCGATTACAGCGAGGTGGTGGCGCATATCGTGGCGGTATTCGCGTGTCGTTTCCATTTTCCGAACTATTCTGTCATAGCCTAGCTTTTGGAGCTCGATATATTCGGACATTTCCTTTTCCGAACGTCTTACGCGGATAAGCTCCGCTGCCGTTCCCAGCAGACGGGCAATGATCACAAAAACCGAAACGGCTATCAGCATAGTCAAAAACAGGATAGTTATATTCGTCGCGCTGTTCAGGAAGTAGAGCATCATCAGAAACACCAAAGCTATCAGTACCGAAAGCAGCAATCGATTTTGGCGGTTTTCAAGAACGCACAAACGGAACGGCTTTCCGATAAATCTGAACGCGGCAAACACCACCCCCGCCGCCGCTAGAACGATCACAGCATACATTATCAGGACCGGCGCGGCTCCCTTCAGGCTTTCTCCTTGTACAATATCGGTCAGAATTTTTTGCAGCGATTTTAAAATAAGCACGTCCAACATACCGACCGAGCAGACTGCCACCGTCTCGAAGACTCCGCTGTCCGATAAAAAATACAGCAGCACGGAAAACGGAAGATACGCCGTCAGCGGCAGCAGCGTAAGCATAAAATTAAGGTCGCCGCTCGTCAGCATAAACGCGATATTCACGCCCTCAATGATAAGCCCCGCCCCGCCGACCGCAAGCACGGTGACGCGCCGCGAAAACCGGCTCTTAAACAGCGCCGCGCAGACCAAAATGTACGACAAGAAAATACTCAATTCCACAATTACGGGTCCGGCAACAAGCGGATCCAACATCAATTCAATATACATCAAAATCTCCTTCAAGGCACACAAACTAATAACATTCCATTTTAATTATAATGCTGTATCCGGGACATGTCAAGCGGAATTTAAGGCTGAAATTCCTTTTCACGCAAAAAATAACGCGTTTCACGCAAATGACCGGGGGCTGACCCCTCGCGAAGTCGGATACCGCTAATTAAAGTTCTTTCTTGCCGCCTATTCGATAATTTTGGGGCTGCCATACTCACCTTGCCGAATGGTACTCATATTGTTAGTTTCGTATAACCGATTGGCATAAATATTTCCACAAACGGTAAATGCGGCAGTATACATTGGCTGCCGCATTTATCCGTTTGTGCATATCCCGCCGTTTGCCTGTAACGATTGAAGAACTTCTATATCGCGTATTTGCTATCCCGGATTTTTTTGATGTTTTAGTCCCCGTTGTTATTCCGCTCTGAATGCAAGCCTGAAAAAGTTATACAAATGCGGCTTTACGCTTGTGTGGTCGTGACCGCCCTCTAATATCTCGTGCCAGAGGAATTCCGTGTCGTTGGATTCGAGCATATCGCGGTAGGTGTACGGAGTTCTGCCGACAACGCCGTCATTGAGTGCAGCGCTGAGAAGCAGGGCGTACGGCGCGTTCTCCTTAAACGAAAGCTCGGATTGATCGAGCTGTCCCGGGTGCGTCGGCGAGTCCGGGATAATCGGCGAAAGCCCCGGCGCGGGACAAACTCCCCCGATATACCCGAAAAGCTCCGGGCGCGTAAACCCGATAAACAGCGCTTCTCTGCCGCCCATTGAAAAGCCCGTTATCGCGGTGTTCTCCCTGCCCCTTGCGGCGGAGAATGTGCTCTCGATAAACGGCATCAAGTCCGTAACCAGATCGTTTATAAAGTTGTCGTAGTTCAGCGAGTTCTGCAGGTTCATTCCCGTGCAGTAGGGCATATCCTTGCTGCAATAAATGTACGGCGCAACAACTATCATTTCCTTGGCTGCCCCGTCCGCGATAAGATTGCCGAGCATTGTCGGAATGTTGACCTCGGGACGCGCCATCCAGCTTTCGTTGTCGTAGTAGCCGTGGAGAATATACATTACGGGATATTCCCTGTCCTCGTCGTAATCGGGCGGCAGCAAAACGTTAACGCCCGTGTCGCGCTCCGCCGTGGTCGAGTAGTATGTGTACCGCTGAAACTCCGAATACCGCACGCCCTCGCGCGCTTCCTCAATTTCGGGCGGCTGTATATCAACTATAATATCTTTGTTTTTCTCCATAAACGATTTCTCCTCCGTATGTATCTCCGAGATTCCGGAGCTTTCGCTTTGCGTACTGCTTTCGGAGCCGATTTCCGCGGCATTATCACAGCCCGTCAGAAGCAGCGCGACAATTACCGACAATATAACCGCGCGTTTCATATCTTGTCCGCCAATTCAGCCGCACATTTGCAGCCGTCGGTCTTTTCGATATCGCCCGCGTTCAGCACTCCGGGTATCAGCACCTCGCCGACCATTTTCCACTTCATAAGCTCGGCGGAGCACTCTATCGGCTTTGTAACGCCGTCGAACACCGACATATCGTTCTCCTCGCAGCATGAGATAACCGCGCACTCCTTGCCCGCGATATCCTTTCCGCCGACCACGAACGAGAACAGCCTGTCGATAACGCCCTTTATCTGCGCGGGTATTGAATACCAATAGACGGGCATTGTGAAAACCACCGCGTCCGCTTTGAGAATGGCGGGCGCAATAGCGTTGAAGTCGTCGTCGAACGAGCAAGCCTTGCCCGTCCTGAAGCAGGTCTCGCACGCGCGGCAGCCGCCGACGTTTTTCAGCGCCGCGTCAAACCGCGTCACGCTGTGCCCTTTTTTCTCCGCCGCCGCGATAAACGCTTCGGTCATGGCGAAGCTGTTGCCGTTCTTGCGCGGACTCCCCGTAATTACAACGATTTTTTTGCCCATGGTCAATTTACTCCTTTCGTCGGTTGACAATGTTTTTGTGTTGTGATATAATTATAGCATAAGCCGTTTGTAAAAACAAGTACTGTCTTTAAAGAAAGTGTGATCGAATGATAACCAATTATATCAAGGACGCGAATTTTGAGGATACGGGATTCAGCTACACGCTCTCGCTTATAAGCGGAAAGCACAAGCCCGTCATTCTGTACTGCCTTATGGAGTTTGAAACCGTGCGTTTTAACGAAATGCGCCGCTATCTCGGAAAAGTCACCGACAAAACGCTCAGCATGAACCTCAAGGAGCTTGAGCGCGACGGGCTTATCCTCCGCAGGGAATACCCGCAGATTCCGCCGAAGGTGGAGTACAGCCTTTCGGAGCGCGGCAGGTCGCTGATGAAAATACTCGATCTGCTATGTGATTGGGGCGAGGAGAACCGCCGCTGAGGTAATTATCCACAAATAACGTGCAAATTATTTGTTGAATTTAACAAATCGTAAGCCGTTAAGAATTCGCTGCAAAAGTCGTCTTAATATCGGAGGTGTTGATTTTGCGAAAACTTTTGACAATGAACGCGGTGGCAGCGGCGGCGCTTATGCTTTGCTCCTGTTCGCTGATGAGATACGATAATTCCGGGGAAAGCAGTTCGATAGGCGGCTACGAGATACCCCCGGAATTTACCGAGGAAGAACGGGAAATGCAGAAAACCATCAATCAAGTCACATACCCGATAACGTCTGTGTTTGGAGCCTTTGGCGGCTATTACGAGGACACGGGAGAGCCTTCCGGATGTAAAGTATTTTTTGAACAGCCGGGAGATAAGGACGGCGAGTTTGTCGAAAAGACTTACAAGATAACATATTCGCCGTCTTCGAGCAGTCTTGAAGATTTTAAAAACGAGTTAAAGGATTCGCTTACCTCTGGGGCGCTGGAGAAGTTTGCGGAGAATTTCGCGTTTGGCGAGGAGGTTGAGAAGAAATCGTGGGAGTATTGGTATAATGAATTTAAGGAGAATGACAACCATCCGGATATCGACACGATCGCCGTTACCGTAACGGAGGGCAATATGCTCAAAGAGGACGGCACGCTTACGGCTTTTCCGCATATGATAAAGCTTGAAAATCTTGCCCTGTACGACGAGGAGACGTTTCAAGCCGTGAAAGCGCTCGATGACTGCTTCTGGAAAACGGCGCATATCACCGAAAAAACGGACGATACGATAAAGTTCGCTTATATAGTCGAAACCGACGGTATTCTCACGGAGCGAACGGGTATCCTCAAAAACGAGGACGGCTGGAAGTTATCGTGGTATATGGACTGGCTGGAATAAATTTGAAAAAACTATAAAATAAATTCGCCTGCGGGAGCTTGGTTATACCGGCTTCCGCAGTTTTTTTTGATAAACCACGTCTGTGCATTATCTCAAAGCCGAATTTAAAGCGGAATTTCTCCGAAAAAATTTGCCGAAAATTGCGTTAATGCCTTGACAATTAACCTAAAAAGTAGTATTATGTTATATAGGAGTTCTTTGCGCTCTGTGGGGGAGCGCAAATTTATAATTCGGCAACTCAAAGCGAATACGGACTTTTCGTGCATTTATACGGCACGTTAAAATATAAAAATAAAATAGAGAGAAAAACGGCTTTGTTTAGCCGACGGCGTAATTTTGCACAATTTTAAAAAAGTCCGAGCTTGCTTTTCTGCATATACATATTATAAATTGGGGAGTGTACAAATGATTTTTTCCAGCCTTATCTTTCTGTATCTGTTTCTGCCGCTTTGCCTTGTTACGTACGGCTTGGTGAAGCCTCTCAAGGGGAAAAACGCCGTGCTGATAATATTCTCGCTGCTGTTCTACGCGTGGGGCGAACCGGTGAGGATATTGTTTTTGCTGCTGTCGGCGGTCATAAACTACTTTGTCGGTCTGGGTATCGGCGCCGCCAAAAGCGATAAAGTGCAAAAGCTTATCTTAGGCGGCGGATTGGTCTACAATATCGGAATGATCGCCGTATTCAAATACAGCGGCTTTCTGGTCGAGAACGTAAACGCGATATTCGGCTCGGAATTCCCCGTGCCCGAGATCGCGATAATGGCTGGAATAAGCTTCTACACATTCCAGATAATCTCGTATATCGTGGACTGCTATTGGGGAAAGGTCGAGCCGCAGAAGAGCTTTTGGAAGCTGCTGCTGTACATCTGCCTGTTTCCGCAGCTTATCGCGGGTCCTATCGTGCGTTACAGCACCATTGCCGAGGAAATAGACGACCGCCGCACTACCGCGAAGGATCTCAGCGAGGGCTTGACAAGACTTGTGGTTGGACTTGCCAAAAAGGTAATTCTCGCCGATCAGCTTCACAGGATAGTCAAGGATACTCTCGGCAGCGACGCGGGCGTCGGCTCGCTGACTATAATGGGAACATGGTACGGGATCATTCTCTATTCGCTTTACATCTATTTTGACTTTTCGGGATACTCGGATATGGCTATCGGAATGGGGCGCATATTCGGCTTTCACTTTAACGAAAACTTTAATCACCCGTATCTCTGCAAGGATATTCAGGAATTCTGGCAGAGGTGGCACATATCGCTCGGCTCGTTCTTCCGCGACTATTTAATGCCGATATCGTTCTTCGGTCACCGCAACAAGTATTTCAGCCTGTTTCTGGTGTGGCTGTGTACGGGCGTGTGGCACGGCGCTTCGTGGAATTACGTCATCTGGGGATTGTATTACGGCGCGTTTATAATGTTTGAGACCGTTCTCGGCAAAAAGCGTATCAACAAAATCCCCATTGTAATAAGGCATATTTACAGCAAGCTGATAATCATAATCGGGTTCGGCATATTCTACTTTGAGGACTTCGGGCAGCTTGGGCTGTTCTTCCGCAATCTTACGCCGCTCAACCCGAACGGCTTCAGCAGCGATTTCGAGTTTATTTCGCTGAGCAACAACCTGTGGCTGATAATCGCCGCAATTATCTGCACATTCCCGCTTATGAGTATCGGCAAGAAGATATCCGAGCGCTCGCTTTCGGCTAAGACCGCGGTGTCGGTCGCGGGTACGGCGGTGTGCGCGGTGCTGTTGGTAATGAGCAGCATACTGCTCGTGGACGCGACTACCGATGCGTTCCTGTACTGGAATTATTAAGGGGGTGTACAGATGTCCGAAAATAAAGCAAACAAGCCGACCGACGAGGAGCGCGAGGAAAGGCTTCAGCGCCGGAAGAAGCGCGTGCTGGCGCAGACCCGCAGGCGTGAACATTCATTGTACACTCTGAATATTTCCGTTATCGTGGGAATAATGGCGTTTATTACGCTGTTTATGACGTTCGGGGAGCGCCCGACGATCTCCACCGAGGAGAACCGCGACCTTGCGGAATGCCCGACGTTTTCGTTTGAGAGTTACTTCAAGGGCGAGTTTACGGAGAATTTCGCGGCGTTCTATAATGATACCGTTCCGCTGAGAAGCACTTTCAAGTCTATGATTTCGGCTTTCAGAGCGAATCTCGGTGTTGGCAACATTCACATAAGCGGCGGATTGCCCAATATTGAGACCCGCCCTGAAAACTCCGGCAGCAGCTCGACCCGAAAGCCGCCGCCCGTAGTCGTTATCCCGCCGCAGTCGGGAAATTCGGGAAGCTCGGGCAATTCAAGCAGTTCAAGCGCCTCAAGCACTTCAACAAGCACGCCGACAAGCTCCGAAACGACCCCGGGCAGCTCAGGCAGCTCGACCGAGCCTGTTGAACAGGATCCCAACGGCGGAATGGAGATCGGCAGTATAATCGTGCTCCCTGACGGGCGCGCTCTGCCGCTGTTCGGCGGAAGCTATTCGGGCGGTCAGTCCTACGCGGAGACGCTCAATGCGTATAAACAGGCGCTCGGCGAGAACGTGAACGTGTATTCGCTGGTATCGCCGACGGCGGTGTCGTACTATCTTCCGGAGAGGTTCGCGGACAAATCGGCGAGCGAGTGGGATATGATCGATTATATCAACGGCTTCTTTGACGGAGTTATCCCGATCGACGCGTATTCCGTTTTCGAGCAGCACAAAGCCGAGGATATATTTATGCGCACCGATCATCACTGGTCGTCGCTGGGCGCTTACTACGCGGCACAGGAATTCGCGAAAGTGGCGCAGGTGGATTTCGCGGAGCTGAACGATGAGAATTACGAAAAAATATCGCGCGAGGGCTATCTCGGCACGCTGTTCGGTCAGAGCGGCGAACCGAAGGAGATGCTCGACAATCCCGAAACGTTCACCTACTATATCCCGCAGAACGAATTCACCACCGACTACTATTCGTTCGGCATGGAATATCAGTACACGGGGCGGCTTATGCTGGATATCGACCTTATGCAAAGCGTCAGCGACTGGTATTCCGTGAATATGTGCGGCGATCTGTACACGGTCAACATCAACACCGACTGCAAGAACGGACGCAGACTGATGATAATCAAGGACAGCTACGGCGACGCGCTCCCCGCGTTCCTCACCAATTCCTTTGAGGAGATATGGGTGGTGGATATGCGGTATTTCGAGAGCGGAATAATAAGCCTTGCGCAGAGCGAGGGAATCACCGACGTTCTGTTCGCGATGAATCCCACGAGCGCCGTCGGCGAAAACGCGGATTTTCTTCAGGGTAAAATGCGGTAAAAAAACCTACCCTTAAATTTTCACAAAATTGTAAGAATTTCGTAAGTAAAAAACATAACTTTCTTGACGAAAAATTGACATTCCAATGCTATAATAGACAGGTAAATCAAAAAAGGGGGTATATGTCTTGAAAAAGGCAAAAGTAACATGGTCGATCTGGGCGCTTACGGCGGCTATGCTGTTAAGCGCGTGCAGCAGCACTGAGCAGCGGGACAAGCTGCCCGAGGGTTCGGACGAGAGGATCAACAATGCGTCCGTTTCGACGGGAGCGCCTTCGGGAGGTTCCGCGTCCGAACAAACATCCGACAGCCAAAACGGTGCTCCGGAAAGCTCCGGCGGCTTGGAGAGCGGCATAGGCGAAAGTTCGGCGGGAAGTCCGCCCGGAAGCGGCTCCGCCGTAAAGCCGTCAACCGCGAACAACAATGCCGACGGCGAGATGTCGGGCAGCGTGTTCGTACTTGAGGACGGGCGCGGACTTGTGCTGTTCGGCGGGAGCTATTCAAACGGCAGGCATTACGCCGAAACGCTCAACGAGTATAAGAAAAGGCTCGGAGAGAACGTCAACGTGTTCTCGATGGTCGTGCCGTCGGCGGTGTCGTTCTATCTTCCCGAAAAATATTCGGATATGTCGGCGAGCGAGTGGGATCATATCGATTACATCAACAGCTTTCTCGACGGGGTGATTCCCGTGGACGCTTATTCCGCGATAGCCGGGCATACGGACGAGGAGATCTATCTGCGCACCGACAATCACTGGCAGTCGCTCGGCGCATACTACGCTGCGTGGGAATTCGCGAAGACGGCGCTTGTCGACTTTCCCGAACTCACCGAGGATAATTTCGAGTTTATCTCGCGTGAGGGCTATGTGGGAACGCTTTACGGCTACAGCGAGGAGGATCAGCGGATAAAGAACAATCCCGAAACGTTCACCTACTACAAGCCGAAAACCGAGTACACCACCGACTACTACGACTACGGTCTGGAATTTCAGTACACGGGCGCGCTTATGCTTGATACCGATAATATAGACGTTACAAGCTGGTATCTGGTGAACATGTGCGGCGATATGTATTCGGTTCACGTCAAGACCGCGGCGAAGAACTCGCGCAAGCTGCTTATCGTCAAGGACAGCTACGGCGACGCGCTGCCCGCGTTCCTCACGACCTCGTTCGAGGACATCTGGGTGGTGGATATGCGGCATTTCGAGAAGAGCGTGACCGAGCTTTGCAAGTCCGAGGGGATAACGGACGTGTTGTTCGCGATGAACGCTTCGAGCGCCGCGGGCGGCAACGAGGAAAACCTTGCAAATATTATGTGACAGATCAAGTTAAAACGGTATTTATAAGCCATACTATTGCTCAGCCAATTAAATATTTCCAAAAAGACGAAGCCGTAAATCGAAAATATCAAGGAAAAGCGACGCCGCTGTACTTGACGTACTGCAAGGAGCTTTGACGCGGAGATTTTCGATTTACGGCGAGTATTGACAGAAATATTTAGTTGGCGGAGCAATATATAATACAATTACAGGGGGAAAATATAATGAAGAAGACAATTTCAATGCTGGTGACGGCGGCGCTTATTCTGGCGCTCGCGGGCTGTAACGGCGACAAAACGAGCGGCAGTTCAAGTACGGGAGGTTCTGAACCCGTTTCCTCGGGCGGAAGCTCAACGGGCAATTCCGAGAGCACGGGAAGCGTAAGCACTCCCGACAGCAGCTCCGATAAAAGCGACACGCCTAGCAGCTCCGACAATTCGGACAGCGCTCCCGAAAGCACAGGCGGAGAATCTTCGTCCGAGAGCACCTCAAGCGAAAAGCCCATTGTTGATAAGGACGGTCAAGGGGGCGAGATGTCCGGTTCGGTTCTCGTGCTGGATGACGGACGCGCTATCGACCTGTACGGCGGCGGCTATGAGAGAGGTCAGAACTACGCGGAAACGCTCAATCAGCTTAAAACGCTCGTCGGCGATCAGGTGAACGTGTTCTCGCTTGTAGCGCCTACCGCGGTGTCGTTTTATCTGCCCGATGACCTTTCGTATATGGCGGGCAGCGAATGGGATAATATCGATCATCTGAACAGCTTCTTCGACGGGATAATACCCGTGGACGCGTATACGGCGCTATCTCAGCACGTAAACGAGGATATCTACTTCCGCACCGACCACCATTGGCAGCCGCTCGGCGCTTACTACGCGGCGCAGGCTTTCGCCAATATTGCGCAGGTTCCGTTCGCGCCGCTGTCCGACTACGAGACTATCGCAATGGAGGGCTATGTCGGCACGATGTACGGTTACAGCAACGAAAATCAGCTTGTAAAGAATAATCCCGACGTGTTCACCTACTACAAGCCAAAAAACGAATACACGGTAACATACTACACTCAGAGCCTTACAGACCCGTATGAGGCGGGGCTGTTCCTGAAGTCGCTCGAGGATACTCCCGTTGTAAGCTGGTATCTGGTATTTATGGGCGGCGACGACGAGGTGGCGCACGTTCACACCGACATTGCCAACGGCAGAAAGCTGGTTATTGTAAAGGACAGCTACGGAAACGCGGTCGTGCCTTGCCTTACCAACTCTTTCGAGGATATCTGGGTGGTCGATATGCGCTATTTTGAGGGCAGCATTTCGCAGCTCGTCAAGGACGAGGGGCTGACCGACGTGCTGTTCTGCATGAACTCGTTCAGCGCTACCGGCGATAACCAATACAAGCTTGCCGACAAACTTTAATGGGGAGGATAACAAATGCTGCCTGAGCTTAGCCGTCCGTTCGACGGGGATCTGATAATGCAAAGCAAAAGAAAGCTGCTTCGGCTGCTTAAAGAAAAGGAGCAGGGCGCGGTACCGCTGAAAATTGCGGTGCTGGGCGGTTCTACTACCTCGGATATAATTAAAATTCTGGAGCTGTTTTTGCGCGACAGGGGAATAGTACCGAGCTTTTACGAGTCGGAATACGCGCAGTACTGGAGCGACGCGGTTTTCGGGAATAAGGAGCTTGACGGGTTCAAGCCCGAGCTGGTGTTCATTCACACGACCTCGCGCAACATTGAGGAGAAGCCTCGCGTCAACGAGGACGCGGCGTCCGTCGCAGACAAGCTGAACCGCGAATACGAGCGTTACGAGCGTATGTGGACGGCGCTTTCGGAGAAATTCGGATGCGTTATAATCCAAAACAACTTCGAGCTGCCGAGTGAGCGTCTGCTCGGAAACCGCGAGGTCGGCTGCGCTTACGGACGCATCGACTTCATCACGCGGCTCAACTGCAAGCTATACGACTACGCGCAATCGCACAAGAATTTCTATATCCACGATATCAACTATCTTTCGGCGGCGTACGGGCTGGAGCGCTGGCACGAGCTGCGGCACTGGCATTTGTATAAGTACGCGATGAGCGTTTCGGCGATCCCCGAGTTCGCGTACAGTCTGGCAAATATCGTCTGCTCGGTCATGGGACGGAACAAAAAAGTCCTCGCGCTCGATCTGGACAACACACTCTGGGGCGGTGTTATCGGCGACGACGGGCAGTCGGGCATCGAGATAGGCAGCGAGACCTCCGAGGGTCAGAGTTATCTGCGTTTGCAGCAGTACATCAAGGCGCACAAGGAGCTCGGCGTGCTGCTCACCGTATGCTCGAAGAACGACCTTGAAAACGCGCTTGAGGGGCTCAACCACCCCGACGCGGCGCTTCACCCGGACGACTTCGCGTGCATTAAGGCAAATTGGGAGGAGAAGTGGCGCAACCTCGAGGAGACGGCTCACGAGCTTAATCTTCTCCCCGAGAGCTTCATCTTCGTGGACGACAATCCCGCCGAGCGCGAGATAGTCCGCACACAGCTCCCCGAGGTCACAGTGATCGACTTCGACAACCCCGAGGAATGTATCCGCGCGCTCGACAAGTGCGGATACTTCGAGGTGACCTCGCTTTCCGCGGACGACGCGTCGAGGAACGAGATGTACCGCGCCAATGCCGAAAGAGCCGCGGCGGAAAAGAAATTCGCGAGTTACGGCGACTTTCTCCAAAGTCTGGAAATGAAAGCCGAAATACGCGACTTTGATCCGGTTCACATTCCCAGAATTACCCAGCTTACCAACAAGAGCAATCAATTTAACCTGACGACAAAGCGCTACACGCAAGCCGAAATGGAGGCTGTCGCAGCCGACGATAATTACATCAGGCTTTGCGGCAGGTTGGTTGATAAATTCGGCGACAATGGCATAGTATCGGTAGTTATCGGCAAAAAGGACGGCAAGGCGCTTCACGTTGAGCTTTGGCTGATGAGCTGCCGCGTTCTCAAGCGCGAAATGGAGCTTGCTATGCTTGACAGGCTTGTTGAGGAATGTCAAAAGGCGGGCATTGAAGTGATCATCGGGTACTATTATCCCACCAAAAAGAACGGTATGGTCGCGAAGCTCTACGAGGAATTCGGCTTTACGCAAATCTCCTCGGACGGAGACGGTACTGTTTGGAAACTTGAAACGGCAAATTATTCGCCGAAAACCACGGCGATAAAAATAAACGAAAGTGAGAATTGATATGGACAGAGAAACGGTCAAGAGCAGGCTTACGGCGGTATTCCGCGACGTGTTTGACGACGACGCGATAGAGCTTTCCGACAGCACCACCGCGGACGACATCGAGGCGTGGGACAGTCTGGAGCATATCACGCTGATATCGGCGGTCGAAAAGGAATTTAAAATGCGCTTCACCATGAAAGAGGTAAGCGGAATGAAGAACGTCGGCGAGATGATGAATATCATCGCCGAACGCGCGAAGAAGTAAAACAAACCGCCCGACATCGTGACCCGCCACCTGTCAAGCAGACAGTGCAAAAAGGCTAAAAATTCTACGGAATAACCAAAAGCAGTCTGTGCAATTTGTGCAGGCTGCTGCTCATTTGTCAGCTTCGCATAAAATAATCCCCTTGGTTCAACACTCGAAATCCTTGTTTTTTCGGGCGTCTACTCTAAGGGGATTATATCATTATTTCCGGCGGCTTTGTTTTATTTATCGGTTTTTTTGTAGATTATATCATTGGAAAACTGCGAAGCTTTGATAAGATCCTCGGGAGCGACTTCTAATGCGTCGGCTATATCATAATGATGTTGTATAATAAAACTTGACACAATCCGAGGAAAAGGATTATATAAAAAGAAAAGGAAGGGTCAAGTAATGGGACAAGCAAGGACGTACACAAAAGAATTCAAGGAGCAGGCGTTGAAGCTAGCGAAGGAAGTAGGTAACAAGAAGGCAGCAGAAGAGCTTGGAGTACCATGCAACACATTAAGCGGGTGGGTACACAAAGCGAAGAAAGGGGAGATAGATCCGGGACTCGGTGAGCAAACACCGGAGACCGCACTGACACTTGCTGCGGAGGTTCAGGAATTACGCAAGCAAATAAAAGCACAGGAAAAAGAGGCACTCCATAAAATTTTGTGTAAAAGCAAATCCGATCAGGCAAAGGGTGGCTTGCAAAGCAAGCATGATTTGGGATTTCCT
>CAYWIP010000048.1:0-21185 GCA_964458395.1 uncultured Ruminococcus sp.
GAGCGCGAGAGGAAACCCGTAGGGGAAGGGGGAATCCGCATTTTTGTCGGATTTTGTCTTCCCCCTTCCCCGAAGGGTGTCCTCTCGCAACCGTGCGACAACATTTTAATTAAAATAAACGAAACAACAGGGATTAACCAACAAAAAATAATCTCCCTAAAGCACAGCGCAGAGTTACTGCAATAAATTCAAATTTACTATAACCGCTATATGGCGGTTGACACTGTATTTCCTTGACATCGTGGCGGAATTGTAGTATAATAGATGTATTGAGAGGTGCATTAAAATGAGATTTGTTGAAATATTCAGTGACGGCGCATGCAGCGGAAATCCCGGACCTGGCGGCTTCGGGGCAATACTGCGCTGCGACGGCAAGGAAAAGGAGATCAGCGGCGGCGACGCTCATACCACCAATAACCGCATGGAGCTTCTCGGTGTGATAACAGCGCTTGAGGCTCTGAAATTTCCGTGCGAGGTGAGGATAACCACCGACAGCAAATACGTCGTTGACGGAATAACTAAGGGCTGGGCGGTCGGCTGGCGCAAGCGCGGCTGGAAGAAAAGTGACGGAAAGCCCGCGCTTAATCCCGATCTATGGGAGCGCTTGCTGAAATTATTGGAGATACACAAGGCGGAGTTCAGGTGGATAAAGGGACACGCGGGTCACGCCGAGAACGAGCGCTGTGACAGGCTCGCCGTCGCACAGCGTGACATCTATGCGGGGAAATAATCATGGAGCCGAAAATAAACTTTCAGCGCAGGCTGGACGAGCTGCTGAAAACTCTTGGCGGAACGCCGCGTTTGCTGCTGCACAGCTGCTGTGCGCCGTGTTCAAGCTACTGCTTAGAGTATTTGTCACAATATTTCTCGATAACCGATCTGTTCTACAACCCGAATATCTCTCCTAAAGCGGAGTTCGATAAGCGCGCCGAGGAGCTTCGCCGTCTTATCGGGGAGCTTCCGGTAAAGAATCCCGTAACGCTTATTGTTGACGAGTATGATCCCGAGGAATTCTTTTCGGCGGTAAAGGGCTTGGAAAATTGCGCGGAGGGCGGCGAGAGGTGTTTTGTGTGTTATAGATTAAGGCTGGAGCGCGCCGCGAAATATGCCGCGGAACATGGCTTTGATTATTTCTGCTCAACGCTGTCGATAAGTCCGTTGAAGAACGCGCAGAAGCTGAACGAGATAGGCGAAGAATTATCCGAGATATACAAGGTCGGGCATCTGCCGAATGATTTCAAGAAAAAGGGCGGCTATCTGCGGTCTATTGAATTGTCGCGCGAGTATGACCTATACAGGCAGAATTACTGTGGGTGCGTGTTCAGCAGGCCGAAATAAGGGATGTTCAGGAAAAACAGATGCGCAGTAGTTGCAGGGGAACGAAGCGCGCGAAGTGAGCATCGCGTCGCTTTGCCTTTAAAGTCAACGTGTAATAGCCGCAGGGGCAAAAGACGCAAGCGAGCAGTGCGACCGGAGCAAAGCGTAGGGAGTGCTGCTCGGCTAGGCGAACGAAGTGAGCCGGTGCGAGCTTTTGCCTTTAAAGTCAACGTGTAATAGCCGCAGGGGCAAAAGGCGCAAGCGAGCAGTGCGACCGGAGCAAAGCGTAGGGAGTGCTGCTCGGCTAGGCGAACGAAGTGAGCCGGTGCGAGCTTTTGCCTTTAAAATAAGGAGTTCAAAATGCTTGATGAAGTAACACAGGAAAAAATCGAAAAAATAGCGCTGGAAATAATAAATATGTCGCGCAATAAGCTGCTTGTAAATCTGCGTTTTCTGGATATGGCGCTGAGCCGGTTTGACGTCAGTCCCATGCCCGATTTCACCAAGTGTACGGCGACGGACGGGCGGGTGTTTCTGTACGACCCTAAGCATATTCTGACGGCGTATCGAATGGAGGAAAATCTTCCGGTGCGGAATTTCCTGCACTCGGTGTTTCATTGCGTGTTCAAGCATATGTTTGTCAACCCCGCGATCGACCGCGATCTGTGGAATACAGCCTGCGACGTCGCAGTGGAGAGCGTTATCAACGACCTTAATCTGCCGTATCTCGATACGCTCAAGGCGGGGCAGCAGAAGCAGTTTCTCGAGGGCTTCAAGGGCGAGCTGACCTCTCTTTCGGCGGAAAAGGTCTATCGTTTTCTTATCGATAAAAAGCTCCCCGAAAAATCTGTAAAGACGCTGGAAATGCTCTTCAAGGCGGACGATCATCTGATATGGTACATGTCTGACGCGGAAAAGGCGGAGTTAGGGATACCCGGTTACCGCAGGAGTGGCGGAGATGATGAGGACGGCGGCAGCGCAAGCGCGCGTTTTTTCGAGCTTGTAGATGACTGGTCCGGTATTGCGGAGCGTATGCAGGTGGATATGGAGGCGTTCGGCAAGCGTCAGGGCGTGGAGCCGGGCTTGCTCACGCAGAACCTTAAGGAGGTCAACCGCGAGCGCTACGACTACACCGAGTTTTTGAAAAAGTTCGCGGTGCGCGGCGAGGTAATGAAGATAAACCCCGACGAGTTCGACTACAATTTTTACACCTACGGACTGCAATTGTATGAAAATATGCCGCTTATCGAGCCGCTGGAGTACAAGGAGGTAAAGCGCATACGCGACTTCGTGATCGCGATAGATACCTCGGGCTCGGTGTCGGGAGAGCTTGTGCAGACGTTCGTTCAAAAAACCTACAATATACTTAAATCCACAGAAAGCTTTTTCTCCAAGATAAATCTCCACATAATACAGTGCGACGCGGCTATTCAGGAGGACGTGAAGATAACCACACAGGCGGAGTTCGACGAGTATCTGAAAAATATGAAGCTCCGCGGCTTTGGCGGCACGGACTTCCGTCCCGTGTTCAGCTATGTGGATTCGCTGGTCGAGATAAAGGAGTTCGACAATCTCAAAGGGCTTATCTACTTTACCGACGGGTTTGGAACATTCCCCGCGAAAATGCCCTCGTATGACACGGCGTTTGTGTTTGTCGACGAGAACTACGAAATACCCGAGGTTCCCGCGTGGGCGATAAAGCTGGTGCTTAGGAAAGACGAGATATGACCGATTCGTTTGAGCGTTATTCTTTTAATACGGAATTCGGCGCGGCGGTTCCGGGGGAACGGTGGCTCGTATGCGGAAAATTACCGTAAGGAAAACGTTCTGTTTTATAAAGCTGCGGAGGATCAACTATGAATGTCTTTTATTCATTCAGAACACAGTGCGGCATGGTGGACGCGCTTTTTCAGGCGGTGCTGTCCGGCGACAAGCTCAAGGTCAATGAGCTCAGGGCGAACGGAAGAACACTTACATATATGGTAAAGCTAACGCTTGTAAACGGTGGAGGAGGTATGCTTTGCACTGATCCGATATCTCAATTATGGAATTATTATCTTGCTGACCTTGAGCGTATCGGCGCGGAGGATTTTATTTACATTTCGCGCGTATTCCGAGAGGAAGCGGGCAAGCCGCTTTACTATTCGGACACTGTCGGCCACGCGATAGGCGGGTTCTTTTACAACACGGAGGTTTTCATGTGCCTTACGGAATGTTACGATCTAAAAAGGCTTAAGAAAAAACAAACGCTGCAGGAGATAATCCGCCAAAACAAGACCGAACTTCTTGCGGTATGTGAAAATCTCGGCTGGCTGAAAAACACAACAACGCGCGACGAGCTTATCGAATACGCGAGCAAAAAGGGTAAGGTCGAGTGCGCCGCGTGGCTGCTCGACTTTAAGAACCGCACCGCCGACCTTGCCGCCGAGCGCGCGAAAGCCGAGAAAAGGGCGGAGCTCGAGCTTAATGCTGACCCGAATTCCGTCACCGAGCTGCGGAAGAGCTGGAATTATGAAAAGCGTGAGGACGGAACGATCATTATAACGGGTTACAAGGGATCGCAAAACATCGTGACGGTTCCCGGGAGGATCGGAAAAGATCCCGTGACGGCTATCGGCGAATACGCGTTTTCGCCGAACGCGCCGAGACTTACTCACGATAAAGAGCTGCTGCGGGCGCAGATCGAAAAGATCGCCGTGCCTGCTTCGGTCAGAACGATAGGGCGGTTTGCGTTCGGCGGCTATACCTACGATCACAAAACGTGGCGGCATATCGATTCGCTGCCCGAGGTGGTTCTGCCGCGCACGCTTGATATTTTCGGGAGCAGACAGGCGGCGGAGGAGGGCACGAACATATTTAATGTTTCCGTCGGCGGAATAACTGCGGTAATTCCTCATCTGGAGAACGCCGAATATTACTGCAAAAAGAATAGTATCCCGTATAGCTTTGAGGAGGACAAATAATGGAAGATTCGCAGATACTCGCGGAGGCGGTGCTTACAAAATCGCCCGCGGAAGCAGACGAACGGTATAAGCGGTTTGGGTATGTGGAAAATTCCTGCCGCGCTTTGGGGCTTGCCTGCCGTTTCCGCGGGCTTGAAATGGTGAAAACGCTTGTGGAAAACGGCGCGACGTTCAGGTATGTGCGCCCCGAGGGTCAGGGCGGTTACTTTACGATATATTACTGGCTGTCGCCGCTGGAGATGACCAAGGCGCTGCGCACGGCGTATTTTATCAACAGCGACCCATGCTTCGGCAATTCCGTAAGTATTCAGGATGCCGGGGGAGTTTCACTCAGAACGCTGAACGTTCTGCCGATAGAGGAGCGCGCCGAGATCGTGAAATATCTGTACGAAAACCGCGAGCGCGTAGGGCTTGACGCGGGCGAGCTGCTTTTCTATTCGATAATGAGCGGCAGCAAAAAAATCACCGATGTTTTGAAGCAGCTTGGCGCGGGGTTCTCCGAGAAGCGCATAGCCATGCTTACGGAAAGCGGGCGCAGCTTCGAGTGGATGGAGTTTTGCCAGATGATGGAGAATCTGGACGACGGCGTGTTTATAGAAACGATAAGGGACATTGTTGAGGGGGTAGGCGGAAAAACTCTGCACTTTACCGAGTCTGTCTATTGGAGTAATTACAATCCCTACCGTAAGCAGTTCCGCTTGTTCAGACCCGACATCTTCAAGTTTATCCTTGAGAATTTCAATCAGAAGAAGATGAACAAGACGCAGACCATGAAAGACGCAATAGAACAAAACAGCGTACAGTGCCTTAAGCTCTGCGCGGAGAACGGCTGGCTGAAGCAGCCGCGCAAGCGCGACGAGATGATACAATACGCGACCGAAAAGGGAATGACGGAGTGTACGGCGTTTCTGCTCGACTTCAAGAACCGCACCACCGATCTTGTAAAGGAGCAGGCAAGCGCGGAAAAGAAAATGCTGCGCGAGCTTAACGCCGACCCGAATTCCGTCACCGAGCTTAAAAAGATCTGGAGCTTTGATAACCGTGAGGACGGTTCTGTGATCATCACGCGGTACAAGGGCAAGCGCACCGAGATAGAGGTTCCCGCGAAGATAGGAAAGAAAGCCGTGACGGCTGTCGGAGAGTTCGCGTTTTCCTCCGACGCTCCGAGACTGACGGTCGAACAAAGGAATTTCAGGAGAGCGATAACCAAAGTAAAGCTTCCCGACAGCATACAAAGTATCGGAAAGGCGGCATTTCAGAACTGTTGGAAAATGTCGGAGCTTAATATTCCCGAAAACGTTGCGGAAATAGGGGATAACGCGCTCTGCGGCTGCCAAAAGGTAACGGAGTTTATCGTTCCCGAAGCCGTTGAGAAAATGGGAAACGGATTGTTTGCAGGGTGTGTCGCGCTGCGCTCCGTAAAGCTCCCGGAAAGCACGACCGAAATAGGCGATTATATGTTTTCGAATTGCCGCGATCTGCAGGAAATAAAGCTGCCTGTCGCCGTGCAGCGTATAGGACGGTGGGCGTTCAATCGGTGCAGCTCGCTTGAGGAAATAGTTATCCCCGAAGGCGTTGAGGAAATAGGCAAACAGGCGTTTATGAACTGCGGTTCGCTTAAAACGGTCGAGCTGCCCGCCTCGGTCAAAAGCATAAAGAACTACAAATATCGAAACCAAGCGCCCGAGACGATCTTTCAGGACAGCCCGAATGTCACCGTTATCGTCGAGCCGAAAAGCTATGCGGAGAAATACTGCAAGCGGTATGATATTAAGTATAAGTATCGGGAGGACGCATAATGGATTACCGAAATATTCCACAGGAAAACAAAGCGGAAATTCTGGAGCGGGCGGTGCTGAACGAAACTCCCGAGCGGCTTGCCGAAACTTACCGCGAGCTTGGATATATCGAAATGACAGCGCGGGCGCTGGGGCTGGCGTGCCGATTCTGCGGAGTCGAAAAAGTAAAGACGCTGACAGAGTGCGGAGCGACTTTCGATATACCCGTAAGCGTGGGCGCGGAAAGGCGCTATCACTGCTATTCGGGGATATGCCCCTCGGGGATAAAGCAGGACAATTACCGCTCGAATTTTTCGCTGTATCTGCTGAAAATTTTCAAGCACATCAAGGGCGCGTGCTGCTGCAAGGGCTTGAAGCTCGTAAAACAGGCGGCGACCGATAATAAAAAATATCTGCCGTTTTTGTCCGACAGCGAGCGGCTTGAAGTACTGCGCTGTCTTTGCGAAAACAAGGACAGGCTCTCGTTTGATCCGTCGGAAATGCTGTATTACGCTGCCTTCGCGCGGGATAATGTTATCGCTGACGAGCTGAAAAGGCTGGGCGTCGGGTTGTCCGAAATACGCATGAAGAGGTATACCGAGGGAGGAATGTCGACGGACAGCTATTGGTACGAATGGTGCGCGATGATGAGCAAGCTTTCCGACGAGGACTATATCCCCGTAATGAGGACGATCGCCGCCGAGCTTGGCGGAAAGCCGTTCCACTGCACGGGTAAGATCTATGATATCACAAAAATGCGTTTTGTCAACAGCGAAATTCTGGAGTTTTTCCGCGATAATTTTAAGACCGAAAGGCTGAATAAAGCTGAGGTTATACGCGGTCTGATAGACTATAACGCTGTGGATTCGCTGTCGGTGATCGAAAAGCTGGGCTGGCTCGATAATATAAAAAGGCGCGACGAGATGATAGAATACGCACGGCAGACTGACAAGGTTGAATGTACCGCGTGGCTGCTCGACTTCAAGAACCGCACCGCAGATCTTGCCGCCGAGCGCGAAAAAGCCGAAAAGAAAATGCTGGCGGAGCTTAACGCAAGCCCGACCTCCGTTATGGTGATGAAAAAGATGTGGGGCTTCAAAAAACAGGAGGACGGAACGCTCATTATCACAAGCTACAAAGGTGCGGGCACCGAGGTCAGAGTTCCCGAAACAATAGGGAAAAGCACCGTTACCGCCATAGGTCGTGGAGCGTTCGCGGGTGACTGCGGGCTATGCGGCGGCAGAGTTTACACTACCGCCACTCCCGAACAGCAGCGGCAGCGCCGTATGATAACAAAGGTCGTTCTGCCCGAAAGCGTTGATTTTATCGGTGATAACGCGTTCTCCGCCATGCCGTCTCTCATGGAAATAAATATTCCCGGCGGAGTTACGGAAATAGGCGGCACGGCGTTTTATCAATGCGTGTCTCTTGAAAAAATCGTTATTCCCGATAAGGTAAAGCATATCGGGGAATACGCTTTTCGGAACTGCGATAAGCTTACCGCCGTCGTCGTGAAAGGCTCTTATGCCGAAGAGTATTGCAAAAGCAGCGGTATTCCGTATACATATAAGGAGAACAAATGAACTACGCGAATATAAAGCCGTGGCAGCGGTCAGCAGCACTCGAAAGAGACGTGCTTGAAAAAACTCCCGCAGAGGTTTCGGAAATTTTCCGGGCGCTCGGCAAAACGGAGTTTACCGCCCGTGCGCTAGGGCTTGCCTGCCGTTACCGCGGGCTTGAAATGGTGAAAACTCTTGTCGAGGGCGGCGCGGTTTTTTATTACGATCCCGAGTTTGTACGTTTGTGGTTTTGGGAAATTTTCGGCGTAAAATTTTCGGGGAGATTTCCCGATCATTCGCTTGCGCTGATAGACTATAAAGAGAACACCGCGCTTCGTCATTTCAATTGGTTGCTTGAAAAGGGCATACCCGAGAATGTGGAAGCGCCCGGAATTCTTCCCGAGACCGAGCGCCTGAAAATTCTGGAGTACCTTTGCGACAACGCGGAAAAGGTCGGCTTCAAGCCCGGTGAATTTTTGTTTTATTTGTATTTCGCCGATGACGGGGAGATGATCTCCGCGCTGAAAAAACGCGGCGTTTCCTTGTCGGAGGAGCGCGTAAAAATGCTTACCGAGGGAGCGCGCTTGGAGGAATGGAGCGACTATTGCTTCCTTACCCAACGGCTCGCGGATAAGGATTTTATACGGGTAATGCGGAATATTATCGGAGAGTGCGGCGACAAAAAGCTGAATTTCACAAGATATCTTTGGGACGTGAATTTAAAGCGCTTTACGCAGCCGGATTTTTTCGGGTTTCTGCTTGAGAATTTCAATCAGTCAAAGATGAACAAGACCTCGCTTATGATATGGTTTATCAACAGCGGAAATGTTTCCTGCCTTGAGCTTGCCGCAGAAAACGGCTGGCTGAAGCTCCCGAAAAAGCGCGACGAGATGATAGACTACGCGAACGAAAAGGGCAAAACGGAATGTGCCGCGTATCTGCTCGAATTCAAGAACCGCACCGCCGACCTCACCGCCGAACGCGTCAAAGCCGAGAAAAAGCTGGAGCGCGAGTTTAACGCCGACCCGAATTCCGTTACGGAGCTGAAGAAAAACTGGAACTTCAAAAGGAACGACGACGGAACGCTCGTTATTACGGGCTACAAGGGCGGCGGTACGGTGCTGAACGTTCCGGAGAAGATCGGCGACGGCGCTGTCACGGAGATCGGCGATTGGGCGCTTTCTCTGCACGCTCCGAGGATAAAAGAGCCTACCCGCGAGTTCCGCAAGACGATAACGAGGATAACGCTCCCCGAGGGTCTGAAAAGGATAGGCGAAAGCGCGTTCTGCGATCTGATATCGCTTGAAAGCGTCAATATTCCCGAGAGCGTGAGAAGTATCGGAGAGTACGCGTTCCGCGACTGCGTTTCGCTGAAAACGATAATAGTTCCCGACGGCGTAAAGGATATTGACGCGAACGCGTTTTCCATGCAGCATAGCAGGGGTGCGCTGGAGTATGTCCGTCTTCCGAGAACGCTGGGGTATTTTAACAAGGATTGCAAGTGGTGGAGGGTGTATCTTTTTCACGCCGCAAACTGTCCCGATTTAGTGGTCGGAGTTCCGCGCGCGCCGCACGTTGAGGAGTTCTGTGAGCATAACAAGATAAAATTCGAGTATTACGATTAAAGGGGGCGCGAGGGCTTGGAGAAAAACGAAGCATTGGAAAGGGCGGTTCTCTTTGGCGATATCGGCAAGGCGGTGGAGCTGTGCAGGCTGTCGGCATTTACGGCGAGAGCGCTCGGGATAGCCTGTCGTTTCTGCGGGCTTAACATGGTAAAGGCGCTTGTTGAGCGCGGCGCGAATTTCGGCTGCCATGCGGAAACATCGGAAAATAATTCCGTGACAAGCGTTGAAAGGGGTGGATTCCGCGAATTGGATTATTCACTTATGCTTATTGAGAAATTTCCGCCGATCTTTTTTTTACTCGGAACTTACCGTTCGGACGAGCGCAAGGTCATACCGACCGCCGAGCGCGTGAAGATCGCGGAGTATCTTCTGGATAACGCCCAAAGAGTGAAGCTCTGTCCCGAAAGGCTGATGTATTTTTCAATATGCTATGACGAGCCTGCTATATACGAGCTGCTGAGAAGCCGCGGTATTCGTTTGTCCGACGACGTCAGGCAATGGCGCGTTTCAAATTTTTTCGCGGATAAGCGCAATTTAATCGGCTCTTATCGTCTTTCGGTTAGGGAGTGCGGACTTAATTTTTTTAACAAGCACACCATAAACAAGATAAAGCTGCTGCGGTATCTTATCGACAACGACGCGGCGGACTGCCTTGCCGAGCTCGAAAATTACGGCTGGTTCAAAGCGCCGAAAAAGCGTGACGAGCTTATCCGATACGCAAGCGAGCACGGCAGCAGAGAGTGCGCCGCGTGGCTTCTCGAATACAAGAACCGCACCGCCGACATAGCCGCCGAACGCGAAAAAGCCGAAAAGAAAATGCAGCGTGAATTAAACGCCGCGCCCGATTCCGTCTCGGAGCTTAAGAAGCTCTGGCGTTACGAAAAGCGGGAGGACGGAACTCTTATTATCACGGGCTACAAGGGCAGCCGCGAGGAAATAGTCGTTCCCGAAAGGATAGGGAAGTCGCCCGTCACGGCGATAGGCGAGTACGCGTTTTCGCCGAACGCCCCGCGCCTGACCGAAGAACAGACGCTCGTCCGCTGCCGCATAACCAAGATAACCGTGCCGTCCGCCGTTCGTACAATCGGGAAATATGCTTTCGGAGGAGAGGGCGCGGTCAAAGGAAATTTCAACGCGTTCTCGCTGCTCGCGGAGGTCATTCTGCCGGAGGGCTTGGAAATATTCGCGGACAAAAAATCCGCCGAAAACGCGCCGAAAATATTCGCGAACTGCCCGAAGCTCACGGTGAAAATTCCCCATTCGCCTTACGCGGAGATGTATTGCAGGAGATTTAATCTGAGTTACACATTCAAGTAGGAGAGCTGCCGATGTACAAAGATGAAAATTCCGACAAGCTGTTGAACGCCGTATTGTTCGGCACTCCCGACGATGCGCGGCGCGTGCTTAAAAGCTCGGTCGGGCTGGAGCATACCGGTCGCGCTCTTGGAGCCGCCTGTCGTTTGCGCGGACTTGAAATGGTGAAGGCGCTTGTTGAGAGCGGAGCCGAATTCGCTTATGGTTATATTTCGTACAACACCGATATGGTGTTTGAATTTGAGAGCGGATTTAAATATGTGGATCTTTTTCAGGTCGGGGGAGCGCTTGACCTGAAAAATCCGCTGATGCTGCTAAGGACTATAAAATTAAAATATCATAAGTACAATTCCGAGGTGCGCACATGGATAAATCAAACCAAGGAAGACGATATGCTCGTACACGGCGAACCGCTGCCCCCGCCCGAAATAACGCGCTCTCTGGAGTACCTTTGCGCTAATGCCGAGCGGACGCGGTTCGTTCCGGAGTGGCTGCTGTACTACGCCGTATTGTACTGCGACGGCGATATTTACTCGGTTCTGAAAAACCTCGGAGTAAACGGCTTTCCGAGAACGTTGTCCATAGGCAGTGAAAGCACCTCTTATTGGATGGATTTTTGCGAGATGTTTCAGCGGCTGCCGTTAAATAAGCTGAGCGTTATGCTTGAGCGTCTGGGAAATGAATTGGGCGGACGTAAGATCGCTTTCGGCAATGAGCTTTATATCCACCGTAAAAGTCAGCTTCTCGACCCGGACGTCTGGAGACTTTCGCTGGAGGTTTTCAACCGCGATCAGATGAACAAAATGCAGCTGATGAAGCTGTTTATCAATAACGGCGCGGTAGGCTGCCTTGCAATATGCGTGGAATACGGCTGGCTGAGAAATCCGAAAAAACTCGAAAAGCTGCTCGAATACTCCACGAAGCGCGGCAGAGCCGAATGTACCGCGTACCTGCTCGAATTGAAAAACCAAGCCGCCGATATTCCCGACGGGGATTACGATTTCGATAAGATGTTCGACCTCGACGCTCTCCCGCCCGAGGATCCGCAAAAGGCGTGGAATTACATAAAGCGGCACGGCGGAACGCTCGGAATTACAGGCTACAAGGGCAGCCGCACCGAGCTTGACGTTCCCGAAAGGATCGGAAAGCTTGCCGTGACGGAGATATGCGGCGAAGCGTTCTCCTGCGTGAAGCTGCAAATGAGCGATGAGGAAAAGGAGCTTCGGCGGTCGGTGACCAGGGTCACGCTGCCGCCGACGATTCGGGTTATCGGGAATCGGGCGTTCTGCGGGTGCGAAGCCCTGACGGAGGTCAACATTCCCGAAAGCGTGACCGAGATCGGCAAAAACGCGTTCGGCGGCTGTACAAATTTAACGCTGCAAATTTCCCGTTCGTCATACGCGGAGAGTTATTGTATAAATAATAAAGTAAATTATATTTTTACGGAGGTATAAAATGAACATAAAACAGGCAAAGGACGACATCAAAAATGCGGTCTCCGCGTATCTGACAAAGGACAAATTCGGGAACTTCGTTATCCCGATAGAGAAGCAGCGCCCCATATTTCTTATGGGCGCGCCGGGCATAGGCAAGACCGCGATAATGGAGCAGATCGCCGAGGAGATGAAGATCGGTCTGGTGAGCTACTCCATGACCCACCACACCCGACAGTCCGCGCTCGGTCTGCCGTTTATCGTGAAGAAGAATTACGGCGGCGAGGAGTACAGCGTTTCCGAGTACACGATGAGCGAAATTATCGCGAGCGTGTACGATATGATCGAGTTTACGGGAGTTACCGAGGGCATACTTTTTCTTGATGAGATCAACTGCGTTTCGGAAACGTTAGCGCCCGCGATGCTGCAATTTCTGCAGTACAAGACGTTCGGGCGGCACCGCGTTCCCGACGGCTGGATAGTCGTTACCGCGGGCAATCCTCCCGAGTACAACAACTCTGTGCGCGAGTTCGATATCGTTACATGGGATCGTCTTAAACGTATCGATGTTGAGGCGGACTATGACGCGTGGAAGGAATACGCGTATTCAAAGGGAGTTCACGCCGCGATCGTTACTTATCTCGACATCAGAAAGGACGACTTCTACAAGATCGAGACCACCGTCGACGGTAAGAGCTTCGCGACGGCGCGCGGCTGGTCGGACCTTTCCGAGATGATAAAGCTGTACGAGCAAAAGGGCTTTACCGTCGATGAACAGCTTGTCGGGCAGTATTTGCAGAACAGGAAGATCGCCAAGGGCTTCTCGATCTATTACGATCTGTTCAACAAGTACAAGTCGGATTATCAGGTCGACAAGATTCTCGGGGGCAAGGCGGATGCGGAGATAATCGACCGCGCGAAGAACGCGAAGTTCGACGAAAGGCTCTCGCTTATCGGGCTTATGCTGGACGGACTTGTCGGCGGCATACGCGAAACGTATCTGTCCGAGAATCAGCTTGCCGAGCTTATGACCTGTCTGAAAACCGCGAAATTTGATTTCACCGTTGACAAGAACTTCGAGGACTCGCTTACGCGCCAGATCGACGCTAAGCAAAAGGAGATCGCGGTCGGAAAGAAAGCCTCCAATATGTCGGGCGACCGTGAGTACGTTCTGCACGCGACTATCGAAACGCTTTCCGAGGAGCGCGCCTCGTTCGCGGCAAAGCCCCCTAAGGACGCGGCGGAGGCGTTCAGGACAGTAAAGGCGGACTTCGACAAGCGAAAGAAAGCGCTCGAAAAGGACGTCGCCAAGTCGGGCGGAATGTTGTCGAACGTTTTCAAGTTCTGCGAGGACGCGTTCGAGAAAAACGGTCAGGAGCTGCTTATCCTCGTTACCGAGCTTACGATAAACCCTTACGCGACCCACTTCATCAGCCGTTACGGCTGTAAGGAGTATTTCGAGCATAACAAGGAAATGCTGTTCTTCGAGCGCAAAAAGGAGATCATAACCGAGATAGAGGAGCTTAATCTTGACGATTAAGTATTGGGCGCCTCTAAAAACCTTGTTTGAGGAAAAATCAGCAGAGCACGCCGTCTACTGCGTCAAGTCTCCTCGCAGCCGGCGCACTCTGTTGATTTCTCCTTTTCAAACTGGTTTTTAGAGGTGCCCTATTGATTTTTCGGAATGATTATGTTATAATTAAATTGTAAAATTTTTAATGTAAAGGAGAAATCACCATGCGTAAGAATTTTGGAGCAAAACCGTTTTTGGCGCCTCAGCCCGTTCTTATAATCGCCACCTACGACGAGAACGGAAACCCCAACGCCATGAACGCGGCTTGGGGCGGAATGTGCGGTGCGAACGAGGTCATGGTCGATCTCGGCGCGCATCTTACTACCGACAACATTATGAAAACAAAGGCGTTTACGATCTCTATCGCGGACGGAAAGCACGTCAGGGAGAGCGATTATGTGGGCGTGGAATCGGGAAAGAACGCTCCCGACAAGATGAAAAAGGCGGGCTTTACCGTTACAAAGAGCGAGTTTGTCAACGCGCCCGTCATCAACGAGCTGCCGCTCGCTCTGGAGTGCGAGCTGAAAGAGGTGCTCCCGGGCGGGAAGTATATCGGTGAGATCAAGAACGTTTCGATTGACGAAAGCGCCCTTGACGCGGACGGAAATCCCGATTTCCCAAAGCTCGACGTTATCGTGGTCGACCCGATAAATCACGGATATTACAAGCTCGGAGATAAGGTCGGAACCGCGTTCAAGGACGGTTTTGAGCTTAAGTAATTCAATTAGATAATAAGCTGCGGCGCCGGACATTACTGCCCGGCGCCGCGTTGTTATTTGTCCGAAAAGCGGTCACATTTCTCCGCCCTCGACCACAAGATTTTCCTTGTAGGTCTCGTCGTCGCCGTAGACCGCCGCCAGCGTTTCGTCGTAGTCCTTGTGGAAGAACTGCTCTCCGCCGAGCGTTTTGATCTCGTCGTTGAGCCAGTTGAGCAGCGTTTCGTTGCCCTTTGTTACCGCAGGGGCGATAGCGTCCGTGCTGCCGAGCGTGTCAACGCCCACCGTAAAGCCGGGATTGCTCTTAGCCCACGCGAGAACCTCGGTGTTGTCGGTTGAGAACGCGTCGCCGCGTCCGTCCTGGAGCGCCGAATACGCTTCGTTGTACTCGTCGTACTTCTGGAGCTTTACGTCGGGGTAGTTCTCGGTGAAGTATGTTTCAGCGGTCGTCCCCTTAACGACGATAAGGGTCTTGCCGTTAAGCTCCTCCGCGCTTTTTATGACCGCGCTGTCGGGCGAAACAACGCCCAGCGCGACCTTCATGTACGGCAGCGCGAAATCCACCTTATCCTTGCGCTCGTCCGTTACGGTGAAGTTCGCAAGGATAATATCCACCTTTGCGGTTTCGAGGAACTCCACGCGCGAAGCCGCCTCGACGGGAACGAGCTTCAGCTCAACGCCCAAGTCCTTTGCGATGCGCTCCGCGAAATACACGTCGTAGCCCTTGTAATTGCCTTCGTTGTCGACATAGCCGAACGGGTTCTTGTCGGAGAATACGCCGATCGTTACCTCGCCGCTCTCCTTGATCTGATCGACGGTTCTGAACGCTGTGTTACCCTCATTGCCTGCATTTCCGGACTCGCCGGAGCTGCCCGAATTACCCGGATCGCCGCAGCCCGCGAATGTCAGCGCAAGCGCCGAAGCCGCAAACAAAGCCGCGATCTTCTTTAAAATCTTCATAGTAAATTACCTCCTGAAATAATCTTTTGTTCTTTATATAATACCCTCTAAGAGCCTGTTCAGTATCTTGACGTGCGCAGATTGCGCAGCAGATTTTTTGCCAGACAACGGCAATTTTTCGCCGTAATACTGTATGTATTTCAAGAAAAATTGCCTAAGTATGGCGAAAAAATATGCAAGCAAGATGCGTGCGGCAAGATACTGAACAGGCTCTAAGGGCTATTTTGTATAAGTAAATGTTTTTAGGAATCGCTGGGCGCGCTCCGTTTTCGGGTTCCTGAAAAATTCCGAGGGCGCTCCCTCCTCGACGATAACTCCGCCGTCCATAAAGACGACCCTGTCGGCGACCGCCTCCGCGAACGCCATTTCGTGCGTTACTATCATCATCGTCGTGCCGTTTTTCGCCAAGTCAAGCACGACGTTCAGCACCTCGTGAACCATTTCGGGATCGAGCGCCGCCGTAATCTCGTCCAGCAGCATTATCTCGGGATCCATTATCAGACTGCGGCAGATCGCCACGCGCTGCTTCTGTCCGCCCGACAGCTCCGACGGGTAGCTGTCCGCCTTATCCGACAATCCCACGCGCTCCAGCAGCTCACGCGCCTTTGCCTCGACCTCGGCTTTATCGCGCTTCTGTACCTTTATCGGCGAAAGCGTGATGTTTTTCAGCACAGTAAGGTGAGGGAATAAGTCGTAGCTCTGGAATACCATTCCGATTTTCTGGCGAACCTTGTACAAGCTCTTGTCGCCGTGAATTACCGGCTCGCCGTGCAGCGTGACCGTTCCGCCCTGAATAGGCTCAAGCCCGTTAAGACATCGAAGCAGCGTGCTCTTTCCGCACCCCGATGGACCTATCAGCACAACGACCTCGCCCTTTGATACCGAGAGCGATATGCCGTCGATAACGGCGTTGTCGCCGAAGTGCTTCACCAAGCCGTTTATATCTATAATGTGTTCGGACATATCACTCACCCCCCTGTTTTTTCGTCAGCGCTCTTGAAGCCATTGACAGCGGAAAGCATATCAGAAAATACATAAAGAATATCGCCGCGTATACCCATATCGCCGCGTTCGGATACTCGAATCTGTTCGCGTCGATTATCTGCTTACCGACCTTAAGCACCTCGGTAACGCCTATCAGCGATACAAGCGCCGTCGTCTTTATCATTCGCGTGGACAGGTTTATTACGTTCGGGATAAGCCCGCGTATCGCCTGCGGAAAGATAATAAACACATACATCTGCATTTTCGACAGTCCCAGGCTCAGCGACGACTCAAACTGATGACGCGGTATCGCCAGAAACGCTCCGCGCACCAGATCGCCCATTTCCGCCGCGCCCCATATCGTAAACACGATCACCGCCGACGTTTCGCCGCCGAGGTTCAGCCCCGTAAGCTTTGTAACTCCGAAGAACACCACGAACAGCCACACAAGCTGCGGCATTATCCGCACTATCTCCAGATATACGCGGCAGACTGCCTTTACGGCGGGACTTTTCGAGGTCATGACTGCGCCCAGCAGCGTTCCCAGAATAAGCGAGAAGCCGATCGAAATAAGCGATATCCGTATCGTCACCCACAGCCCCGAGAGCAGGCGCAGCATATTGTTGCCCATAAAAAGCACTTCAATTCCTTGCACGGCGCAGCCTCCTCTCCAGTATCGTGAACACTATTGAGATCGGCAAAATCAGCACCAGATAAGCCGTTACAAGCATAAGCAGCGCTTCCCATGTGTTGTAGTACATTCCGATAAGATCCTTCGCGACGTACATCAGATCGGCGAGCGACACCGCGCTGAACACGCTCGTTTCCTTTAACAGGAAGATAACGTTCGCGCAGATCGCGGGCACGGACACCGAAGCCGCCTGTGGCACAACTATGTAGCGCATTGTCTGCAAACGCCGGAAACCTAAGCTCTCCGCGCTTTCGAGCTGAATTTTCCCGACCGACTTCAAGCCGCCGAGAAAGCTCTCCGCCATATAGCTCCCGCCCAGAAACGCCAGACCGATAATTCCGCACGCCTCGCTCGACCACACTATCCCCGCCTTTGGCAGCCCGAAGTACAGAAAGAAAAGCTGCACTATAAGCGGAGTGTTCCGCGAAAGCTCAATATACGCCGACGCTATCTGCCGCGCGGCGGGTATCCGGTAATATTTCGCCAGCGCGCATAACAGCCCTATGACCGCCGAAAGCGCTATTCCGATAACGCCTATTATAAGCGTCAGCCGCGCCGCTTCGACGTACATGGGCGTGAATTTTTTTATGAATTCAAAGTCCAAGTTGACCTACCCTCATCTCACAAATTTATTTTACCACTTAATGCATACTATGTCAATAGGTTTTTGGGATTTTATCTCACAAAAGCTATCAACATTTGAAACCCCGTTTTGTGGAAATTCACATTATACCTTAATCATTATATGCAGCCCATAAGCTGATTGCAACGTACAATCGTATTATTATACCATATTTACGGGATAATTTCAAGTATTATATTAAAATTCCGCAAAAATAACAAAAACTATTGAAAAGATAGATTTTTAGTGTTATAATGTAATCGGGTAAGACAGCGCCACGGCTGTCGGGAATATGTTATAAGGAAAGTGAGCTATGAAAATTTCAACAAAAGGGCGCTACGCCATGCGTATGATGATCGACCTCGGTCAGCACCGCGCCGACGGGTATATCGCGTTAAAGGACGTCGCAAGGCGGCAGAACATCTCGAAAAAGTATCTCGAGCAGATAGTTCCGCTGCTCAATAAGGCGGAGCTGCTGCGCACCAACCGCGGCTATCAGGGCGGCTACGCGCTTTCAAAGGAGCCGGATAAGTACACGGTCGGAGAGATACTCCGTGTGACCGAGGGCAGTCTCGCGCCCGTTTCCTGTTTGCAATACGAGGAGAACGACTGTCCGCGCCGCGCCGGCTGCGCCACATTGCCGATCTGGGAGGGCTTGTACAAGACGATAACGGACTATCTGGACGGGATAACGCTCGCGGACGTTATTGACAAGCTGAACGACGGCGGCGATTATTGTATTTAATAATGAGGTGATTATTATGATAAAGGATATTCAGGAGCGTATTTTGCGGCTTAAAAAGGAAAAGGACGTGTGTATTCTGGCGCACTGCTATCAGACGCACGATATTCTCGAGGTCGCGGATTTCGTCGGCGACAGCTTCGGTCTTGCGCAGAAGGCTCAGCAGACCGCAAACAAGACCGTTATGATGTGCGGAGTTCGCTTTATGGCGGAGACCGTGAAAATTCTCTGTCCCGAGAAGACCGTGCTTCTCCCCGAGCCCGACGCGGGCTGCCCTATGGCGGAGCAGTTAGACCGTGAAATGCTCTCGCAGCTTAAAGAGAAATATCCCGGCTACGCGGTCGTAGCGTACATAAACACCACCGCCGAGCTGAAAACGCTCTGCGACGTGTGCGTAACGTCAAGCTCCGCGCCTAAGATAATCAAGCGTATGCCAGAGGATAAGATTTTGTTTATCCCCGACCGCAATCTTGGCGGATATATAGCAAAGCAGTGCCCCGATAAGGAGATCGTGACCGTTCAAGGCTGCTGCCCGACCCACGCGAAAATGACCCGCCGCGACGTCGAAAACGCGAAATCCGCGCACCCGAACGCTCTGCTGCTCGTTCATCCCGAGTGCGATCAAGAGGTCGTCGCGCTCGCGGATTTTGTCGGCAGCACCACCGAAATTATGGACTACGCGAAGCGGAGCGATAAGACCGAGTTTATAATCGGCACGGAGAACAGTATAGTTCAGCACCTCGGCATAGACTGCCCCGACAAGAATTTTTATCCGCTTTCAAAGGACTTTATTTGCAGCAATATGCAGCTCACCAAGCTGTCGAGCGTTCTGCATTGTCTGGAGGGTACGGGCGGCGAGGAGATAACCATGGACGAAAAGACCCGTCTCGCGGCAAAGGCTTGTATAGATAAAATGCTGGAGCTTGGCAATGGATAAGGCGAAAAAGGCGCTTATCGCAATGAGCGGCGGAGTGGACAGCTCGGCGGCGGCGCTGCTGATGAAAAACGCGGGCTATGACTGCGTCGGCGTAACAATGAAGCTCCGCGACAGCGGCGGCGAGACGTACTCCGAGAAAGCCTGCTGCACTGCCTCGGATGCGGAGGACGCGCGGGGAGTCTGCGTCAAGCTGGGTATTCCGTATTATGTATTTAATTTTACCGAAGATTTCAACAAAAATGTTATCGAGAAATTTGTGCGTTCCTACGAAATCGGAGAAACCCCAAATCCGTGCATTGAGTGCAACCGTTATCTGAAATTCGGCGGGCTATACCAAAAAGCCGCGGAGCTGGGCTGTGATTTTATCGTGACGGGACATTACGCGCGCGTGGAGTTCGACGAAACGCGTAACCGCTGGCTGCTGAAAAAATCGCTCAACGAAGCCAAGGATCAGAGCTATGTGCTTTATTTTCTTTCACAGGAGCAGCTTGCGCATACGCGGTTTCCTCTCGGGGAATACTCCGATAAGGCGGAGGTGCGAAAGCTCGCCGGGGAGAACGGTCTTATCAACGCGGCGAAGCGTGAAAGTCAGGATATCTGCTTTATCCCGGACGGCGACTACGCGGAGTTTATCAGAAAATACCGCGGCGCGGACTATCCCGAGGGCGACTTTACGGATATTGACGGCAACGTTCTGGGGCGGCACAAGGGCGTTATCAATTACACAATAGGTCAGCGCAAGGGCTTGGGGATATCGTATTCCGAGCCGCTTTATGTGCTGAAAAAGTCCGTTTCCGATAACACGGTAACGCTCGGCACGGAGCGCGGACTGTATTCGGAAAGCTTTGTCGCGCGCGATTTCAATTGGATAATCGAAAAGCCGACCGAGCCTGTCGAGGTTTCGGTACGTACGCGTTATCACGCAAAAGAAGCGTTGGCGGCTGCCGTTCCAAACGCAGACGGCACGGTCACGGTGCGTTTTGCCGAGCCGCAGAGGGCGATCTCTCCGGGGCAGGCGGCGGTGCTGTATATCGGCGATATCGTTGCGGGCGGCGGTACTATCTGCTGATACTAATTCACGATCTCCGTATAGACATCTTTGCAAAAATTCCACGCATATTACTGCGTCAAATCTCCTTGACGTACATACAGTACGCCTGCGTCGATTTTCCTTGTACTATGCGCGGTCTTTTTGCAAATCTTGTCTATACTCCGATCATGGATTAGTATGAATAATGAATAATCCCGAGGTTTCAGCGGAAATCTCGGGATAAGTTATTCGCCTGAACGGAAGCTAAACCTCTTCCGCCATAACGTGCCTGCGAAAAAGCATGGAAACGCCCCAACAAGCCGCCAGAGCGACAACTATATAGACAAGACGGCTGAGGAAGGTCGCAGAGCCGCCGAACGCCCACGCCACAAGGTCAAAACGGAAAATTCCCATAAGACCCCAGTTCAAGCCGCCGATTATAAGAATAGCCAGCGCCAGTCTGTCCATAGTCGATTCCTCCTCTCAAAGTATTTCAAGAATATTTTATGTTTTTTTCGACAAAATATATGTTGAAATTTTTTACACCTGATTTGTGCAAAATGTAGGTTTGTCCGCGCTGAAACGGCTTTGTGATAACGGCTTTTCGTCAAAATAAACTAAAATAAAAAATTGGAAAAAAACCTCTTGACAAGTCGGTGAAAATGTTGTAAAATAATAAAGTCGTTAGAAAGCAGTCGATATTTGTTGAACTTTCTGCGCACCGAGATCCGGAAGTTTAGCTCAGCTGGGAGAGCATCTGCCTTACAAGCAGAGGGTCATAGGTTCGAGCCCTATAACTTCCACCATTGGCTTGGTAAAGCCTTTCGTCCGTAGCTGACAGATAGATGTCCGAAATATCGGGGGTTGGTCTTATGGTTGCGGAAATCGGCCCGGTAGTTCAGTTGGTTAGAACGCCGCCCTGTCACGGCGGAGGTCGTGAG